>CAYQDC010000110.1:0-1506 GCA_964416205.1 uncultured Acetobacter sp. | reverse complement strand
CAATCATTAACAATCTTCAAACCAAGCGACATAAACATTTTACTGTTATATCCATATTCATTTATTTTGTGTGGGTATTACATCTGATTTATGTCAGCATAACAACAATTTCCTGTAACAGAGGCATTAAAGAGACAAGTAGATTAAAAAAAGCTAAAATAGATTTTGAGCCTACCGCTTTTAAGCATCATTTTAAAATATTATCATACGCTAATCATAATTGAGCCTAAATCATAAATAATTTGCAGATTTACCATTCCGGGTGTTTTTAATAATTGTTGTTACATAAAAAACAGAAGAAGATGCAAAGAAAATACTTGCAAAATTATTTTTTTGCGGTAAGTTAGGCGTACTTCCGAGAAAGTGGGTAGCGTTTGGATACGGAAAATGCAAGGAAGTGCCGATTATGCGGTATATCTTGCTGAAGCGCTGAAAGGTTACTTTCAGGTGTGGCAGGTTATGTTGAGGCATTGCGAGATTGTATTTCTGTTTCCGGGGCGGAGGAATTCCCCGTTTGCACCGGAGCTTGGTTTTGTTATTTGCAAAATGAGCTCTATCGACGACAAAACTATCGGGACAATAATTTTAACCAATATCAAAAGGATTTATTTATGAAAAGTATCGTTACTGCCAAAAAGAAGAACAGTCGCCGTTACGGCCAGAATCTATGGGGCGACAACAACAGCCCGGTTTTGAAAAGAAACTATGCACCGGGACAACACGGGCAAAGAAGAAAAAAGACGACCGACTACGGTGAACAATTGTATGCCAAGCAGAGATTGAAGGTTTATTACGGAAATATTTCTGAGAAGCAATTCCATAAATACTATGTTGAAGCTATCCGCAGAAAGGGCGATACAGCTGAAAATCTTATCGGTCTGTTAGAATCCCGTTTGGACAATCTGGTTTACAAAGCCAAGTTTGCTTCTACTGTTTTTGCGGCGCGCCAGTTTGTTAACCACGGTCATGTTACCGTTAACGGTAAAAAGGTCAACATTCCTTCTTATCAGCTGAAAGCAGGAGATATAATTGAAGTTCGCGAAAAATCCAAGCAACTGGCTATCGTTATGTCAGCTGTTCAGTCGCAGACGCGTGATTTTCCGTCCTATCTGGAAGTTGATGCCAATAAGCTGACCGCAAAGTATACTTTTGTGCCGAAGTTTGATGATGTTCCGTATGCCGCGCAGATGGAGCCGAATCTGGTTATTGAATTTTACTCCAGATAATAAACGATTGTCAGAAAGCAACCTTTGGGCTTTTTTCAAAATCAAAATAAACGACGATGAGATGTTGTTATCTCAAAGGAGTATATCAGAGTCGCTATAAAAAATTACGCTCAATTAAAGAAAAAGCTTTGAAGCGTTGTTTTATAAAAAATCAAATTGATACCCGCCTACATTGTGTCGGCGGGTTTTTGTTATGTACTTTACGGAAGAAGGCAGGAGCAGCTGGGCGGAATACCTAAGAGCGTATATGAAACAGTTTGCGCATTTTCTAACACCCAAG
>CAYQDC010000109.1:0-1568 GCA_964416205.1 uncultured Acetobacter sp. | reverse complement strand
GCTTTAAATATACTGGACAATCGGATGCACAGTTCTATCCAGCGTTGCCTGAACGAATATAAAAACCGCATAGAAGGACTGAGCCGTGGTATTCCAAATTTGCGGCAGATATTGGATGAAAACATCCAAAAGCTTGACTATCGCATTGAGCGACTGCAAAACGCCATGAAAAATGTTTTATTGCAGAAAAAAAATATACTCAGTCTTACAGAAATTAAACCGGTTTATGTAGAAACTCTGATAGAGAAATATCAGGAACGTCTGACCGGATTGTCATGCCGTCTGGAAGGTGTTTCTGTAGAAACGGTGTTAAAACGGGGATTTGCCTGGATAAAAGGAGATAATGCAAACACGATGTACGGTGTTGCCGATGCCAGAAAACAGGATTCTTTAATCATAAAAATGGCAGACGGTGAACTGACTGCATATCCGGATAAGCCGGAAACTCCAGAAAAACAAACATCGGAAAAGATAATACCCGCAAATCGCCCGGTTTCCCACAAGCCAAAAAAGGATGAAAAAGAACAGGGATTATTATTTGATTTTTAAGAACTGGCAGATATAGTCTTTTCGGCAACAAAACAAAAGGAGACCGATATGCACATATTTTTGTTGGCCATGATTCAGGGACTGACAGAATTTTTGCCCATAAGCTCATCCGGACATTTGATATTATTTGCAAAATATACAACTTATGCCGATCAGGGGCAGGTAATAGATATTGCCTTGCATGTCGGTTCACTGATTGCGGTGGTATTGTATTTCTGGCGCACGATAAAGACTATGCTGGTAGAGTTATGGCAAAATAAGTTTCTGCCAAATATCAGAGCCGACGGCGTAAAGCTGGCCTATTATCTCATTATAGCCACTGTTCCGGCCATTGTTATCGGCAGTTTAATGAAATATGTCGGTACAGAATGGATGCGCAGCACCAGACTCATCGGCATAATGTTGATAATTTATTCCATCATATTATGGCTTGCCGATACAAGATTCAGCACTCAAAAGACCCTGAAAGACATGACGTTGTTTGATGCTGTTTGCATTGGCATCGCTCAATGCCTGGCTTTTTTTCCCGGTACAAGCCGTTCGGGAATTACCATTACAATGGGGCGCTTTTTGGGCTATAACCGCAGTGAAGTTGCCAAATTTTCAATGCTGTTGTCCGTACCCGCAATCTTTGGTGCGGGTGTGTTGGCCTTTTATGAAATCAGCCATGGTGGCGAAATATCCAGATTGATTATGGCCTATCAGGCCGTAGTCTGGTCATTCGTTTTTTCGTTTTTAGCCATTTTCTTAATGATGAAATGGCTGCGTCACGGAACATTTTTGCCTTTTGTTATCTACAGAATTATTTTAGGGATTCTTTTACTACTGGATTCATACGCAATAATTGAAGTAAAAAACAACAACAAAACTATTGACTAACGAAAAAAAAAAGACTAATAAAATAGCCGTTGCTCTGGTGGCGAAATTGGTAGACGCGCATGATTCAGGTGCATGTTGCCTCAGGCAGTGGAAGTTCGAGTCTTCTCCAGAGCACCATTAAAAAGCCTCCATCAGGAGGT
>CAYQDC010000108.1:0-1601 GCA_964416205.1 uncultured Acetobacter sp. | reverse complement strand
TTTCAGCCGAAGCCAGCGTTGTCACGCCGCTTGTCAGCAGAGCTACCGTCAGAAGTACGGAAACCGAGAGCTTGCCGAATTTTCTGGTTTTCCTTCTAACTGCTTTGGACATCTTTGCCTCCTTTAAAAATTTTTTAATGGGGTGTATTAATCTATACACCCCATACACATTCTAACAGAAAAGTATTTTTTGTGACGATTATGTGAAAATTACGTCACCATAATGCATAATTCTGTCATATTATACAGTTTATACCATTTTTTCAACAGATTATGACACATCAAAGACTTTTCTGCAGCAAATTATTTATTTTAAAGTAGCAACTTATTACCGTGCATACCGACAAAAGGATTACGCAAGATAAAGTTTGAAGGCATCAATGAGATTTTTTCTTCTGTTACGGCTGCACGGAATAAGTTCTCCGTTGACGACAGCCCCTTGGGAATTGACATGCGAAACATACATCAGATTTACCATAGAGGAATTATCTCCGCGCGCGAAATGATGGTTCGCAAGTTTATTTTCAATTTCCTTCATTGAACTGCGAATCACCACTTCACCGTTCTTTGTATGCAGAGTGACATATCTGCCGTTGACAGTAATGTAGTAAATATCTGACAAATAAACTTTTACTATCTCTCTATTCAGATTGCTGACAAGAAACGGCATATCCTCTTTCGCTGAACGAATAATTCTGTCAAGCTTTTGCACTAAAATCTTGTACTCTATCGGTTTAACAATAAAGTCACTCGCCCAAACTTCATATCCTTTTATGGCATCGTTCGTCTGGTTCGCAATAAAAATGATGGCCACTTTTTCATCGTGCTTCCGCAAAAGTTTCGCTGTTTCAAACCCATCCATATAAGACATATCGACATAAATTATTATCAGATTATAATCATATGAATACTCGCTGATAAAATTCAGGCCATTGGGGAAACTGAATATCTTTAACGGTAATTCATTTTTCTTTCCATAGCAAATAAGAAATTCTTTTAATTGCATTTGGGGCTCTTTGCTCTCTCCGACAATAGCAATTTTAATCATAAATTTCTATCTCCTGTTTATGTTAGATCTCCTATTTACGTTAAAACTACATAATTTTCTCTCATCTCTTTTGGCGGTTTAGCTGGCTCTCTGTGTGAATTTTGTATATAGAAAAAAATCATTCCCTTTGCAGATTGCAAAAGATAAATCCGTTTAAAAGGAGATTTCGGCGGTTTTCTGTCGGGATCTCCTATATTTTTGCGCAAAAAGGAAGGAGGACGAATACTTTCGCGGCAAAAAAGCGGTTAGGAATGATTTCTTCCCTATATATTTTCCGGCACATTATCACAAATATTATGATTAGCCTCTATCATTATAAGTGATGTTTGATTAGTTGTCAATACCGATTTTGGTTTTTTGTAACACTTTTTGTAATATTCGTTCACTTTTTTGCCATACTTTATTCCCCCGCACCGCACAACAGTTTGCCCGACCTAAAACGACCTGCGGAATGAGCAGATGTTTATCACCCCGCCATCCCTGTCCGCAAGGACACACGTTCTGATTGACTTATCAAAAGGCAACAGGAAAGCAAATAGGCGCCGAGCGGGGT
>CAYQDC010000107.1:0-1707 GCA_964416205.1 uncultured Acetobacter sp. | reverse complement strand
GCATTCCCGGCTCGCCGTCCCGGTAGGCAGATAGAACAGACCTGTATCTCTTTTCGAGATACGCAGAGACGCACGACAGATCCCGGTAACAGGCAACGGCCCTGTAAACGACTTTTCTAATCTCGGAGCTGTTGCCGTGACCGAGGACTATTGCGATGTGATTGGCGTATCTGTTTTCGCTTTATGGACTTGTAAAGCTGTGAGGCGGTAGTGGAGGAAATAGAGCACTCTTTTGCGATATCCGCAAAGGTCATGGACTTCCGGTCACGCAAAAGCATTATCTTATACGACCTCGTATTCCTTTTTAATACATTGTACGGTATGTCTCTGAGCATTGTTTCACCTTCTACATTATTTAATGTTACAAGTATAAGACAGATATAGATAATATTCAACAGTTAAATAACTGTTATGTTACAGTGGGCGTATAATTTGCGAATTTAATAGAATAACATGTATGTAACTATTGTTAGACTGTTTCGTAAAGGAGATTTATATGCCTACCAATAAAACACCTTTCACATTTAATATAAAAGATGAATATTTAGAAAAAATACGTTATATAGTTATATAGCGAAGCGCGAAACGAGAAGTGTTAGCAATCTGCTGGAACACCTATGTAAAACATATATAGAAAAATATGAGCATGAAAATGGTGAAATTGAAATTGATAAAAATAAATGATGTTGTTTATTTACCGGAGCATTCTGTAAAGAAGTGCTCCGTTTTATTTTTAAGGCTCCCTTGTGTAAAGGGGGCAAAAGTGATGCGTAAAACATCTGTGCCAGCGGTATATACGATGTTTTCGGCCTTTTTTAAACAAAAACCGGGCGCAACAAATTGTTTCTTGACTTAAAAACGGGAAAAATGCTACTTTTATAGTCAAGGAGGGGAACAATATGACTATAAATCACAACCTCAAGGAGTTGCGGAAAAAGGCTGGACTTACTCAGGAAGAAGTTGCCGTCAGGGTAAATGTCACAAGACAGGCAATTTCAAGCTATGAATCTGGCCGAACCCAGCCGGACCTTGGTATGCTTCTTATGCTGGCAGATGTGTACGGGGTGGATATAATGGAAATACTTTACGGCCAGGACAGGTTTGGGAGAAAACGGCGCATAGCGAATATAGGTGGGATAGTATTTTTGTCCGTAGTGTTTCTTCTGATAGCGGCAGAGCTTACGCTGGAATATTTGGGATTTACCAAATTTTCAGTACCGGTTGATTCAAATGGAATGGTTCTGGATATGGGAGCTGTAGATGTGCGTATGCATGTTGCAGAGATTGAGATGATAATTACAATAATAAGAAAAAATCTGTGTATAATTGGCAGTATTGCGTTTGCGATAATATATTAATCCAAGATACCGCCCAAATGTGAAACAGGGCGTTATTGCTTATGCTTTGTTTTTCGCGGCAACGGCGGCCTGTACTTTTGTATTTATTAAGCTTAGGGATTTTTCAGGGTGGAAAAACTATGAGCTTATCGCCAGATCGGGAATCAATTATATCAAAATTCTTTTTATATATTGGTGTGTTCTTACTCTGGTCAAATGGATAATAGATAAAAGAAATCGGCAGAAAAATAGCCCCGGCCAAACTACAAAATGATATGACTGATCTTGGTTGAGAGATTGTTCTTTAACAGAGTGAGTAAAAAGGACAATCCCCCAGTCGGCTACGCCGACAGCCCCCTTTGCACAAGGG
>CAYQDC010000106.1:0-1750 GCA_964416205.1 uncultured Acetobacter sp. | reverse complement strand
TGGAATTGAAATGCGCCCGAATATGTTTACGATTGCTACTACAAACATGATTTTACGCGGCGACGGTAAAAGCAATCTGATAAACGATGACTTTTTCAAACAGGACTCTAATAAACTACAATTAAAGCAGGCTACTGTTGGAATGATGAATCCCCCGTATTCGCAGGGGTCGAAACAAAATCCCGATTTGTATGAGATGTCATTTGTGGAGCATTTGCTTGATTCCCTTGTAACTGGGGCAAGATGTATCGTGATTGTTCCGCAATCCTCTATGACAGGAAAAACAAAAGAGGAACGGTCACTCAAAAAAAATATCTTAAAACATCACACATTAGAGGGTGTTATTACATTAAATAAAGATACATTTTATGGCGTAGGTGTAATGCCTTGTATTGCGGTATTTACTGCCGGGGAGCCGCACCCTGCCGACAAGGTATGCAAATTCATTAACTTTGAAAATGACGGATATAAAGTTGCCCCGCACATCGGACTGATTGAAACGGAGTCAGCGAAAGATAAAAAGCAGCATTTGCTCGATGTTTGGTTTGACAGAATAGAAGCCGAAACAAAGTTTTGCGTCGAAACAACGATTGAGGCAACAGACGAGTGGTTGCACAGCTTTTACTATTTCAACGATGCAATCCCAACAGAAGATGAATTTATTAAAACAATCGGCGATTATTTAACTTTTGAGTTTTCCATGATAATGCAGGGACGAGAATATTTATTCGAGGAGGGGAATCATGCTGAATCTGAATGATAGAGAATGGCGACCATTCTTTTTAACAGAGTTATTTCCTCAAATTCAGCGTGGTAAGCGCTTAAAAACAGAAGACCATATAGCAGGTAAAACGCCTTATGTATCATCATCGGCGCTAAACAACGGTGTAGATAATTTCATTTCAAATACAGAAAAGGTTAGGATTTTTTCAGATTGTATAAGTCTTGCTAATAGTGGAAGCGTGGGATCAAGTTTTTATGAGCCGTTTTCTTTTGTAGCGAGCGATCATATTACCCACTTAAAAAATGAGAAATATAACAAATATCATTATCTGTTTATCGCGTCAATCTTGAATCGACTTTCAAAAAAATATAATTTCAATCGGGAAATTAACGATAATAGAATTTCAAGAGAAAAGATCATGCTTCCCGTAGATGTTGCAGGAAATCTTGATTTAGATTTTATGGAACAGTACATCAAAGAGCGCGAAAGACAACTTATACAAAAATATAAAAACTTTATTGGTGAAAATATACAATCTAGGGGGGTGTTGACAGACCTTAAATCAGTAAAATGGAAAGCATTTTATATCAACGAGCTTTTCAGTATAAGTGCCGGAAAAAGATTGACAAAAGCAGATATGGATAGTGGGCAAATACCATTTATCGGAGCAACAGATTCAAACAATGGGATTACAAATTGGATTGCAACCCCTAATCCTTCATTCGATAAAAATGTTTTAGGGGTAAACTATAACGGAAGCGTTGTTGAAAATTTTTATCACCCATATTGTTGCGTTTTCTCTGATGACGTGAAGCGGCTTCATTTGAGAAAACACGCAGATAACAAATATATTTTACTGTTTTTCAAAACGGTTATTTTGCAACAGAAAGTCAAATATACATACGGATACAAATTCAACGGTCAACGAATGGAGCGTCAAAAAATTTTACTTCCCGTCAATGAGAAAGACCACCCGGATTACGAGTTCATGGAGCAGTATGGGAAACAAATTATGCTGCAAAAATA
>CAYQDC010000105.1:0-1774 GCA_964416205.1 uncultured Acetobacter sp. | reverse complement strand
CTAACACAGAATACATCATAAGTTTTTGAAAATGATTCTTTATCGAATCTGTAAGCTAGCTGATTTGTTTTAATTGGAAAATTCATTTATACACTCCAGAATTCTATACCAAGCTTCATCATTAAGTTTAAGCGAGTGTTTATCCATCGACAGTAATGATGGAACTTCAAGAATCACCAAATCGCTTTGTGTTTTAGGTTTTGTCGGATGCCAGTCATTTTCTGAATAGATATTAGCTATAATGACGCATTTAGCTCCGCATTTATTTGCTTTTTCTTCGATTTTAGCCAACATTTCCTTATCTTTGACGAGAGTGGTCTCACGCCAGTGTTTGAAATCGAAATAGATGAGGTCGTTTATATGGTAATCAAATAATTCAAATTTTTCTGGATCTTTAATCTCCGTCAAATCGAGGTTAAGAAATCTCTTGAATAAATATCTACCCACAGCTTCGCCCAATGCTCCTTTGTATATATTGTTGAACATAGGTGGGCACATAATGTAATCATTTGCTTTAAAAGATGTTGCCCAGCCATTTTCTTCAAAATAGTCTCTAAGTCCATCAAAGTCCATTAAGATATCTAGCCTTGCCGACGCTTCTGAAACCTCTTGATTTAGTTTCCCCTCTTTAGTAAAGCCAACTTGAACAATGTTGTAATCATTTTCTTCACTAAAAAACAAACGACTATTTGGGGAAGGAAGTTTTGTATAAAAATACTTTGCGACAAAATTCTTCGAGTATTCATCAGCGGACATCGTAGGCGATTTTAATGCGAGATTGCGTAAACGTTGCCAATCCTTCATTAGATTACTATTCCAGTTATCTCTTAGGAAATTGTTAATGAATATATTGGCTCTTGAGGAACAAAGGATAGCTTCATTTTCAGCGGAACCCTCTTTAATCTGTGTTGTACTTGATTGTTCTTTGACCTTGTCTAACAATGCCTCAAATTCTTTATTAAGTAATCGATTGTGCAATACAGATAAGTCGATGTTTTCTGCTATACGACTGTCGGCAAAAATATAAATATTCCTTCTCTTTTGATTAGTGCGGCATATGCGTCCGATAGCTTGAATAATCATTCTTGTAGCCAGCTGAACAACACTCTTGCTACGATAAATGCCCCAAAGATATTTATCGCCTTGGGAATTAGTATTGCCTGTAATATAGTGATTAAATGCGCGCTTAATGTGTTTAGTTGCATCGTCCACAGAAAGTTCGCATCTTTCTTGCAAAAACTCAGTGTGAAACAAATATTTTACAAACCCTTCTTCGGTAACATCGTTGTTCAAATTTGCTAGGAGATTGGTTGGTTTATCCAAATATATAGCATCAATATCCTTTTCGCCACGAGAGGGGTGGTCATTAATTTTGATCAGTTCATTTTCTAATCCTGGTGGAATCTTATATTGCAGATTTTGTCCTGTGCCAATCGTTTGATATGTCGAAATAATAAATAGCTTTTGGCCCTCCGATAATCTGCGAGTTATTTCATCTTTTTTGGCATCATATTCATCGCCAATTAATTGGAAAAAATAGGAATCACTAGTTATGCTTGTTGCGTTATTTTCAGCAATGATGTGCTCAAAGATAAAATCAAGAACATATATATTTAGATCTCTATCGCCTTTTTTCGGATGTTTTGTAAGAACACAGAGAAAAGATTGAATATCGTCATGCAGAACAAACTGCTTATAAGCTAAAGCAATCCTAATATACCGTTCTTTAAGATAATTTGTACTTCTCTCTGGTAAGTCTCGTTCAATCAAATTA
>CAYQDC010000104.1:0-1855 GCA_964416205.1 uncultured Acetobacter sp. | reverse complement strand
AATGGGGCTTTTTTTTGTAAAAATTTTATAACAAACTGACAAATTTTTTCTTGACTAGTTTTGAAAAAAATAACTCTGTAAAAACAAGTACAACTTTGGCTATAATTTTACTTGAACCCCCTATTTATGGCATAGAAAAAAATGAAAACAACAGGAAAAATAATGAAATTAAATAACTATACCTCACAAAAAATAAATTTCCAGGCAATACATATAGCAAACTCAAAAAGCATTATAAAGAATACGGAAACAAATATACGAATTTATGAACTTAATGCAAAGGACGATAAACGTTTTCTGAAAACACTTCCGAAAAAAATCAAGATGCAAAATCTCATGCCCGACCTATCTGCCCAAGAATATTCCAGATGGGATGAGATGCTTTCGTATGCCGTAGATAATTCATTAAAAAATGATAGGCGAACATTGCTCTCAGTAGTAGATAACAAACCCTGCGGGATGATGGCATTTTTACCCGGAAAAAATAAATTTCACCTTGATTGTATCTGCACATGGCCTGTTGAATACGGCAAGAAAGTAACCCTTGCCGGCACAACCCTTTTTAAACATATGTTTGAAATCTTCCAAAATTCAAAAGCAGATAAAATAAAACTTGAAGCAATAACTAATGGACCTTTTGATACAGTATCAAAGTACAAGAAACTTGGCTTTATAGAATTAGGCTGGAAAGATGATCATGAAATTTTGATGGAAACAAATATGCCCAGAGTCCAAAACACCCTAAAAAAACTTGATAATTTGATTATTACGGAAAAAATCCAAAACAGCCCTAAAGAAAACCTACTTGAAGGATTAGAATTATAAATTTAAAACATTTTTTACCGGAACATCTAAAGAATTCGCAAGGGCAACAATTTTCTTTACAGTAAGATTTTGTTCACCCCGCTCAACTTTGCCAATATAATTTGTATGGACATTTGCAAGTTCAGCGAATTTTTCCTGCGAAAGCATTTTTCTGGTACGTTCAACCCTAAAACGTAACCCGATTTCCTTCAGAACTTCTTTATAATCTTCCATAAAAAAAATTTTATACTATTGACAATGTGTATTCTATACTACTATAATAGTGTGTAGGGGAGTGAATTTCATGAAAATAGCTTTCACACTTGCAGAAGTCTTAATTACATTGGGAATTATAGGTATTGTAGCGGCAATGACAATTCCGACGCTTATAAAGAATTACGAAAAAAAAGTGACTATCACAAGGTTAAAAGAGGTTTACAGCACACTTTCAAATGCAATGGGGCTTGCTAAAGCTGAGTATGGAGACACTCAATACTGGATTAATGCTAAAGGTCAAACAACTGAAAGTACCAAGCTGGCAACAATTAATTTCTGTGAGACCTATGTGGTACCATATTTAAGTGGAGCCAAAATCTATGGTTATACCACATTACAAAAGGCCAACCTGGATACATATGTTGCACTCAATGGTGACACTATTACATACGGTCTTCTCTCATCCTCTTACGTTGCATATATCATAGAATTAAAAAACTCACAAATTTTATATTTTATCTACGATAATAATTCAACCGGGACATTGATTAATGTTATAGTATTTACAGATATTAATGGCAACAAAAAAGGTCCAAACATGTTTGGCAAAGATACTTTCCTCTTTGCCTACAAGCTGGAAAAAGGTACATTCAATGCTTATGGGAGTGGCTCTTATTCAAATTCGGCTTTAAAAACATACTGTACAAAAAATGCAGGATGGTACAGTTTGTTATGTGCTGCCCGTATAATAAGTGAAGGCTGGGAAATAAATTACTGGTAATTTGTAACGAACAATTCACAATCTGCATTTTGCAAATTATTAAATGCTATAATC
>CAYQDC010000103.1:0-1881 GCA_964416205.1 uncultured Acetobacter sp. | reverse complement strand
AGCTATAAGCTCTTTGGAACTACCGGCCTAGCCGGTAGTTTTCTTGTTACAAAAAAGCGCCCGTTGTCAAAACGGACGCCTTTTTATTAGGTTAAACTCTTTTCACGGTTTTCCTCACAACAATTACACCGGCCGCTCAATACAGTCAACCATAAAAGGATCAAGCCCTTGCCAGATAACACGTCCACTTCGGTGCACCAGGTTGACTTTATCATTGGCATCTTCAAACACAAACACACCATTGGCACGTTCGCGCAATTGCCGCCCGGCAACAATTTGCCTGCCATCATAGGCAAACAACAACTGTTCTTTCTTTTTTGCCCGACACACCAGATAAACATCGTCAAGCAAGGTAACAGTATCAACATTATCCAAAATAACGCGATAGCCAGCATCACAGATGATCCCATCCTCAACCAACCAATAACACCCGTTCGGCAAAAAGCGAATATTATCGTCAAATGGCAGAATAACAAGTGGTTCTGTGGCACCTTTCGGAAAGAAAAGCAAATTTCCCTCATAAACGCAACTAACGCTACCATTGGGAAACTCATGAATGTGTTGAACATTCTGATACGGTTCCGGTAACCAAACGGCAGACATTCTGCTTTCATTCAAAAGCACCAGTGCATCAGCCGGTTTGGACTCCATTTTCCGAAAATTGGCATCATACAGTCCCTTCTCGCCATTGCAACACAGCAATACCATATCATCAGTCGACAAAGGCGTAAAAAAGGAAATAGTGTCACACAACAACTGCCCATTACTGTTAAACAGGCGAAATTCGCTACGAAAACGCACACGTCCGACCTTAACAGGCGGATTAACCGGCTCAAACATCAGGATATAATTACCGTTTCCGAAAATATAGGCGCTTTCCGCACACAAATGGGAACGAATAAGTCCACCCTTGTTATCATACAAATCCAACCGGCTTTCATCCTTTTTTATCACAAAATGCAAGGCATAACTGCCATTGGCAAAAGTTAAAACCCGCAAAAGCATCTCCCCGGCACCATTTTTGACAGCCTGAGGATTAAACATTCTAATAATTTTCATAAATCAACATGTTAATAAAAAATAAAACATAAAATTAACTAAAACAAAGAAACTATACATTAGCTACAATAAAAATGCAAGCTTTTTTTGACAAAAAAATTATTTTTTTCTTACAGCCACAAACGCCACCTCGTACAAAACAAAAGTAACTCGTAAATAAATGGCCGTCAGAAAAACAAAAAGGGCAGCCTGCGCCACCCTTTTTTACACTTTTTTTATCCCACTATGGCATTCCTCTGCCAAAGCTCAAACGATACCGCCAATCTGTCCAGCAAATGCAACTATACATTTTTGACAACACCTGCCACATCGGCAATTTCAATACGGATGTAACGAATAATACTCTTCCGCCACCTTGGGGAAATTCTTTTTTAACAAAGAAATAGCTTCCCAACACATGGTATGAAAAGCAATGTAACTCCGTACCGCTTCAATGGCTCCCAACTCAACCAGCGCCACTTCTGCCTGCCAGCACATGCCGTGTTCGGGAGAAAAACGTCGGATCATCTCGCCAATAAGGACACTGTCGCCACGCCGGATTACAGTAAGCTGTCCATCATCGCTCAGCCAATAGTTTTGAATGTACTTTTTAGCCGCCTCCAAAGAAGCGCATCGTAAAAAAGCCACATCATCGCGTTGACGGAAAGTCGTCAGGCAGTCGTCCAAATTTTTACTGGACAGCCGTTTAAACAACCGCTCTTCATTTTCCGGCGTAAAGCGGTAACCACCCGTACCGTAAAGAAGTTCCACATGCAACCGCAGCCACTCGGCATCAAAATTATACTTCCATAACGCCGCTTGCGCTTCCGGTGACAATGGGCA
>CAYQDC010000102.1:0-1958 GCA_964416205.1 uncultured Acetobacter sp. | reverse complement strand
GTAATGATTCATCCTAGCATCATCCGGGATAGGAATTTCATGCTTATTCCAAAAAATATTACCCATAGTATTTGCCCATTAAAGCTGTTCCACTAGTAATTATAGAAAACGTTTTAAATACTAAGTTACATATTACATTATTTTGCAGATAATGGCAAGAGTTTTTTCTTGAAAAAACAAAAACAATGGACTTTATTTTTAGAAAAACTAAGGAGATTAAAAATGTGGGTTAAAATAGGGGGTGTGTACCGGTTTTTAAGAAGTTAACGTTTGAATAACATGACATTCTTTATTTGATTTTATGATGTTTTTAGTTTGACATGTACGGAAGTTATGGAGAAACTTGGGCTTTGCAGAAAACTTCCCGAGGTAAAAACGCCCCGCAGCAAACCTGGCAGAGCACAGAAGCCAAAAGAGGAAAAACAACCTAAGTCAAAAAGAACCCGCGGACGTCCCTGCATTCATCCAAAACCTGATCCGAATGCTCCCAAAAGGCCACGTGGCAGACCAAGGAAAAATCCCTTGCCAAATTCTGACGACTCCGAATAAGATCCTATCCATGACCCGTTCGATCTGAGAACGGGCTTGATAGTACAGCAACTTGGTAAGTTTTTAATGAATATATTAATTTTAATGGCAGGCTCTGAAAAAGATTTTACGGAGAAAGGTTATCCTAAATACCTGATTGAAATTCAAAATAAACCAATGATTCAGCGAACAATTGAACTTCTGGAAACTGTCGGGGATAATATTACCTGCATAATAAGAAAAGAAGATCAGGAAAAATATTTCTTAGGTGATACTTTAAAAATTCTCTGTCCGAAATGCAAAATTTTTGAAATTGCCGGTAACACAAAAGGGGCTGTCTGTTCCGCTCTGTTTGCGATTGATGAAATAAATAATGATGAAGAACTGCTTTTACTCAACGGAAGCCAGCTCATAAAAACAGATATTAATCCTGCAATAGAAGATTTTAGAAAAAGAAATCTTGACGGCGGAATTGTAACAATTAATGCTGTTCATCCGAAATATAGTTCTGTATTGCTGGATGAGAATAATTTAGTTATTCAGACAAGTGAAAAGCGTCCTATTTCAAATATGGCATCAACAGGCTGCTGTTATTTCAAAAGAGGTGCTGATTTTGTAGATGCATCTTTTTCTGTGATTGAAAAAGATGTAAATACACTGGGACAGTATTATATCAGCTCAACTTTTAACGAAATGATTTTGAATAATCGAAAAATCGGGATTTATGAGATTCCGAAAAAAGATTATCTGACATTTTCCAGTTATCAGATGTACGAAAAATATTTGTCGAACAGGACGGGGTATTAAATGAATATGATAAATATTGTAATACCAATGGCAGGGGCAGGTTCAAGATTTGCAAAAGCCGGATATGATAAGCCAAAACCGTTTATAGACGTTTCAGACAAACCTATGATTTGTAATGTTCTGGATAATCTGAATATACCAAATGCAAAATTTATTCTTCTGGCTAGGGCAGAACATTATAACAATGAGAAAGAAACCGTTAACTGGATTAAGGCAAACTATAATGTCGAATTTGTTTTAATTGATAAATTAACGGAAGGGGCCGCCTGCACCGTTTTACATGCGCACAGGTCGATTAATAATAATTTACCCCTTTTGATAGCAAATTCTGACCAAATTGTCGATATGGATATCAAAGATTATATTAAAGACAGTGAGGAAAGAGGCTTAGACGGTTCTGTACTCTGTTTTGAAGATAATGACAAGAAATGGTCTTATGCAAAACTGGATGAGAACGGATTTATAACTGAGATTAGGGAAAAAGAAGTAATTTCAGAGAATGCAACCGTTGGAATTTATTATTTCAACAAAGGCAGAGATTTTGTTGAAAACGCAATAGATATGATAGTGAGAAACGAACGTGTGAATAATGAATTTTATGTTGCTCCTGTCTATAACTACGC
>CAYQDC010000101.1:0-1958 GCA_964416205.1 uncultured Acetobacter sp. | reverse complement strand
AATTTTGGGGACTCATCAGATACGATTGATTATTCGTCGGCTATAAAAGAACTTATTGAGCTTGGTTACGCGTATGGAATGTATTTTGTCGTTACTTGCAACGAGTATCAAACGGTTAAAGATGTTCTGCATTATGGTTCGGGAATTTTAAGTAAACTGACCAACAGAATTGTTTTTGCGATAAGCGATAAAGATAGTGATGATTTGATTGATGGCGTCCATGTATCAAACATGAACAACATAACGGCTGTGTTTACCGACGGAATTAAACGCACATTACAATTTAAACCGTATTCATATCCTAAAATAGTTGGATAAATAAAAAATTTGGAGGTTTATTATGCAAACAGATTCAGCTATAATTCATCGAGGTGTAACAGAACTAAGTTACGCTGCCTCAAAGATTCACATGATTACAGGGCAAATGAAATCTGTAGTTCAAGAAACGGAAAAAGGGAACAGCTCACCAAAATTTCGAAAATGCCGGCAAAGGATAAATGAAATTGTAATTAAACTGGACAAGACAGGGAATGAACTGTTTCGTGTTAATCAGATTTTACAAAGATTAGAGTATATCGTACGAGAAATGGAGGAGTAAGAGAATATATGGGAATGATAAAATCAGATACTGAAAGTTTGTTGAACTTAAAAAATGCTATTAACACATTGCAAAAAGAATTTAATGAAAGAATAGAAAGATTTAAAAGCCTTCAATCAACCATTTCAAGTAATTGGAACGATGAGCAGTGCGGATCGTTTATTGATGCGCTTCAAAGAATTTATCAATGTCGTGAAGATGTTGACAGCGGTTGTAGGGAAGTGAACCATATCATTGATGAATTGATTGATATAACAAATCGTTATTCTAAAATAAAATTTAACTAAAACGAGGATATAAAAATGGCAAGAGTACAAGGATCCCCCGAAGCATTAAACCAAATGGCAAATCAAATTAGAAAGGTTATTCAACAAGAAACAGCGGCGGCACAGGCATTACAAACAGCTTATCGCGCGGCCGGAAGTGAATGGAATGATACAAAATATCAACAACTTGGAACGGTCATTAGTCAAGCTGTGGGCGCGATTAAAGCTCCGATTTCAGAGCTGGAGTCTGCAATCCAGAAAATTAAAAAAATGGAAGCAGATCTTAGAAATTATCTTGGCAATTAAGAGGATTAAATGGCAGGCGCTAATGTTGAGATAGAGTCCGTGAAAAAAATAAAATACGGGCTTCAAAAATTGCAAAATGCAGCGAACAATGGCTTTTCGAATTGCGAGAAAGCTTTATCTAACGTGGAATCAGAAATAAAAACTGCGTATCAAAGAGGTTGTGCAAAGGTTGCTTTATTGGAGAGCGAAATATCACGCCTTGAAAGAGAAGCAAACGAAAAACAAGCCGACTATGATAGGCAGCTTCGCGAATTTGAAGAGGCGAGAGCGCAAGGTAGACCATATAGCATGGATGCTTACGGTCCTGATTCGATGCGTCGTAATGCTCAAGAAAAGAGAAAACAGCTTGAAGAACTAAAAATAGAACTAGACAATTTGAAAAAGCAGATAGCAGTTTACAAATCTTCCAAAGAGGAGTTTGTCACGGCGTTCAAAAAAATTGCATCAAGTGGCGGAAGTGGCGATGGTGATCAAATGGCGAATGTTCTAGAAAAAACGATTTCGGCTCTTGATAGTTATGTGCATACAAGTTTTTCGTCAGATAATTGCTCATTATATGATGCGTTTTCTGCGCGAATGCAAGCAGAAAATGCTCAAAATATGGAACAGACGCGAAGATTGCAGAATACAGCAAGAGAATATGAATTAACCCGTGAGCTTGGTGAAGAGGAATAAACAGAATTTGTATATGGCGGCTTGGATTCTTTGTGTCAAAAGTATCAGTTTCTGAGGAAGTCATTGCCTCAATTATAACGGTGTTGCAAAATGCACGCGGCGGCTTGGAAGAT
>CAYQDC010000100.1:0-2034 GCA_964416205.1 uncultured Acetobacter sp. | reverse complement strand
CTCCGCTCCTCTCTCCCAACTCTAACCTCCTGTTTATACCCCCCTTTTTTATATCCTCTTTTTTATGTTATCCTGCAACGTTCGTTATGTTTTGCTTCAATGACTCACCTGCATAAGCAGTATCTCTATTACTTCTTTTTATTATCGGTAAGACTTGTTCATATTTTAATTCTATTCTTGATTTTATTTAGGTTAAGGTAATGGAAAGACTCTATGTTTATCGAATATCACCCAATGCACTACTTGTCAAAAGGCACAAATGTGGCTGAAAAATAACCATATACCTTATTAGAAACAGACATATTGTAAAAGATCTCCCCCACACAATAGATGAATTGGCAAACCGGATCGAATGTTTCTGATTGCCTTTCATAATTTTTTCAATACAAACGGACAGCCATATAAATCCATGCCACTAAAGACTCATTTGTCTGCAATGAATTACAATGAAAATCTGCATCCATTAAACAAAAACCAAATGTTGCTGAAGCGTTCGTTAATTATTACCGATGATATTATTTTAGGAAAATGATTGGGCTATATTGCAATCAACAAAAAAATAAGAGCATAAAGCTCTTATTTTTAGCCCAACATGAAACTTTCGTATTATTTTCACTCTATGTTAGTATTATTCAAAGAGAGGAATATCTTTTTCCAGTTTTGTTCTCTGAGTCTCCATGATAGTGGCAAGATTCAGTTTACCGGTACGCATCATTGCTCTTACCTGACATCCCGCATTGATATCCGGATTTGCAAATAAAGATTCTACTTGAAGTTTTTTAGGTGAGCCTACCAAGTTTTGATGTATACACGCTAAAAAGCCATTGGCTAACATTTCAAAAGCCATCTCCTCACTGATACCTCCGGATGCTGCATATTTTGCCACCGCGTTAATGGCATCGCTGACATTATTTGCGTGGATTGTTGACAAAACAAGGTGACCAGAGGTTGCAGCGCGCAATAATTCCACAGCGGCTTCCGCAGAACGAATTTCACCCAGGTAGATATAGCGCGGCTTTGAGCGTAAAGCAGATTTAATTCCCTCTTCCCATATTCCATCAGGGGGCGTTGTTTGTTTGCACAGCCCCAAATCACCATTTACCGTCTGATAGACTCCGTCCAACGGCATTTCTATCGGATCTTCAATCGTAAAAGCATATCCGCCTTCCGTCTGTAAATATTTTTTTAACAGCGAGGCAATTGACGTGCTTTTTCCCATTCCTGTTGCTCCCGCAAATAAAATCAGTCCACTCCTGGAAGCTAAAGAAATTAGCTGGCGATGAATACCAAGAGGGAATCCAAGTTTTTCAATATCTATAATTTCTGTCGGCATCTTGCGGGCACAAAATTGTTCACCGTCAAGAGCAATAGTGCGTTCAATACGATAATTTCTGCCTTTATATATCAGAGAATAACTACTAGTTTTTCCGTCATATTTTTCCTCTATAGCATTTATAAACTCTTGAATATCAATAAATTTCCAAACTTTTAGTCCGCTATTACTTTTTCCACTCCATATATAACTTTTTTTATCCGGAGTTATATAGAGATCTGAAAAATTAGTATCGTTTACCATTTTTGGCAAATCATCTATATATGCCGGCTTGACGGTTTTGGCCTCGTTACGCAATAAAGCCGCGCTACTCATTGCATTGCTATTTCTAATTGTTACCCCTTGTACATCTATAGATGATTGCGTCGGACTTGTACTTGGCTGTGCAGGTTTGTTTTCAGTTTTTTCTTTTCCGAATATTCCCATCTTTATCCTCTATTTTATTATTAATAAAAATTTTATAATGGCTATTATCTACTGAAATTATCTTGAAAATTCGTTAATTTTATAATCTTTTATGTTTTATTTAATACAATTGCAGAATTAATTTTTTCAGCTTCTGACATGTCTTATATCATTAAAATCACTTCTCATCCTCTCCTTTTTTATAAGCACAATAGAAGCAGAAGTCTGTCCTGACCATGTCCATATGTTAATAGAGATACCTCCAAAATTTTCGGTAAGTTCAGTCAAGGGTTATC
>CAYQDC010000099.1:0-2163 GCA_964416205.1 uncultured Acetobacter sp. | reverse complement strand
AGCACAGACCTGCAAAATTGTGCCAATCAGCGTTTTGAATTAGAAACATTTGCCCGTAAAAACAATATCAAAGTTGATAAAATTATTGAGGAAACTATCTCTTCCCGAAAACCATTATCACAAAGAAAACTTGGAAAACTGTTAGGAAAACTCGGTAAAGATGATAAAATTATCACCACCGAAATTTCAAGACTGGGGCGAAATATGCTTGAAGTTATGGGTATTTTACAAACTTGCCTTGAAAAAGAATGTGAAATAATCACAGTCAAAGAAAATTATCATTTAGGAGCAGATATTCAATCCAAAGTTTTAGCTTTTGCCTTTTCGTTAGCCAGTGAGATTGAAAGACAACTGATTTCGCAAAGAACCAAAGAAGCTCTTAAACGCTTAAAGAATGAAGGGAAACATCTCGGTCGTCCGTTTGGGTGTTCTTACAGAAAGTTAAAGAAAAAGCATAACAAAATTGTTGAACTGCTTGAAAAGGGTGTGCCTAAATCACAGATAGCCCGATCAATGGGCTGCACTTGGGCGACATTGCATCGTTATATTCAGGAATGTATTGTCATTTCATAATTAAAGATTGATTACAGGGTATTTTTTATTCCTAATCTTATTAAAAAGTATATTTGAAAATATCTCCACAGTCAAAAACTATTGATAATTATAAATTTTAATGTTATGTTTTTGACAGATAGGATGACTATAAAATACATTAAGCGTTTTCACGCAGGAGTTTCTCTGGTTGTATTTGCTGTCATCCTTTATCGTTTTAAAATCCCAAGATTTTTACCTTTAATATATTTTTCATTAAATGTATCTATCCTTTTGAGTTCCTTTAATAACCGAGGAGCATTCAAATCTCTAATCATACGGTATATTAAATTATGCACCTTTTCTGGTCTATTTTCATCTGCAACAACGAGTAAGGAACCATAATGGAAAATTTTATTACGATACATTCTAATTCTGTTCAATTTATTAAAAATTCTTGATAATACACAGATATCCTTATATCCATCAAAAACTTCTTGCAACATTTGCGGATGCCTTTTCCATATAATATCATTATATACAGGCAAGAACAAATAGACCCAGAAGCCTAAATTTAACTCGGATATGATATGATTTTTATCAGCAGGATTTTTCTTGGTATCTTTTATATGAGCAAGCGCATTTTTCATATTATCCAAATTTCTGCCAATAATATACTCATCTTTAAAAAGCCAGTCATCTCCCAGATGTTTAGAGAACACTTTATCTATCTTATTGCGCAAGATAATTTCAAAATATGATAATGAAGAATAAAAGGACTCCGCTAATTCACAATTAAACAAATGACAAGCAACAGCATCCACTTTACTTATTTCTTTATATTTGGTTAATCGTTTTTCTGATAATAAATCCGTAATCTCGTCCATTATGATATCCTTCAAAACTTTGAAATAATAATAATGAATTCTGTTTAAAATTCAATGAATCTTTGAGAACTATTTTCATAAAATCAAACTATGATATTGATATTGGCACGAAATTTACTCCGTATGTTGTGCTGGTATTGGTGTATCAAAACTCAAAGCTTTACTTAAATATGACAATTTCAAAGGCAGCACAAATGTGTTGTCTTTCCTTTTAAATTTTTGCGAATTTTATATTCAATATTATATAATTGCTTATTATATTTTGTATTTCTTTATCAATCCCTCTATTCGTCATCAGCAAATCATCTTATAAAAACCTTATAAGCTACATACAACAGGGATAAAAAATCACCCCATATAATAGTTAACAGTATATGCAATTTCCAACATAAACAAGGATATAATCAACACCGCAACCAGATATACCACCCAGCAAAAGCCTTTCATCAACATAAGCACTTATCAACCTATTTCCACCCCAACTTTGGTTTATACCATTCCATATTCCATTTCTTTTTATACCATTATCTTTTCTGTACAAAGCTATACTTTAGCCTGACATTTATCTTCAGTTTCACCCCCATCACTACCAGACATCATTCATGCCCACAAACACCCATCTCACGACACAACCCAAACACCACTCCGCAATACCCAAACTTCACCAAACCACAAACACCTATCTCACGGCACTTCCCCATAGCATCACTCCCCACAACCCCAAAACATCCCGGATCACAACATA
>CAYQDC010000098.1:0-2259 GCA_964416205.1 uncultured Acetobacter sp. | reverse complement strand
CGGACAATCTCCGACATCTGATAGGTATATAAATTGAGTTGCGGCAGATTTTCATAAGGATTTTCCCCGTCCTGAGAATAATCCCACTCGCGTTTGGCCTTTTGCTCATCGGCGTATGTCCAGTTGTAAATTTCCTCTTCACGGAACTTGTCGTTTGCCAGAGCCTTGAACGGCGTGCCGGAAAGATGCAAGGTATATTTTCTTTTGATGTGGTCAAAAGCCACATCAGTTTTATAGGTATCAACCCCTTCGTGAGCTTCGTCAATAACCAAAATATCCCACTCCAGTTCGGCAACTTCCTTTAGTTTGTCAATGTTGCCGCCAAAATAAATTGAGCCTTTCATATCCTGTAGCGAGACAAATTCTATAAATCCCCTGAGTTTATCGCGCACACTCACATATTGCTCGCGTGAAAGCACATATTTGCGGCCTTTCAGCGTATCCGTCTGGCTAATAAAATAATACCCCGATTCCGTTCCTAAAAACCTGACATAATCATCATACCACGACGTGGCGATTGCCGGCCGGTTGGTAACAATCAATATTTTTTTAGCCTCAAGCGTCTTACAAAGCTCGTATGTTGAAAGCGTTTTGCCGAAACGGGGTTTGGCGTTCCATAAAAATTCCGGCTCATCTTCCGAATGTAACTTAAAATAATCTTTTGTTTGCTGAACCGCCTGATTTTGCTCTTTACGCAACTTGTAGGGAACAACACCGGACGTTTCCAGAATGCCTCTGTTTTTCTTAAAATACTGAAATTCATCGTGAGAAGCTTGTGGCAAAATATGAAACCACTCAGAATCCGGTATTCTTTCAACATCTTTCTTTTGCAAATAGGCGTGGAAATCTTTGTCCTTAAAAGAATCACCCGTACCATCCTCATAAACGGCACATTCCGCCCATTCCAGATTAAATTTGACGTTAGCGGTCTGCGTTTGCTGGGCAATGCGCTTTCTAACGTCGTCTTGCTCGGTGTAGCCAATCTTTGTCCAACCATCATGTCTGGCAATTTCCGGAGTTGTGTAGGCATAGCATTTGGGTTCAATCTGCTTTGCGGTTTTGATATTGATTGCTGCCATTGTCTTTACTCCATCTCCTTAACATGCGTCTCTATAAAGTTGATTTCATTGTCATCGAGCCCGTATTTTTTATACAACTGCAAATCTATCTCATGAATGGATTTTGACCAGTCTATATCGGAGTTTGATGTAAAATCCTGAAGAGGGACAAATTCAAAACAATCTTTATAATTAAATACCGCTGTCTTTTTTATGCCTACCATTGTTCTAAAATATTTTGTCTTTACATATTTTAACAAATTTTCCGCTTCAAAAAGATTATCAAATTTACCAACCTGTAAAAATGTATCGGTGCATATCATCATTGGGGTGCCAATCATTGGGGTGCCAATCATTGGGGTGCTAAATACTTCGCCAAATGTTCCACTTCCGTTTGCCCGGGGTAGAAAAACTTTATATGCTTTTGCCCCTTCAATATTCTTTTTTAATTCCATATTAGGAATATATCTTACAACTCTTTTCCCTTTTAATAATCCATGAACCAAATAATCATTTTCAGATTCTTTATTTTCACTAATTCTGCTGAGACCCTCATTGTTTTTTATAAATAGATCTGAAACAAACCCAAACGGGTTCCTTGAAGACACTAGTGTCTTCATGGAACCGTTGAACAGGTTCCTTGATTTTTGTAAAATTGATATTAATTCAGGAAAACGAATAATAATGTTATCCGCAATCCTAAAAGATATTTTTGCTCTTCTTTTATTACCATTTTCACAAAATGTATAATTTACTTTATTATCTGAATAATTTTTATCCCAAATGAAATGACATACACCACCTTTTATATCAACATTATTAAATAAATCTGTTGAATTAGGATATAATTCAAAACTCCGAATATGATCACCTGCCAACATTTTATCAACAAAACCTTGTGTTTCTCTATATGGACCATTCTCTCCAGACATCCATCGCGCAGGCATGACTAGTGATACAATTTTACTAATTTGTTTTGCAAACACAACAAAATCAGGATAAACACTTCGTGACATTTTGTTATTTTCATTCATCTCCTGATACGGTGGATTTCCTATAACAACGTCAAATTTCATTTTCCGTCCCTTTCTTTAATTCTTGGAAATAAAAAACTTTTTTACACCGCCAGTCTTTGATCTTGCAGAGCATCGGGGTGTAAATTTTCGGCAGGTTGTCAAACAATTCCATTTGCCGCTCCTTT
>CAYQDC010000097.1:0-2346 GCA_964416205.1 uncultured Acetobacter sp. | reverse complement strand
TCTGCCTAGTACTGGATTGCCATTCCATGCCATCCAAAATTTGTTCTATTATTTCTGAGAGTCCGCGGATTGACTATTGCCTCGGGAATCTGTTTGAACAGAGTTGCCCAAATAAAATCAGCTTTTTTGTGGAAAACGAATTGTCCAAGCGCGAATATTACGTGGCAAAAAATCGTCCGTATTCTGGTGCCTTTATTACGTTTAATTATTGTGAGCCGCGGCGACAATCATATACTTTACAGCTGGAAATTAATCGCGAGATTTATGCTGATGAAGATACATTGCAAAAAAATGAATATTTTCATACTGTTAGTGCTGATTTGAGCAGAGTTGTCACCAACCTTGCAAACTTTTTGCTGGATTTTTAAAATAATTGTGATATACGTCCGTCTTGGGTTTTGCCGGAAATGGTTTATTATTTCGGCGGTTGTTAATTTACCCGTGTTTAAGGACTTTTCTTTCGGGAACTGACGGGGTTGAAAGTTTAAAGACAGGGACACCCTTTGCCTTAAAGCGGTATTCAGGATAACAATATCGTGCTAAAGAGCGTTATATTTCTGTTGGTTTTGATTAGTTTCATTACCGCACCAACCCAAGCTTATGAAGCATACGGGAATTTGGGGTTGAATTTAAGCCAGGAAATGGAGATCGCTGAAAAGGTAGTGGCACAGCCGCGGGTTTTTGAGCTTTGCGAAATAGCTGCTGACAGGGCGGAAGCTCGATATCAGATAAAAAGTAATCTTTTGCAAACAATTGCTTCTGTTGAAAGCGGACGTTGGAATGTTGAGGCGGGGCGTCGGGTTGCCTGGCCGTGGGCGGTGCATGCTAATGGTCGAGGTTGGTATTTTAAAACCAAAGCCGAAGCTGTGGCAGCGGTGCAGGAATTGCAGCGAAAAGGTATTACAAATATCGATGTCGGGTGTATGCAGATAAATCTTAAATATCACGGTACTGCGTTTCAGAATCTGGATGAAGCGTTTGATCCGCAGAAAAATGCTGACTACAGCGCTCGGTTCTTGAAAAAGCTTTATGAACGCAATAAGCAGGATTGGAGCAAGACAGCGATGCATTACCATTCGCGCAATATGCGCCTTGGCAATAATTATAAGAGCCGGCTGGAAAAGCATTATGTAGAGTATGTGCGTGCAGATGGTGATAGTGTGACTTTGTTTTAGAGTGTAGATGGACAAGTCGTTTGCCTGCGGAAGATTCTGCAGGCGTTTTTGTATCCAGAAAATTACCGGCTAGGCCGGTAGTTCCAAAGAGTTTATCCCGATCATATACATGTCTTCGTAGAAGTACCGCTGAAGATTAGTGTCTCAAGTTTTATGGAATTTCTTAAAGGCAAGAGTAGTTTAATAATATATGAGAAATGTGGCGATATAAAATACCAGTATTGCAACCGGGAATCTTGGTGTCGGAAGTTATTGTGTGGATACGGTAGGAAAGAATGGGAAAAAGATATATGAATATATTTCTCAAATTCAAAGAAGATCAGTTATCAGAACAGCTTTTGTCTGTCAGACACTTGTAACCTCGTTCAGGGGGCTGTGTTAAATGGTTATACACGTTAATGAAAAGGCTCAATTAAAGAAAAGTGTTGTTTTTTTATAGTCTAAAAAATACTATATTTTATGGAATAGAGTGTAAAATAAACGAGCTTAAATTTTTATATTGCATTTTCCAATAAAAAATATTATAAATATCGATGTTAGCTAAAAAATAATTTCGGCTTAGCTCAGCGGTAGGGCAATCGACTGTTAACCGATGGGGCGTTGGTTCGAATCCAACAGCCGGAGCCAATAATTAAAAATCCTTGATAAATGATTATCAAGGATTTTCTCAGTTTAATAAAATTATGTCGAAAGGATAATCAGTTTGGAAAACAAACTAATCTTCATAATGATTAACCCAATACTTTTTAATTGTAAAGTAAAAAATGATGGCTCAATTAAAGAAAAGTGTTGTTTTTTTATATAAGTATCAACTCATATCATAGTGGTTTGAAGAAATTTATTAAAGGATTTAATGGTATAAGCACTCGTTATCTTGATAATTACCTGAATTGGTTTAAGTGGATTAAATCAGGAATGGATAACAATTTGTTGGTTAAAGACTGTTTATTGGGATGCTAATAATACTTAAAATAAACAGGGGTTTATGGAGAGGCTTTTTTAGGTCTTATTAAAGAAGTATGTGGAATTGCTGAAATTCACATAAATGATCTTTTTTTCAAAGAATTATTGACTTCGGAAATAAATATCATATATACTTTTGTCAGATATTTAATCTAAACCCCCATATATGGAGAGTGTTTATGCCTTTAAAAGAAGAATATATTGCTAA
>CAYQDC010000096.1:1223-2355 GCA_964416205.1 uncultured Acetobacter sp. | reverse complement strand
GAAGAAAAATAACAGTAATGCCTATATGGCAAAAAATGTCAAAATTACAGGATTTTGATCTTGAAGAAATTATACTTAAAAAATGGCAGACAATCAGCCCCATATCCAAAAAATCATTTTTATGGATATTCTTGATTACCAATATAGTGTTTCTCTTTCATACTGTTCAGTATATGTGGGGAGATCATGAGTGGCGTATTCTTAAACCCGGAATGTCTGTATATGATATGTTGTGGGCAGGACGTTTTACCGGAGGTTTGATACAACAAGTATTTGGTGGCGATTTGTTACCGGTTATCAATAATATTTTTTGTTTTGCCGGGTTTACATTTGCGGTGATATATTTAGCCAAATATTGGAAAGTACCGCAAACTTTATTAAATTATACGCTCTTTGGATTGTTTATCATTTTGATGCCGTATACTTTACCATGGTTATGGTATATCAAGCAAACTTCATTATATTGGAATATCTTTTTTGTGATTTATGCTCTATACATTTCGCAAAGAAAGACTTATACAAGCTCCATTATTGCCATAATACTCATGGTGATCAGCCTGGGAGCTTATGCTTCTATTATCTCCACAATTGCAATTGTATTGTTGGGACGGATTTTGATGGATATTGTTCTGGAACAGAAGTCTGTCAAAGAAGTTTTTCATGCTTATTTAAGAACAGCTATCAATATCGTGATAAGTATCGTGATTTTTAAACTGATTTTACTATATTACGACCATATAGGCAGTTTAAGGCATGGTGATTATAATACTGACTATATAAGTATAAAAGAGTTGCCACAAAAGCTAAAGCAGGTTTTAAGAACCTGTGTAGAAATATTCTATGTTTCTCAACCATATATTAGTACGCCATATAAGGTATTAATTAGTCTGCCGATGTTGTATGTGCTGTATCGAATAATAGAAAACAGACCTCAGCAGACAATAGCAGGTATATTGTTACTAATTGCCATTATTTTGAGCGGACAGTTAACTGATTTAATGGCTCAAGCAGATTTTTCCTATCAGATAAGAGTAAATTTTTTTGCACAACCATATATCTGGGCACTTTTGGGGGTAATTTGTTTACGCGGTAGAAATGGAATAAAAAGTATATGTATCATAATTATGGGTAT
>CAYQDC010000096.1:0-1123 GCA_964416205.1 uncultured Acetobacter sp. | reverse complement strand
GAGTTTGTGTTAAATAAAGCCCAGCCATATCCACATAAAGATTCAGTGTATGTAGATGATAAATATATTTTTGTCATTTATGATAATGACGGTTTAAACATGGCTAAACGCAATATTCAAGCAAGATTAAACGAGTTGGAGAACAAACATGAGTAATCAGCCTGATATATCTTTTATTGTTCCGATGTATAATGAGGAAGAAGTAATTGAGCAATTTTTCGCAAAAATGAAAGAAATCCTGTCTCAAATACCTTCATATAGCTATGAATATGTTTGCGTGAACGATGGAAGTAAAGATAAGACCCTGGAAATCTTGAAAAAGAAAGCTGAATTAGATAAACGTATTAAAGTCATCAGTTTTTCAAGAAATTTCTATAAAGAGCAAGCATTATTTGCCGGTTTGGCTGAGGCGAAGGGGCGTTGTGTTATTCCGATGGATGCGGATTTGCAAGATCCCCCGGAATTGATTGCCGAATTTTTGAAAAAATGGGAAGAAGGTTATGAAGTTGTCTACGGTGTGCGAACAGACCGAGGCAAAGACAGCTTTTTGAAACGTATGAGTGCAAATGCATTTTATAAAATATTTAATATGATAGCAGACAGACCGATACCAGCCAATACCGGAGATTATCGTTTGATGGACCGAAAAGTGGTAGATGCTGTTTTAACAATTCAGGAAAATAAATTGTTTATGAAAGGAATATTCAGTTGGGTAGGATTTAGGTCTTGTGGGGTAGAATACAAAAGACCAGAAAGAGCAGCCGGAACGACTAAATGGAATTATTGGAAGTTATGGAATTTTGCACTTGATGGAATAACAGCGTCGACAACCTTGCCTTTGAGAATATGGACATATATTGGTGGTTTTACCGCAACCATATCAAGTTTGTATGCACTTTATATTATTTTCAGAACGTTATTTTTAGGCGTTGGAGTTCCCGGATATGCCTCTTTGTTGGTGTCCATTCTCTTTTTTGGTTCAGTGCAATTAATTGTTCTGGGAATTTTTGGCGAATATATCGGACGTATTTTTACGGAAGTCAAACGTCGCCCAAGATATATTATTGATGAAAAAATAAATTGTGATGAAGCAAAATTTTTGATTTCAGAGGGCTAATGCCTT
>CAYQDC010000095.1:0-2385 GCA_964416205.1 uncultured Acetobacter sp. | reverse complement strand
GTCCCACCGCTACCGGGAGACCGCTCAGGGCGGCCTGGCCAAGCTCTATAAATAATTTGATTTCAAAATAAAAATACCCATTGAGGGGTTGCCTCTCAAAGTCCCCCAGGATTGCCGTCTTCGGTGACAGCCAGGTATTCCGCTGACGCGGAAGATTTGAAATAAGCAAAGCAAGACTCTATGCAAATGGTTGCCCATTTACATAGAGTCTTGTTTTTTCACTTGGGGCAGTTTTTGTTAATAGTCTGATGCAAAGGTATCGCGCAAATATTTTTGGAAAATTCTACAGGGAGCAGAAAGCGGGTATTTTTTGCTATAAGCCAAGATAAGTGGAACTGGCTGGCAATCCTCAATGGCCCGTATTACGACGTTCTCCATTTGCAGACCTCTGAGCTCGCTGAAAAGGAACAAAGCAACACCATTATCAGCGGAAACATTTCGAAGTGCCTCTAATCGCGAGCCTTTAATCAGGTGATAATAATGAAAATTATGTGATGCATTGAAAAAGTGATTTCAGCGCGTTGAAAATTCTCTTTTACGAACAAAAGCTAAATACAAAAATATGAGGAATTGTGAGCAGCTACAATTTCTCATATTTTTAT
This sequence comes from uncultured Acetobacter sp., assembly GCA_964416205.1. Lineage (GTDB taxonomy): Bacteria > Pseudomonadota > Alphaproteobacteria > RF32 > CAG-239 > CAG-267. The sequence continues at coordinate 1,783 of CAYQDC010000095.1, read as the reverse complement.
ATTTTAGTTTGGGTTTGTGGCCAGAATGTGGTTTTGAAAAGCAGGAAATAAACCAATTATGGTGAAACTTTTCGAATAAGCAGAAGTACTACTTCTAACGGTGCCAGGGTAGCTTCTAACGTTAAGGCCGTGTTTGAGCTTTCAGCGACACTGAAAAGTTCCTGTGGTACACAAACTCTGGACAGATACTCAATTTCCTCAGCAGTATGGGCGAATTCCAAATGATTCAGTTCGGCAATTTTATCTGCTAAATTACCGTATTGGGCGTTAAGTGTATATTTTTTTATAACATATCTGCCGGGTGAAACGGGGGTCAGCGTATATTGGAAATGAAGAGGCTGTATGTTTTCAAATAACATGGAATCGGGGATCTTTTTATTGCTTCGAAAGTATTCTGTACAATATCCATCACTTAAATTTTTATAGTTATGACATATTATTGAATAGGTATCACGCGGTCCCTCGGTGGTGATATGATTTGTTCCTCGGTCAATCACAGTGTTATAGAGCTTGCCTAAAAGCCAAAAGGCAAAATATCCGCATTTTTGAATACCGTGGCGACTGACAAGTCCATCGCCACCAAAAATGATGCGGTTGGCGTCTTGATGCTCTTGCTCTAAATCTGAAAATTGCCAGTATCCCATGGCATCTACTCGATTAAATAAGTCGATTGCTGTCTTTACAAGAAAAGAGGATTTATAGCAACTATCATTTATCATGGTCCGCGGTACGACTGATGAGTTAAATTCTGTAAGATAAACAGGGATGTTTGGAAAGTATTTTTTGCTAATAAATTGAAGGTTACTAGTTTTGTTTATGTTTGTTGCCTCATTGGAGCGGATAAGCATTTTTATGCGTAGATGTCGCCGTGTTCCAACATAAGAGCAATCAGTATCACAGGTTGGATAAAGATACGCAGAAATAAAGTCAGGGATACAGTTTTTTTCTTTCATGCTTTGCAAGAGTTGTTCAAATTCGTCAAAGACGTGTAAGCCGCCTAAATTAATTCCAGGACCTCCGACTTGTGCTCCAGGAACAACTGTATGAATTGTCTGCTCTGTGACAGCTAAGTATTGAATGTAATTTTGTATACTACTGTATGACGTTGAGGAATGATTTTTCCAGAGCTCAAAACGCCAAGTTGAAACCTCCTGAATTCCCCAATAGTTTACACAGTGCCAAAGGAGATTGGAAATCATTTGCTCCCAGGTATCTAAATCAATGTCCATGTGCTGATTAGAAGAAAAATAAAACCCGTCTGGAGTCGCATCAATTTTTTTGGGTCGGACTCCTAGTTCCAGAAATGGCTTTAGTCCTGAAGACAGCAAGAAATTGATGACACGGTTGAAATCAGAGAAGTTGAGCTTTGCAAGTTGGACAGTATAAGAATCAGAGTGAACAAGCATTTCAATAATCCCGTCTATACGGGCATATTTAAAGTGCAGGACTTTTTGAGCGGATTTCAGCTGACTTTGGAGATCATAATTTAAACAATGATATGCGGAGCCAAGGTTAATGATTTCCAGCCAGGGCCACGCCATGGGGATTGGCGAAAGTGTGCCACATATCCCTTTATACTCAATAATATCAGTATGGGATTGGGATATGGAGTTAGGATGTGCAGTATAAAAAGAAGATTGCGGCAATATTGCTGTAGTTGCCATATGTATGGTGTTCTTATCTTCCGTTAGGGATTTGATATATTTTGAGGGCTGGACGCCATATTTTTTCTTTGGTTGATTGTAAAATCAAGTTGAACACCTAACGAAGAAGTCCATAGCGA
>CAYQDC010000094.1:0-2396 GCA_964416205.1 uncultured Acetobacter sp. | reverse complement strand
TAATCTTAAAAAAGAATGGTTTGAAAAAATCAAATCCGGCGAAAAAACGCACGAGTACAGAGAATACAGCTTTTTCTGGGCAAAGAGGATCTCAAACGCCATAATTCGAAATAATGAAAAATTCCCTATTCCATGCTGTTTCAAACTCGGATACCCGCCCCGTAATGATAAAAGCAGGACGTTATATGCAAATATCATTTGTATAAAAAATTTGATGAGTGGAATTAATACTGACTTGAAAACGCCTAACAGAGTCTTTGACATTGAATTTGAATTGATAAAGAGCTGAAAAAAGATAAGTCGTTTAATTTTAACAGAGAGGAAAAAATGTATAAAGACAAAATTATTTGCGGTGATGCCTTAGAAACTCTTAAAACACTACCGGATAATTATGTAGACTTAGTTGTTACAGATATTCCATACAAAATAAAAGTATCACAATCTTCAGGAGCCTTTGGAATTAAAAAGAGAGTGCACTATAAAGAACTAGAAGCTATATCTGATGGTATATCCGATGATATTCTAATCGAACTCTGCCGGGTTATGAAAAAGATAAACATTTATATTTTTTGTTCTAAAACGCAAATCCCGCAGATGCTTAATTTTTTCTTACCTAAGAAATGTAACTGGCAAATTATTTCATGGCATAAAACAAATCCTGTACCTAGCTGCGGAAATTCGTATATGCCAGATACTGAGTATTGCTTGTTTTTTAGGGATAAAGGTGTATGGGTAGGTGGAACTCCTAAAACTAAATCAACTTATTACATTTCTCCAACAAATAAAGAGGATAAACAAAAATATGGACATCCCACACCCAAACCGATACATATTATCAAGAATTTCATTATCAATTCCAGCAAGGAAGGTGATATTATCCTTGACCCTTATGTTGGCTCCGGTACAACAGCGGTTGCAGCAAAAGAACTGAAACGATATTTTATCGGGATAGATAAAGTAGAAAAATATTGTAAAATTGCACAGATGAGACTAAACTCAGAACAATTATCAATATTAAGCTAAAACCCTGTTGTAATCAGGGTTTTCTTTACAAAAGTTCATGAATTTTTATTAAGTATTTGGAGGGAATTATAAAATGCAATTAATATCTATAAAAGAGACTGCAAATTTATTGCAGACAAAAGAGAGTACTGTAAGAACATGGATAAATAGAAAACAGATTCCACCTGAACTGGTTTTCAGAATTGGGAATACTGTTAGAATTCGTCTTGATAAATTTAATAAATGGGTTAGCGGCGATGAGTGTATATAAAAAATCTAACGGTAAGTGGTATTGTCAATTTATGATCAAGGGCGAAAGAGTTCATAAACTTTTGGATGGTGCAAAAGATAAAAAACAAGCAAAAGAACTTGAGGATGCAGAAAGATATAAGGCTAGGCAACGGCAGAATGGTATATTAGCAGATGAAACAAAAAAGATTACATTAGAATTTATGATGAATAAGTATGTAAAAGTTTCGGAAGCGAATAATAAGTGTCCAGAAAAAGCAAAAATTTATCGTAGGTATATATTAGATTTTTTTGGTAAGTCTAAAGATATAAATAAAATTAAACCATCTGATATAGAGAAATTTAAGCTTTATTATTTGGAAGAAGGGCGCTCAAAAGCTACTGTTAATAGATATGTTGCAGGATTAAAACGAGCATATAATATATTAATAGCAGATGAGCTTATTTTTTATAATCCCTGTCATAAAGTAAAAATGTTTGAAGAAGATAATCGAAGGTATAGGTATTTAAGTCGAGAAGAATGGGAAATTTTAAAAAAATATCTAAATCCCGTAGCTTTGAATATTGTTACTGTGGCTCTTCAAACTGGATTTAGAAAGCAGAATGTGTTACAATTGCGGTGGGAACAAATAGATTTTAATTTGCGAACCATTGAACTTTTAAAATCAGAGAATAAAGGTAAAAAAAAGATAATTACACCAATGACTCAGACGTTATATGAGTTATTAAAAAGTCTTAATCCAAAGTCATCGGGTTATGTTTTTATAAATCCTGATACAGGAAAGCCATATACAGATATAAAAAAATCTTTTAAAAATGCATTAGACAAAGCTGGTATTAAAGATTTTAAGTTTCATGATTTGCGACGCACTGTTGGTACATGGCTTTTATCAGGCGGTGTAGATATACGAACCGTACAAAATATTCTCGCACATAGTGAAGTAAGAACTACAGAGCGGTATTTATCACTCACGCCTGAACAAAATAAAAAAGCCATGGATGTTCTTAATTCATATATGTAGTATTTTATTCAAATAAAAAATTACCCACAATTTACACACAGGGTGATTTTAATAAAAGCTGAAAAGTAGCACCTCCTTGTAGCTCAGTCGGATAGAGCGTGGGTCTCCGAAGCCCATTTTAAC
>CAYQDC010000093.1:0-2566 GCA_964416205.1 uncultured Acetobacter sp. | reverse complement strand
GAAAGAATACTCAAAGAATTAGTGAGTATATCCGCAATCAACTTAAAGAAGACGCCGAGCAAAGTCAATTAACAATGGATTTTGACCCGTTTACGGGTAGCAAGTAATCTTCGCCCTGTCAGACCGTTATACGCCCTTAAGGCGTTCGCTGGTACTATTAGGGTTACACCCGTTATAGAAGAACCACCGGCTAAGCCGGTGGGTTTCTTTTTGCCCTTTGCGCTTAATTTATTTATACAAGAGGCTGAAAATTTTGCGAAATGACTGCAGTCCTGTCGCAGCATACCCGCACTTTTGTCCTGCTCACTTAAAGACAGGAAAATTTTGTTCACTTTTCCTTTTCTCTGGTTTGATTTTGTGTGCAAAGTGGCGAAAAGAATTATTGGTGAGGATGAGAACTGACAGCCCCCTTTCCCCGAAAAAAGTTGACGAAAATATTTTTTTGTGTTAAATTATTGAAAAATATGTTTCGTGGCAGAATCGGTAAAAAAACAGGCTAGCCCCTGGGCGGATGCAGTGTTTTGCACGGAGTGCGGATAACAATGAAATTTGAACAATTAAAATACGGTTTTCTGATTTCCATAACGACGATGTTCGGTGGCAGCTCGGTGCAACTGATGGCTCAGACAGCCGAAGGAAAAACCGTTTCCGTGGAAAGCAAAGAGGCTTATCAAAAACGTTTTCTGGAGAGTATAGCCCCTGACAAATCAACGGTCAGTGTGGATTTTATGGTTGATTCGGTTGACGTGCGCCCAAGTAACGGTGATTTTCTGACCGATGTCAACGTTATTCAGTTGCTGGCATATCTTGATCAGGACAGTGATGAATATCAGAGCTACATGGCCAGCCGTCATATTGTGGCGCATGAACTCTGGCACCGCATTTGCATGATGAACGATGTGTTGGAAAAGCCGATGGCGGCATCACAATACCGCAACGGACGCGATAATTTTGAAATTACAGCCAGCATTGTGCAGCTTTTAACTTTTCGTGACGATTATATCCAGGCCACACCGGAACAACGCCTTTTATTGCATAACGAAGAAGATCCCAAAATCTGCATGTATCTTCTGGCCGTGGATAACGGGATTATCTCCCCCCTCTCCCAAGATAAAAAAGATTTTGATTTTGAGATGGAATTTATCGCCAAAATGGTTTCAGGCTACTGGAATGCTAACCTGTCCCCAATTTATGCGCGGCGACATAATGCCATGACCGAAAAATCGGGGCGCAAAGAGTTTTCATCACCGGTTTACAATAAAAACTTCACTGAAGATATTAAAAAGATGAACCGCATCGGCGGTATTGACTTCTCCGAACTCTATAATTATCTGGACGTGCGCGATGTCAAATTATTTGAAAAAGGCTATGCAGAAGATAAAACTTATCTTGAGCAGACACCGGGAACACCGAACTATGAAGTCTGGATTACACAGAAAAGCAAATTGAAACGCTTTTCCAGACAGACGGTTGAATTGCCAAATTTTGCTGGCAACCGGCTGGCAGAAGAACGCGAGAGCCGCCCTTATGAACAAAGGGAGCAAGAGTTTAAAATTATGCCGATAGCCATTGGACAAAAGATTTATCCATACATGAAAATTCCGTTCTGCGCGGCAGTGCATCTGGTTGGAAAAGATAAAGACATTAAAATTTATCCGCATGGAGCTATGGATTATATCGGGCGGACGGATACCGCCGGACTGGCTACGATTAAGACCGTCAACTATGATGGCAGTTATGAAACAGGACAACTGTTGCGCGGACGTGAAGACGGTACTTTTACTTATTTTGATAAAACGGGAAAAGAAATCAGTCGTTGCACTTTTCGCAACGGACGCCCAATTGATGGTGGCAGAGTGTTGTTTTTTAACGGCGAACGTATTATTTATCTCTACCAAAACGAACATTTGCAGCAAATGGATATTCTTCTTAAGGACGGTAAAGTAAAAACTATCTGTATGCTGGAAAGAGGAACACCGCTGAACGGAATGATTCCGACAGGTGCTGAACAACCGTTTGCCACGGAAAAACGGTTTCTTTTATATCAAAATGGCAACCTACTGGCAACTGTTGCCTATGATAACGATGGGGTGTTGCGCGAATGGCATGAAAATAATGAACGAACACTCAAAATTGAACGCTTTTACGCTACGGGGCAACTTAAATATGCCGCACAAAAATCTATCATATCCGAGGCATATCCGATTAAAACTACAACAATGACAGTGGAAAATGGTCAGCGTTTTGCCGATGCCCTGCCCGTGGATGGCTTTGATCGCCCCCTGTCGGCAAATTTTTCATCTCGTCAGTCAACTATACAATCGTCTCAACATACCGCAACTGTGCCTTTGCCGTCTCCTGCATCCAAGAATCGCCGGGTATCTGCCATGGGACAGCTTAAATATGCTGCACAAAAATCTATCATACCCAAGGCACATCCGATTAAAACTACAACAACGACAGCGGAAAATGGTCTGCGTTTTGCCGATGCCCTGCCCGTGGAAGGCTTTGATCGCCCCCTGTCGGCAAATTTTTCATCTCGTCAGTCGACTATACAATCGTCTCA
>CAYQDC010000092.1:0-2578 GCA_964416205.1 uncultured Acetobacter sp. | reverse complement strand
CTATTATATTTATTCCTTTCCATCGGCACAATTCTCTTAAAATATGACCTATTTCTAGGCGACGACCTCCGTAAAAGGCTTTTCTACGATATTTAGGGGCGAAGACAACATGATATTTGCAATTCCATATTGTATGCGTGTTCATAAAAAAACTCCTTTGCTTTTGTTAGACTTTCGTCAGACCGTCTAACTTACTTTAGCAAAGGAGTTTTTTTGTGTAAAGCTATAAGCTCTTTGGAACTACCGGCCTAGCCGGTAGTTTTCTTGTTACAACCAAAGCCGTCCATCTTTCTGGACGGCTTTTTTCATATCTACCAAAAGCCCTTTCTTTTACCGTTCATACGGTCTTCTTACCACAGTAACAAAAGGCATCACACCGTTCCTTTTTGGCGCGATTCATCATCCTCACGCTTCTCTTTGGCCGTATTTTCATTTTCTCAGCTTTTGTCCGATTGCATCAGCATATCCATCTTCACCATTCCACATAACTGCATCATCTTCACATAGCGACCAACGATAATAAATCAGCATCTGACGAGTTCAAAATATACTAATCGGTTCACAAAATTTCCCCCTTTACTTTTGTAAAATTCCAGCTATACTCCCCATACATATAGATAGATAGAAAGAAACAGAAAAATGGCAAAACAAACTTGGAAACCCGGAACCATGCTCGCCCCACTGCCACCAGCATTGATATCTTCAGGCGATATGGAACACCCAAACGTAATGACCGCCGCCTGGACCGGCATTATCTGTTCCGACCCGGCACTGACGTATGTTTCGTTGCGCTCGTCACGCCATACACATGAGCTTGTCAGCCAAAACAAAGAGTTTGTGATTAACTTACCGACCTGGCGCATTGCAGAGGCGGTAGATACCGTCGGTATCAAATCCGGGCGTGACACCGACAAATTCGCCTTAACAGGGCTCACACCAGAACCATGTTCAAAAATCAAAGCACCTCAAATTACCGAATGTCCGGTATCTATGGAATGTAAAGTTTTGGAAATCCGCCCGTTTGGCACGCATGACATGTTTCTGGCAGAAATCATCGCCGTCAACGTAGATGAAAAATATATTGACGAAAACGGCGCTTTGGATTTGGAAAAAGCCGGTCTCATTGCCTACGCTCACGGTTTTTACTACACCCTTGGACGCAAATTGGGCAAATTCGGCTTTTCGGTAGAAAAAAAGAAAAAGAAACCTGCCGCACCATCTATTTCTACCCTGATAAAAGCCGATAAAAAATTCGGCCGCCCACACCCGGAAAAAACATTTGCCACAGCCAACCGCAAAAACGCACGCAAACCTGCCCGTAAAGGACAAAAAGCATCTACCGACAAAAAAACGCTATCGCTACCCGTTCCCGGCGCAGACAAAGTGTTTAAAGAAAACGGCATAGAAATCGTCATCAAAAAACCGCGCCGGCATTGCGAGGAAGCACCCACCGCGACCCAAATCAGCACTACTAAACGCAGTAGTGGCAAATTCAGTCGCAAGAAAAACAAAGGTACACGCTACGAGCCATACAGCTACGCCCAAAAGCCCGACAACAGCTTTAAACACAAAGCCCTACACCAAAAATAACAAACATTCTCCCGCAATAGGCGGATATACCCCCTTTCCCGTCCTATCCTCTCCAGACAAATCCCAAACCATCCATCTGCAGTATTTTTTCTTTTTGTGGTAACGCCAGCCTGCGCCGATCTTTTTCAACCGCAGAAAAATTAACTACCTTTCAGCGTATTCGAACTTTTGTCGCCCATTCTGCCACCAGAACCTTTTTTGTTTTCATCCTTTATCTGCTTAATTTGAAAGCCAATATTTCACAGCTTTCTCCTTTACTTGCAAATCTTTTCGTGGAGATGTTGCAAATATCTTACTTACTTACTTCCGTTCAGTCAAACCATATCCTTTGCACATTGCTCTATGAACTAAGGAAATAAGCATTTGGCTTCTTATTAGTTTGATCCAACCATTACCAAATTTCTTCTTCTCAACCTTCCTGAAACCTATCTTGGATATTCAAATTGCTATACAGAATATATTTACATATATGTTCGTCATATATTTCTCCAATTCCATCGAGCTTATTGATAATTTGTTGTCTAGTTTTTGACATAGCAATGACCAGACCATCCCAACGCGCTCTTAAATTTAATCTTCTCAAACACTTAACATCGATTTACCTCATTCATTATATAATATATCATAATATGTTTTTACAGAAAGTAGAGAATTTTTTATTATATAAGGCTCAATTATGATTAGTATAAAGCAACCTAAATCCTTGCTAAATCATTTGATAAAAACTTCTGTTTAATAATTTATGAAAAGATTTATGAAAATGGATAAAACCGCTTTTTCTCAATATACTATGAGCCATTAAAAATATTTGAAAAATATAAACATATATCAAGAGATATACACGTATATCCAATCTTTTTAACAAACAGGCATATTTTGAAAACGCTCAATTAAAGAAAAGTGTTGTTTTTTAGCATAATTTTGTACAAAACCCTTGACAAATCAAGACAAATCGGTTAAATTATCCTTAAGAATCAAGGAGTTAATC
>CAYQDC010000091.1:0-2699 GCA_964416205.1 uncultured Acetobacter sp. | reverse complement strand
GCTTAGAATCAAACCGAAGCCTGACAATTAAGTCCAGCTCTTTGTTTGCCCCCGGCAGAAACATCCAGGCATCAGGATTTGTTTTTTTGATAAAAAACTTCACCGCCAAGCGCGGAAAGAAATTCCTAACGATTGCAGCAAATAACTGCAAGAAAAAATTTGTTTTCATAAAAAAAATAAAATTTAAATAACACAATTACATTAAGAAGATTTTCCCCTTAACGGCTTGCCATATCAAAATTCCAAAACCCAAGCTGCTCCCCTGAAGCATAAGCTCAAAAGAACATTTCAAATCTATAGGAACAATAATATAGTAAACAAAAAAGATATACCATATTTTTTGTCCATTGTCAACTACATTTATTCAAAAAAATTAACTTTTCCCAAAAAATCATCCAAATAAGTCCGCCACTCAGGACTTTGAATCTCTTCAAAAAATTCACGCAAAAACAAGACCATAAACCGATGTCGTTTTTCTGCCTCTTTCCGCCCCACTTCGGTTCGCATTGCCCCTTTAAGTTTCAACAATTTGTCAAAAAAATGGTTAATAGCATGGTTTCCAGCCCGAGCCTTATTTTTATACTCATCTGCCGTCAGATTTTCCATCGGAAATTCTATTTCTATAAACAATGGACGCAGCATTACCGCCGAATACATCATCGTTCGGCACACGCCGATAGCACCCATCGCATCCAGCTTATCCGCATCTGATACAACCGCCTGTTCAATCATATCAAACTGCGGACAGCTACCGGATTTTGAAAAGCTAATTGCCCGGATAATATCAAGCACCTTGCCAGCCAATACCGAATCAACACCGGATGTTTGCAGAAAATGTTCGGCACGCCCGCCTTTAGCTGATATTTTATAATCGTCAACATCATGTAACACCGCTGCCAACTGCACCGCTTCGGCATCAGCCTCCGGTATTTTCGCCAAAATCCGTTCCGCATTGGACAAAACCCGCTGAATATGCGCAAAATCATGCCCGGAATTATCGCCACCATGACATTCCCTTGCAAACGCTAAGGCTTTCTCAACAATTTCAGACATTTATACCATCCAATAAAAATAAATATATGCCCAAAGATAACTTAAGCCTCTTTCAGACAATGCGCAACAAATAAATCATGTTTGCTCAAAACATCTTGTTCAGACATAGACGCACTCAGAAATTCTGATGTTCGCGTCAAATGCAACGGCTCACCGTCAGCAACCACTTGTCCATTATGAATAATCAACACCCGATCTGCCAATGCAATTTCTGTCGGATTGTGCGTTACCAGCAACACGGTTTTAATTTTAGCCAGTTCTTTGAGTTTTTTCATAACCCTAAAGCTCAAAACCTGATCCAAACCGTTCGTCGGCTCATCTAACAACAAAATCGGCTTATCACTTAAAAACATCCGCGCCAGAGCCAGCCACTGCCTTTGCCCACCGGAAAGATTGCGACCATCAATACCAACGCGATGTTCCAACCCGTCTTCAAATTTTGCCACATCTTCGGCAAAACCAACCGCTTCCAACACTTTTGCCTCCACGATAAACAGCTTTTAAAATAACATTATGAGAATCTGCTAACTTTTATTTACCTTCATCAAATATTTATTTTCATCATTATCTTTATTATAGCACTTCACGATGTACCACTCTTTCCTACTCAAACAAACCAGCAAGCTCCCCAACATCATCACTGGTTACCAGACCAATTTTAACTTCCTCCCATAATTTTCTTCTTTTGCAATTTATTTTTCCCGCAAAACCTTTTGTGAATTAACCTCAAGCGCTTGGTATCCACATTTTTTGTAAAAAGCCTGCGCCCTTTGGTTAAACGAAAACACATTTAGTTCCACCGCTTCTGCACCCCTTTCACGCAAAAAATCCTCAGCCTTTTCCAACAATGCGATGCCAATTCCGCGTCTCTGATAAGTTTCATCAACACCAAGATTATAAATATAGCCGATTTTGGAATACACAAATCCCTTGCGCGACATATCTTGCAGATATAAACATGCAAAACCACACACCCTGCCGTCATAAACCGCTTTTAAAACTACAGCTTTTTCATCTTTCATCATTTTTTGTATTACTTCAAGATGTTCCGCCTCACTTGTCGGGCAAAAATAATCCGGCAAAGCATCGTCATGCATTTTTCCAACCTGATAAGATAACCGCGCAATATCCATTTCATCATCTGCAACAGCTCTTGAAACTTCTATTTTTTCTCTCATTTTTCAATACCATTCAATTAAGTTATCTCAAGAAATCTATGTAAAAACTATTACGACAATGAACTCTTTGGCGGACATTCCGAGCGTTTGCCAAGCTCGGTACAACTTATTCTCATAAAAAGAAAATTTGTCAAGATATTTCATCCTACCCAGCACCTTCACTATTTTCAATCAACGCATGCACAAACAAAAATCCTCTACCATCATACCTGTTAAAAATTAACCATACAAAAAATATGACATTCTTTCCACCTCATCCGAACCACTGCGATTGCTCCTACACCGTAACACCTCATCTCTCGGAGTGTAAAATAAAGGGAGCAACAGGCTCCCTTTATTTTTGCTTTTGTTCCAAAGACTTTGGAACTTTGCGGGTTTGGGGTTAAAAGGCGTAGTTAAGACCAAGGCCGAAGGTTTCGGCGTCATAGTCCGAGCCAAAGGTGTAGTTTAACCACCCGTAGGCCGACA
>CAYQDC010000090.1:0-2871 GCA_964416205.1 uncultured Acetobacter sp. | reverse complement strand
ACAAATCTTAGACGCGGCAATAAACGACCGGCAAAGTGGCGGCAATGACAAAAACCGCCCCTTTTAAGGAGCGGTAAAACAAAGCCAAAGCAGGCTCTGGAATTTTTTGTCCGGAGGTGCCTAAAAGTTAGGAAATAACCGCCGGTAAGTTGTGTCAAATTTTTTGGCGCTGTTTTGTGTAATAGATTAATTGTCTAAATCAGGTGTTTTATAATGCTCCAGCAGTGCCCTTATCCATTCTTCACTGAATTGCATATGCTTATTGTCTTTCAAAAGCCGGCTTGCCATAATTGCCCCCTCTCCGGCTGACATCAAAATGGATGCAAGCTTGTCCGCATCCGTGTCTTGTCTGAGTTCTCCTCTTTTTATACCCTGCTGTATCAGGTTTTTAAAATAATCTATCATCTGTTGATAATTTTTGGCGGCAATTTCGTGTAGACGAGGCAACTTTATCTGAGTCTGAGTAGCTGCGTTCAACATAGGGCAGCCACCATTTATAATAGGCGCGTTTACAGGCTCTTTATAAATTTTATAAAAGGCCGTCAATTTATTTACTATGCCCTTTTGCCTGGAAATTTCTTCTTGCAGCTTCTTCCAGATAACCATACCTCCATATTCAAAAGCTGCTATAGCGATCTCCTCTTTTCCGGCAAAACGCCGGTAGATACTTCCTTTTGTCAGACCTGTAACCCGAATAATATCCTGTATTGAAGTTGCCGCATATCCACAAGTATTAAAAAGCTCTAAAGCCGCCTGAATGATCTGCTCTCTGGCTTTTTCATTTTTTTGCATACTAATTCTTTCCCTTATTAATATTGTAAAAGAATTATAACAAAATAGTTTTATAATTTCAAATTCATTTTCCGAAATTGTTCAACGGCAGAAGCAAGCACACGCAATACAACATCAATTTCTTCCCTGGTATTATCTATATCCAGGGAAAAACGCAAACTGCATTTGGCCTGACTTTCTCCATATCCCATAGCTTGTAATACATGAGAAGCCTCTTTGGAAGAAGATGAACATGCAGAACCGGAACTGATGCAAATTCCTTTCTTTCCAAGCTCATGGACAAGAATGCTGCTGTGGGGAACACCTTCAACAAAAAAAGAAGCCAGTCCCGGAAGACGGTTATCGGGGTCGCCCGTTAGATAAACTCCGGGGATATGGTGTATTCCCTGTATCAGGTATTTTCTGAGTTCCATAAGAAATTCAGTATTTTCGATTAAACTCTCCGTACATTCCTCTAATGCTGCTGCCATGGCCGCGATTCCGGGGATATTTTCTGTTCCGGACCTTTCGCCCCTTTCCTGACCTCCGCCAAGAATCAGAGGAGGAAGCCGTTTTGGAAGCCTACAATAGAGTGCCCCTACTCCTTTTGGGACATGGAATTTGTGGGCAGATATGGACAAAAAATCAACGCCCAATTTATGAACATTCAGTTGTATATGGCCTGCTGCCTGGACAGCATCTGTATGAAAAAGGATTCCATGCCTGTGGGATGTCTGCGCAAGTGCAGCAATATTTTCCAGAGTGCCGACCACATTGTTTGCCAGCATAATCGTAGTGAGTATCGTATCGTCTCTGATTGCTTTTTCCAGTTGCTCTGGAGTAATTCTCCCCAGATGGTCAGGTTGCAGATATGTAACCGAAAAACCTCTCTGTTCCAAATACTTAAGGGGATTGAGGATCCCGCTGTGCTCTATTGCAGATGTGATAATATGTCCTTTTTCTTTCTGTCTGGCAATTCCCTCGATAACTCAGTTATTGCTTTCAGTACCGCCGGAAGTAAAATATATTTCTGTACTCAGGGCGCCGATACATTTTGCTATACAGGTTCTTGCGCTCTCCAGGACTTTTTTTGCCTCCTGTCCCAATGGATATATTGCTGAGGGATTTCCAAATCCGCTGCGATAGCATTCTGTCATAACCTCCAGCGCCTTTGGGGAAATTTTGGTCGTAGCTGCATGATCCATATAAATCTGTTTCATTTTACATCACCTTATTCAAAACTGATTTTCCCCTGTGCTCTCAGCATTAATCCGTCAATACCGCTTACAACAAGGTCATGATTTTCCTCTGTCACCAGTTTCACTTTTATTTTTCCTCCAGATATGTTAGAAGCATAATTTAAAATTTCATAAGGGGCAAGTGCATCGAACATATCAAAACCATCAAATAACACAACTTGGATATTCATAACAAGCCTCCATATATTCTGCTATAGAACCGAACCGTTCGGTTCTATAGCAGAATATACCTTTTGTTCCTATTTGTCAATATGTGTTTTTAAATTTTATAAAAGTCATTGTAAACAATTTTTTTCATCTAAGGCAAAGATAAAAATCAAGAGTAGTTAAAATCGGTAATAAATAGTGATATGTTAAGCTAAAATTGAAAACGCGAATGGTAGACGGGGAAATGCATATGCCCTGATACGAAGAAGGGGGCATATACCACGTTGGAGAAAGTCACATACGAAACAATGTATGAAGCCTTTTTGAAGGCATCTTACAGATAGTCAGGTTATAATTGCAATATATAGTCTGTGAATAAAAGTGACCGCTTAACCTGTCTATCTGCAAAAAGAAAACACCGCAATCCTGATACCCATTGTATCAAAATTGCGGTGCTTCTTTGGGAAATGACCCTAATTGTGATACAAATGAACCCCTTTTGCGTCAGGGGATTCATTGTGCGCCATGGGGGTTCATCCTTACCAGTCAAGCGATAATCATCAAGCAGAAAGGCTTTGTCATATTCTAATAAAAAGAATTTATAATTGCGCCTTGACGTCGGCAATCGCAACCAACGTGGCTTCGCCGCTGATAGCAATTCTGCCATCATCTAATAATTCGCATTGTAAATAAC
>CAYQDC010000089.1:0-3106 GCA_964416205.1 uncultured Acetobacter sp. | reverse complement strand
GCAGTTGTTAAGTCGGATGAAGATGTTGATGTTTTGGGGTGGGAAACTCAAGACATCTGTCCGACTTTGTTCGATATATTGTTACAGGACAAAACAACCGGTCGTTACATTCGCTGGGCCTGTGATGAATATTTGAAATATGGCGAGGCTTACGCGGCAGACAGGGAGATGCGCCCGGAGCTGATTGTTGGTAAAAATCCCAAGATCATCCAACCGCGTACGGCCAAAAGCAAAAACGAACAGCTGAACCGCACCCGAAAATCGGCCGAAGTTTTTACCCCCGGTTGGATTTGTAATGAAATGAACAACCATTGTGATGAAGTGTGGTTTGGGCGTTCGAATGTTTTTAACACGCCGAACGGACACGATTGGACGCCTAACCCCGAATCGATAACTTTTCCCGAAGATGGCCAAAGCAAACGCGCCGGTTGGATGAAATATGTTGACTCCAGGCGTTTGGAGATCACCTGTGGCGAAGCACCGTATCTGGTCAGCCATTATGATACCACAACTGGCGTGTTTTTACCGATAGAAAAACGCATCGGCGTTTTAGACCGCAAACTGCGTGTGGTTAATGAAAACACAAGATATGAGGAGGATTGGTTTAAGTGGGTGAAACGGGCTTTTGAAGCTACATACGGCTATGAATACCAGGGTGATAGTCTGCTTTTAGCCCGTGAAAATTTGTTTTGGACGTTCATTGATTATTACCAGTGGCGTTTTGACAGGGAACCCTCTTTAGCGCAACAAAAGCAAATTGCCAACATTATCGCATGGAACATCTGGCAGATGGATGGTTTGACGGATACCGCGCCTTTTTACATTGCCGAAGAAAATGAGCGACAAATGGAATTGTTTGACAACCTGCCGAAAATTTACACCCCGATACTCTGCAAGATCAAAAACTGGCGGGGTAAAAAAGTTTTTTACTTCCAAGAATTAAAGAAAGGGACTGAAAATGAAATTTGACGTTGTTATAGGAAATCCGCCGTATCAGGAAGATTTAAAAAACACATCTGATCGGCCTATATATAACAATTTTATGGATGCAGCTTATCAGTTAGCAGATAGAGTTGAGCTTATTACGCCAGCAAGATTTTTATTTAATGCAGGAAAAACTCAAAAAAAATGGAATAAAAAAATGCTAACTGATGAAAATTTAAAAGTTATTCGATATGAAAAGGAATCTAAAAATATTTTTCCAGGAACAAATATTAATGGTGGTATTGTAATAACATATAGAGATGCTACAAAAAAATATGGTGCTATAAATTATTTTTGTCTTAATAGTGCGGTTAAAACCGTTATAGAAAAAGTTGTTAATTCTAAAAATTTTTGCTCTATAAAAACATTTGTTTATCCTCAAAATAAATTTAATTTAGAAGAATTATATAAGGATTATTATTTGGCAAAATCTAAAATCAGTTCAAGTGGAAATGAAAAAAGAATAGTATCATCTGCGTTTGATAATTTAACTGAAGTTTTTTCTAATGTTTCTACTTCAAAAGATGATGTGCAAATTTGTGGTTTATCTGATAGAAAAAGAATATTTAAATACATCAATAAGAAATACTTAGATAGTGATTCTAATATAGATACATATAAAGTTTTACTTTCTGCTGCAGATGGTGCGAGTGGTATAATTGGAAATCCTGTTCCAGCTAGAATTATAGGTAAACCTGTGATTTTGAATGCAGGAATAGGATATACGCAAACATTTATTTCTATAGGAGCTTTTGATAATAGACAATATGCTCATAATCTGAAGCAATATTTATTAACAAAATTTGCCCGCTTTATGGTGGGGACAATTAAAGCAACAAATGGCCTCAAAATTGAAGTCTGGTCGAATGTACCTCTTCAGGATTTTACATCAAACTCCGATATAGACTGGTCAAAATCCATTCATGAGATAGATTTGCAGTTGTATAAAAAATACGGGCTCGATGACAATGAAATCAACTTTATAGAGACGCATGTTAAGGAGATGGAGTAAAGACAATGAAAGCAATCGATATCAAAACCGCAAAGCAGATTGAACCAAAGTGCTATGCTTACACAACTCCCGGTATTCCCAGCCATGATGGCTGGATAAAGATTGGCTACACCGAGCAAGACGATGTTAGAAAGCGCATTGTCCAGCAAACACAGACTGTTAATGTCCAATTTAATCTGGAATGGGCGGAACGTGCCGTTTATGAGGATGGCACGGGTGATTCTTTTAAGGACAAAGATTTCCACGCCTATTTGCAAAAGAAAGATATTGAAAGAATACCGAATTCTGAGTGGTTTCATATTTTGCCACAAGCTTCTCACGATGAATTTAAGTATTTTAAGGAAAACAGAGGCATTCTGGAAACATCCGGCGTTATCCCCTATAAGTTGCGTAAAGAGCAAAATCAGGCGGTTCAGCAAACAAAAGATTATTTTAAGTTACATTCGGAAGATGAGCCGGAATTTTTATGGAATGCAAAACCCCGTTTCGGCAAAACGCTTTCAACATACGAGCTTTGTAAGACGCTTGATGCCAAAAAAATATTGATTGTTACCAATCGGCCGGCAATCGCCACGTCGTGGTATAATGATTATGTCAGGTTTTTAGGGACGGAATCGGGATATTATTTTATTAGTCAGGTAGATACGCTGAAAGACCGCGAATACGTGCTTTCGCGCAAGCAATACGTGAGGCGCGACAAACTCGATGGATTTATAGAATTTGTCTCGTTGCAGGATATGAAAGGCTCAATTTATTTCGGCGGTAACATTGACAAACTAAAGGAAGTTGCCGAATTGAAGTGGGACATTTTGGTTATTGACGAAGCCCACGAAGGGGTTGATACCTATAAAACCGATGTGGCTTTTGATCACATCAAAAGAAAATATACCTTGCATCTTTCCGGCACACCGTTCAAGGCTCTGGCAAACAACAAGTTCCGTGAAGAGGAAATTTACAACTGGACATACGCCGACGAGCAAAAAGCCAAACGCGAGTGGGATTACTCTCAGGATGGGGAAAATCCTTATGAAAACCTGCCTCAACTTAGTTTATACACCTATCAGATGTCGGAGATTGTCCGCGATAAATTAAAGAAAGGAGCCGATTTTG
>CAYQDC010000088.1:0-3116 GCA_964416205.1 uncultured Acetobacter sp. | reverse complement strand
TAAAACTCCTATAATCAACTCATTACTCTATAATATAAATAAAAACCCTCAAAAAATCAATGGTTTTTCCTTTATAAAAGAAAAACTATAAATTTTTATGAGTTTTTAATTGTTGCGACTATGTTTCTACAATGCCTTCAAAACGTCAATATGAATTTGACAATGTTTGTATCCGAATTAAGAGAAAAGGAAGAGCAAGATTTTATATCAAAAAATAGCCTGTATTAAACTTGACTTTGAATGGCTAAGATGAAACCGCCCGCTTAAGACTTCCTGCATAAAATCTATATTTGGCAAATGTCTGCATTTGCCGGAGATACTCTCCTTTCATCTGCGTATTGTTTCATTTTTCAAAAGCAACAGCCATCCGGGCAATTTCCCCGGCGCCGTTTCCTTCCCGGCATTGGCCGCGGCATTGACGTTTGCTTTTTCATCGACACGGACATTTAACTTCCGCCACATCTGACTTTCACCAAGTTCGTCATATTGCGTAATAACGTTGTTGCGGCGTGCAACCATATTTCCCTTCAGATTGTCATCGACCGGATTGTGCAGTTCCAGAAAATCGCGCCACCGCTTATCCTTTACCGCACCATTTTCATCCAGCTCCAGCGGAAATATCTTCCTTGTTGCATACATCTCTCCCCAGTCTTCTACGGCAATATAAATTTTTTTCAATTTGTTCTGATGCGCCAAAACCGCCGTTTCATCACTTGAACCGGACAATCTTTCATAATTAAACTTTCCACCGGTAAATTTGGCGACTTCATTATTGACAACGACCGCACCAACATCAAGATAAATAAATTCCTGCTTTGCGCCCCGGCTTTCATATTCATATACAAAACCGAATTTTCGCCCGTCATACTGTTTAACATTATGGGTCGACTTGCCAAAAGCATATCCGAGACAGCCGGTCGGCCAGTATTCCTTGCCATTCATTTCAAACGCGCTGTATCCAACCTGCGACGAGGCATAAGTAAAACTCATTCTTTTTTCCCTTGCCAGAATCGAATACGGTTTACCGCCGTTTTGTCCGGCATGAAACACGCTGGTTAAAACGCCGTCCTTATCCAGGGAAATCTGGTTGGCGGCATTCGGCGCGGCAGCATCAATTCCCTTGGCCGCAGCCTCTTGCAGCATCGTTTCCTGATATTCTTTTTTTATATAAGGAAACAATTCGGTATCATATTTTTTTATAACATCTTTCGCAAGCTTATCCGCCGTTTCCGCAGACCAGGTTCCGTTTGCCATAAAGGGCTCGGCCTGTTTTATGATGTCCATCACGATTTTACCGTAATTTTCGGAATTGTCAGCCTGCATTCTCTTCACTAAATTCGTCAGTTTTTTATAATCACCGGCCTCTGCATATTCTCTGGCAAAATCTCTCATAACTTCATCATAGCGGTTGCCGGGCTGAGATTTGGCCACCGTTTCCAGATCCAACAGTATATTGTTTTCATCACCGGTTCCGTGGAGCGGCCTGTCCGTGGCCCAGACCAGAGCTTCCCGGCTGCGCGGATTTGAAAGCGATGCCTGACCGCCACTGTCATAAATCGCGTCAATCATCATCGTATTGGCCTTCAATGCGTCTTCCGGTGCCAAAAAAGGTGCATAAATACAACGGTCTTCTTTGTCTACCACAAAAACATCGGGATTAACAGCTCGAGGATCATTCTGATCAACGACATCCAATCCCCTCTTCTTCATCGCATCCAGAATTTTATCGCCGGTACCGTTTTTTCCCGAAAAAGCAACCACCGGTGCGGCCGGCCTGTCCAGCTCCTCATAAAAACGGCGAATTGAACGGCGGACTTTTTCCGGATATTTGCTCTGACAAACCTGACCCTCAATATAATCTTCCGTCAGGCCTCTGGTTTTGACGGTCTCCTCGTCAATCGTCGGCGGATTGTTGATATACTCTTTTTTATCTTCGACAAATCGGCGGATAATTTCCTCTTCTTTTGCGCAATAGGGCGACTTCTGCCAATCTTCTTCCAGTTCGCTCAATCGTTGATCCGCTTTTTTCACTTCCCTCTGATAATAAGACGCCTGTTCTGCCCTGGACGCCATCCTTTCTTCAAACGTGCGTGTTTCATATTCAACACGCTGCAGATCCCTTGCCGCAATGGCTTCCAGTTTTATTTTCAAATTTCTTGAACCGTAAAAGGCCATATCGTTGTCTTGTGCCAGAGCTAACGTTTTAGACACAATATCGCTCCGGCCGTATTTCTCTACAAATGCATCCAACTGGCGATTGGCCTGTTTTATTTTACCACCCTGCCGCAGCTTGCCGACAAGCCCCGTCGGCTTTTTCGACAAACGCTCCAGATATGAAGAATCAAACTCCCCCTCGCGGACATATTTTGTCAGCATCCATTTGACAACCAGCCGTCTGTCCTCGGGATAAGCCGCCATTAACCGTTCAACGTCTTTTTCAAATTCATTCAACTTCAGACTGACCGAGCGAACTTCGGAAACTCGCGCATTATTTTCGGCAATTTTATTTTCAAAATCGTGTTTTTCCCGCAAAATCGGCACCGATCTGTCGGCAATATATTCCTCATGAAGCTGCTGACGCCTTTGAGCCAGAAACTCATCCAAATTGCCGCCCGTTCTGATCACCTGACGCAAATCTTCAAAATACGGTGTATTATAAATTTCACCATATTTGTTATTCAACAAAATTTTCATGTCCGCCTCTTGCTTCAATCTGTTGTGTTCATCATAATGAGACTAGTAATAAACATCATCGCTGCTCATAGTAACTATCCTTGTTTTTTAACTCATTATAACTAATTATATAATAAATAAACAAAATTAACAAGTTAAAAAATATGCATATAAAATAAGGCTTAATTATGATTAGCGTATGACAACATAAATCCTTTCATATTATTAAAACAGAATTGAGATATGAATTCTTATCAAATAATTTAGCAAGGATTTTTAACAATTTTGTTGAAATGATCTCTCATTAAATCATACAATCATACGCTAACCATAATTGAGCATAATTAAATAAAATTATATTTTTTTGTTGACAAAAATAATGTAATGTATTACAGGTTTGTTATAAAAGGAAAAATTATGAATAAAGCAAATGAAATCATGGT
>CAYQDC010000087.1:0-3135 GCA_964416205.1 uncultured Acetobacter sp. | reverse complement strand
ATATTTAAGTTTTTGGGGTGTTATTCTCATGCCCCTCTATCGAGGTTTTAGGAACAATTTTTAATTCACAGTCAAACAGGTCGAGTATTTGCATAACTTCTGTAAGCTGAAAAGAAGCTCTTGCAAGTTTATTTAATATATTAGTTCTTGAGTCTGAACGATTAGAGTCCAACTCTTTTAACATTTGAGCAAGCCTTGAAGCATTAACATTTTTTGCCTTCATAAAATCTTTTATGAAGTTGCTTGCACGTTCTTTAAGTTCATCAGGAACTTGATATTTAGCAGATTGCGTGTTTTTCTTGCTCTTTTCCATATTAACAGAATAACATTATCCAAGTGTTCTGTCACTATATTGTAACATTTTGTATCAAAGCAAGAGAAGTTATATTGACAATGTCACCATATCATGACATCATGAGAATATAGATAGGACAATGAAAGGAGACCTTAACATGGCAAAGATTATTACAACAACAATCAACATTGAAGATGAAGCAAAACTCATTAAATCACTTGAAGCTAAGATTGCAGAGTTACAGGAACTTAAAGAAGAAAAAGTTACAGCTATTAAAAAAGTTATGGAAAACAATAACCTTACAGAATTGCAAGCCGGTGTTTTTACAATCAGACTTGCTGATGTTGTTAGAAATAACTTCAATACTTCTGCTTTTAAAAAGAAATACTTGGAACTATACAACACATTTATCAAACAATCAACTTACAAAAAATTTTCAATCGTGTAGGGGGGGTATCCCCTGCACCTTTAATTTAACAGAATACATATTGTGTTAAATTCGGATAAATAGCCTTTAAGCTATATAGGGCAAGGGATACAGGTGAAAATATCTATTCTAAGAGTTATTGAAATTAACAAAATGGTTGCAGATAGTAAGTTTAATTTAACAAAATATCTACAAAAGAGGTCATAATGAAGTATGTTCAGCCAATTAGAGATAAGCATAAAATTGAAGAAATAAAGTCTGTTCTTAAACAGAATGGCACAAGAGATTTACTTTTATTCTCAATGGGTATTAACACGGGGTTGAGAATATCCGACCTTCTTAAACTTAAAATTATTGACATAAGGGGTAAATCTCATGTTGAAATAAAAGAGCAAAAAACAGGTAAAATTAAACGTTTCCCTATTCTTGGTAATTTACAGGTATTAATTGAAGAATACACACGTAATAAAGATTGTTCAGAATACCTATTTAAAAGCCGTAACGGAATAAATAAGCCCATAACAAGAGTAATGGCATATATGATAATCAATGAAGCTTGCAAAAAATGCGGAATACAAGATAATATCGGAACTCATACCTTAAGAAAAACATTCGGATATCATCATTACCAGACATTTCATGACGTAGCGATTCTACAATACTTGCTTAATCATTCTAACCCATCAATAACACTAAGGTATATAGGTATTGCACAGGACAATGTTGAGCAGACATTACAGCAGTTTGAGTTATAAGGAGTTTTAGAAATGATTGATTACAATACACAGTACAACAGATATGTAGCAGGAATTACGGTTCAATGAATTTATATAAACGACCGTTTTTCAATCAGCTTTTATATACAGAAGGTATAATGGACTTTCAGAAAACCTTGAATGCCTACTGGGTAATAGACAATATTATCAGTTATATGCCCAAAATTCTTAAATGCTTTAAAGAAACAAAAGATACATTTTATATAGTGGAAATTTGCTTAAATAAAGAGCATAAAGGGTATATGGAAGTATTTCATGAAGGTTATATTAACAATAAATATCATGAGCATTTAACAGTTATAAAACAGGATATTCCACATATTGATTTACCTGTTAAGGCTGATGACGAGGTAACCAATTACAAATTTTACTTAATATTGAGCAATTACGAGCCTGTACAGTTTATGTTATTATTGCCGTCTGAATATTAATATATTTCAGCTATAATAAATTTATGTTAAATGAAGACCAAAAGAAAAAATATATTGAATTGCTAATGGATTATAAGAATAATCCCAACTGGAAAATTAATTTTTATAATTATAAAAATAGTCTCTTACCTAAAAAGCTTTATAGGTATAGAACATCAAATTCATATAATTTAAAAGCACTCAAAGGGAACTATATTTGGCTAAATTCCCCTGATAAATTTAATGATATTTACGATTGTATGCTAAATATAGACTCTGAATTGTTATTATTATATAACATACTAAACAATAACTGGTACAAAAACAATCCTTTTGAAAAAGATGAAATACAATCACTTTTATTCGCTGAAAAAGAGATTAAAAAAGGAAGTATGGATTTAGATTTATTTATATCTTATTTAAAGTTAAACAAGAACAAACATATACATGAAAAATTAACGTCTTCACCTTATTTTATTTCTTACAAAGAGATATATGGCTGTTTACAACAGTTCAACGCAAATCCGGAACCGTCTAAGAAAATAGTCGTAAAATGTAAAACAGCATGTTTTTCAGAAACATATGATAATATTTTGATGTGGTCTCATTATGCTAAATACAATAAAGGTTTTTGTGTTGAATATGATACCTCTAAATGTAGGGAAATAACAAAAAAATTATATCCTATTTTATATATTTCTGAACCAATTTTTTGTCCAAATTTACTGAATGATTATGCCGATGGAAAAGCGGATATTAGTATTTCTCAAACAATATTTTCAACAATGAAGTTTGAAGATTGGCAATATGAAAAGGAATGGCGAATTTTTAGTGGTGAGCAAAAAATTAAAATGCCGTCATTGCCAAGCTGTATTTATCTTGGAGTAAATATAAAACAATATGAGCAAAGAAAAATATGCAAAATTGCAGATAAACTAGGAATACCTGTAAAAAAAATGCAACTCATTGAAGGAAAATTTAAGCTAATAGCTGTTGACATATAGTGTTTAAATATCAATCCTTCTTCCTATGCCGGTTCTTTTATTAGATTGTTGCTTGCTCACAGGCTGTTCCATCAATTTATTTGTATTACATAGTTCACTCTGTTGCACATTATTTGCCATATTGATTATGTCATCAAGGTTTAACACTACAAAATTAGGTTTATTACTTACAAAATCTGCTCCTGCTTGAGTTATTCCGGATGATGCAACCAATATGACTTCA
>CAYQDC010000086.1:0-3172 GCA_964416205.1 uncultured Acetobacter sp. | reverse complement strand
TTGCACTTATTTTGTTATTTTTGTTTTTCTAAACTTTACCGATAGGGAAATTTTTGTTGACATTTTATCATTTAATGTTGTATATTTACCGATAGGGAAATTTTTTATTTAAAAGATTTTCTTTGTGGTTAAATTTTACCGATGAGGAAATTTATGAAAACAAAAGATTTGGCAGATATAATAAAAAAGAAACGCAAAGAGCAAAAATTAACCCAATCGCAGTTGGCTGGTTTATGCAATGTCGGTGTGCGGTTTATTGTTGATTTGGAATCGGGCAAAGAAACCTGTCAAATTGGCAAGGTATTATATGTTCTGGATATGCTGGGAATTAAATTAAAAATTGACGGAGAAAATCAATGAATTTGCTTGATGTCTATTTTCATAACAAAAAAGTCGGGGTTTTGAAAGAGCATAATTCCAGATTGAGCTTCAAATATTCGGATGATGCATCAAAGGCTATTGCTCATCAGCTTCCATTGCAAAAAGAAGCTTTTGGCGATAAAGAAACACGAAGTTTTTTTTCTAATTTATTACCTGAAGGTGATGTGGTAAAGAAAATCGCCCAGATAAAGCAGATTTCGCTCAACAACCAATTTGCGTTATTAAAAGAATTAGGCGGAGAATGTGCAGGGGCGGTTTCCCTCTATCCGCAAGATATGACCCCGATTTTTAATAATGCTTTGAATGAAATATCCGAAGAAGAGTTGGCTAGCCTTCTGAATAATCTTTCTCAAACTCCGTTATTAACGGGCGAAGGTATTCGTTTATCGCTTGCTGGAGCACAAGAAAAATTGGCTTTAACAATTTTTCCTGATGATGATAAGTATTATAAACCATCAGATAAGTATATTTCTACTTGGATTTTAAAGCCAGAGAATAGGAATTTTCCTGATTTGATTTATAATGAATATTTTTGCATGAAGTTAGCTGAACTTATGGGATTGAATGTTGCTGAATGTAAAATTAAAAAGTTTAGTTCTGTAATAGCTTATATGACAAAGCGATTTGACAGATTAGAGACTGTTAGATCTTGTCCAAAGGTTAGGGAAACTGAAAATATTAGGCAATGGAATATTGTGCAGCGAATTCAACAGGAAGATTTTTGCCAAGGTTTGGGGCTATCCAATAAAAAATACCAAAGGACTGAGGGAGGACCAAGTCTTAAGCAATGTTTTCAGTTTATCCATAGTAATATGGCGAACAAGGCGAAAGATGAATTGCATTTTCTGAAAAGCATTGTTTTTAACTTTTTAATTGGTAATTCGGATGCTCACGGAAAGAATTTTTCTTATTTGCATACAGCAAGCGGGTATGTCCTTTCTCCTTTGTATGACTTAGCATCTACCCAAGTTTATCCACAACTAGCTAAAGAAATGTCAATGTCTATTGGCGGCGAGTATGAACCTGACAGAATTACCAGAACCAATTTTATGGCGATGGCAAAAGAGCTTAATATTAAAAATCAACTTATTAACGATATTTTGGATAAATTGTCAGCAGAAATCATCGTGCAGGCAGAAAAACTCAAAGAAATAACGATGATGGAAAAAACTTATAATCCTGTTTATGATAGGATTATTGAGGTTATTAAAATAAGGATTACCCAGTTATAATTCAGTTTCTTATGTAGTGTTGGCAATTTAGAAGATTTTGAAGGATTAAGTGAAGTAAATCGTAGATAATATGAAGGTAATATTTGAGTTTGACACAGAGAGTGAAATTTATAATAATTAGCTTTATTAAACGATATTGTTGAAATAACCTCTCAATCATACATAAATCCTTACAGATTATTAAAACAGAATTGGGATATGAATTCTTATCAAATAATTTAGTAAGGATTTTTAATGATTGGTTCTATTAAACAATATTGTTGAAATAATCTCTCTAAATCATACAATCATACACAAATCATAATTGAGCCTATAATTAACCCAATGCCCCAAAAAAGTTTGCTGGCCATAGATTTTACAGATAAAACCGTAGCCCGTTCATTTGATTAAATTCTATGGATTAATAAGTGTTGTTGTTACGATTTTTATGATTATCTGAGAACCTGCAGAAACAGCCATCAGACATAAAGATATGTAAATCATAGCTTGAGATGTCATATTTTCTACAAGAATAGTCGCATTCCAGAATATAGAGCAATCAACTGTATCCAACACCGAAACCCAAAATCTTGGCTAACTTCCAGAGGGTAGTTTTTTGCACAAAATATTTTTTAAGCTCTGCTAAAACTTCTGATTTCCAGTTCTTGCTTTATAAACTTTCTCTAATCCCTTAAAACTTATATGAAATCCACTTTTTCTGTTGTAATCTCCCTTAACAATCGGCTTAAATGCCAATTTAGCAACATATCCATCATAATCAGCAAGGGTTGATGCCACTTGTTCAACATTATCAATAACAATATCTTGAGCTTTAGTTGGATACAACGCATACTTCACAATCACCCATGCGGGTCTACCTTTTTTGTCTTCAAACCATATTTGAGGTGTTATATCAGGATCATCACAAAAAGAGTGAATTTTTAAATTTTGATTATTTATAAACAGCCTAACCTGAAAAATAGCAAAGTTATTAAATTCCCATTCTGACATCGGAATTTTCTCATCTCCCGCAATAGTAAGCGGATTTATAGATTCATTTGTAAGTAAATGAAATAAGTTCCAATTTTTACCTAGTGGAGTAAGTGTTTTAATATCAATAGGAAATATACAAGGGACTAAATTATTTTTTAAGCACACTTCTTGAAAAATCTTTTTGCGATGCTCTGGAAGGACATTTATTCCTTTATCTTTCAATTCTACAAGTAAGGAAAAAATTTGATTTTTATAGCTAAAATTCATATCATCAAAGGAAGGCGAAGTTAATTCTGCTCTTAACCATGCAAATCCTTTGTCAAAGCCACCATTTTCATACATTTTTTGCTGTATAAAGCGTCCCATTGTATCGCGAGCATTTAAAAATATTTCACTCTCTTGAGGTCTAGCAACAATATATAATGGCTCTTGTTTTGAAAAAAAAGACTTTTTATCTGACATATAATTTCCCCATGAATTCACTAATGTTAGTGGTATCATATGTTAGTTAAAAAGGCATTAAAAGCGTATGACAACATAAATCCTTTCAGATTATTAAAACAGAATTGGGATATGAATTCTTATCA
>CAYQDC010000085.1:1252-3523 GCA_964416205.1 uncultured Acetobacter sp. | reverse complement strand
GTTTGCCCTCTTGTTTGAATATAGAAAGCATTTGGCGATCGCCGGTTGAAATCATGGTGGCGTCCACGACTCCCAACCGTTCGCTGACAGCTTGCCGGTTACGTTTGCTGTCTGGTGTGATAGAATCGCAATTCCATTGCATTACCCGGATGCCTGGTAGCATTTTTTTTATTTTCAGGATTGTTTCGTTTTCCACCGTGTTGGCATGTCCGAGCAAAATGGCATCGGGGCGGGTTGTATGGCAGAATTGGAGCAAATGTTTGTTCAGGCGCCAGCGGCCCAGGGTGTTCATATGCCCGAGGCCGAACATCCGGCAGAGGTCGCGGTCGGAATAGTTGATGACTTCAAAACCGTTTTTTATCAGACCGAAAGTGATTTTGACCGGAAAACCGCATTGAAAGCAGCCTTTTAAACGCAGAGAGTTGAAGTTGGCAATATGCAATATCCTGGTCATTTGTTTTTGTTCCACAATTTTAAGGTAATATTGATGTTGGCAATGACTTTCAGTATCGGTTTTAAAATATCGGGCGCTTTGCCGGTGGCGCTGAAACGTACGGCCACCCTTGGCAGTTTGCATTCGACTGCAATCCCCATCCGGTGGTGTCCTTGATTGATGGTGTCTTTAATCCCCATCATCCTCAGCAGCATTATATCCAGTGGAAAGTTGTCATCATAGCCTTTTTGCATGGAACTGTACAGCTCGTTATACTGCCTGTTGCGTTCTTCTTCGTCGTAATAAAGGCGTGGGTTGCTGAAAATATATGCGTTTTCTTTGGTGCGGATGTTCCGTTCTATTTTCAAATTGCGGATTTTCTGCGGATCCATGTGGTAAATGTTGGAGGAAAATATTTTGTAACGGGAGCGCAATCGTTTTATAAAAACGGTAATCAGGGCAAAACCGCTAATTTTGGTGATGAAAGCAAAACGGACGGGGATGGAAGCTGCGCCATTTTTGATCGCACACCTTACTTCTTCCCTCCCGGTCAGCAGGGTATCTTTTTGCCCGGCCTGGCGGTCGCCGATTAGAACAACTATGCTGTCTTTTAGACAATGTCGGTATTTTTCACCCGGTCCATCTTCCAGAACGGCAATATCTGCGGGTTCTACAGGGTATAGTTCTGATGACAGGCAAAGTTTGTGCATACAGTTCTCCTCAAGTGGATGATTGTATGAGGATAATTGAAAATGGTCAAATCAATATTTGAATTTATCAAATATATTTGCACAGTTTGCGGACAAATTATTGAAAGTGACACTATGCCGGAAGTCTGTCCGGTTTGTGGTGCCAAAACGTTTAGGGTTATGGATGAAAAAAAAGGCCTATGCAGATGAACACAGAATTGGTGTTGCCAAAGGGCTTGACGAACGCGTTGTTGCTGGGCTTCGTGAACACTTTACCGGTGAATGTAACGAAGTTGGCATGTATCTGGCGATGAGTCGTCAGGCTGACCGTGAGAGTTATCCTGAAATTGTCGAAGCCTTTAAACGCTGTGCCTTTGAAGAAGCCAACCATGCTGCATGCATTGTCGAAATGTTGGGCGAAGTTGTTACCGACTCTACAGAAAAAACGTTGAAATGCGTGCTGCAGCGGAATTTGGCGCCTGTGACGGCAAAAAGCAGATTGCTACGCTTGCCAAAGAGTTTAGTTATGACGCCGTGCATGACAGTATTCATGAAATGGCCGAAGATGAAGCCCGTCATGGCAGAGGCTTTGACGGCCTGTTGAAGCGCTATTTCAACAAATAAGGCAAGGCCTAGCATTTATGCTTAAAATGTTGCCTGCCGGACAATCCGGTAGGCTTTTATTTTCCGGAGATGTTTTTCCTAATGTATGTGGAAATGCGAAAGTTTTTTATGACTTCTTTTTGCGAAAAATGCGCCGAAAAATCTTTCTTAATTTCCAGCCTATTTTATATAATTTCATTTCGGGATATTTCCGCACCAATGTAAGGTTCAGAGCTTTGGCGTATTTTCTTGTTTGTAAATTCCGGGATTCCTTTTCATTTTTTCTCCGATAACGGAACAATATTTCCGGAATGCGATAAATTTTCAAACCACGGCGGAAAACCATATTCAGCCACAAATCATAATCTTCCAATCCTTTGTTAAATTTTTGATCATATCCACGGACGGCATCAAAATCTGTTTTGCGAAACAGAGCTGCATTAACCAGGCAGTTTGTTGCGGCAAGGTTATATTTATCCGGTTCGTGCAGCACCAGTTCTTTTTCTTCGGTTTCCTCAAACAACATAACGCGAGTTGTTATAATGT
>CAYQDC010000085.1:0-1242 GCA_964416205.1 uncultured Acetobacter sp. | reverse complement strand
GTCACCTAGTCCGCTTTCTATTGCTTTAAAAGACTTTTCCAACATATCGATAGAAATTATGTCATCACCGTCTAGCGGGTATATGTATTTTCCGCAAGCTTGCGCTATACCATTGTTACGGGCGGTGCAAACACCTGCATTCTTTTGATTTATCAGTTTAAAATTATGATGTTTTCGGATATAATGATTTATCACCCGCAGTGAATTATCGGTTGAGCCATCGTTAACGATAATAACTTCATAATCTCTAAATGTTTGTGCCAAAACGGAATCCAAACATTCGGCAATATATCTCTCCTGATTGTAACAGGTGATAATGACTGATATGTCTGGCATTCTTTTACTCTTTCAACTTAAATGACGATTTGCTGCTGAATAGAGGAATGACGGAAAATAAATAGATTTTAATACGCGTATTGCATCTTATTATTTTTAACAGCGGAATAAAACCGAACAGGCGCACAACACATTCGTATTTTGCCCGTTTTTTGAATTCGCTGTAAAGTGCAGGATTTTCCGTCTGAACAAACGCGCGGACAGCTATGGATTCCTTTGTCATGCGGCTGTTTTGTAGTTTACTGGTGTTGCTTTTGTGCCAGCGGTATTTCAAAATCACGTCTGGCAGATTATAAAAATCCGTATGTGGTAGCAGGCGACACCACAGGGCATAATCTTCCGCTGGGCTGAACTCTTCTTCATAACGGATGTTATGCGCGGTTAAAATGCTTTTTCTTATCATAGAGCATGGATGAGATAAAGCACATACTGTCATCAAAGCTAGTTTTATATCATGGTTGGTTATGGGATTTTGAGATGGTTTATTTTGGGGAATTTTTAAAACCTGGCCACTGACGACACCCACATTCGGATGTGCTTCCATATACGCCACCTGTTTTGCCAGGCGGTCAGGCAGAGAAATGTCATCATGATCCATTACAGCCAGATATTCTCCCTGCGCCATATCTATCAACTTGTTTCTAGAAGCTGGAATTCCAAGATTAACCTGATTGCGTACATATTTTATTCGCGGATCGTCATACTCTTTGATAACCTGCTCGGCGGTTTTATCTTCAGGACAATCATCCAGTAGTAACAATTCAAAATTTTTAAAAGTCTGTGAGAGAACGCTCTCTATACATTCTCGCAGATATTCCTGACGCGGCTTATATATCGGCACCAGCACAGAAACCTGCGGCTTTCGTTCGGTATTTTTCATCTTTTTTCCTACTGAAAATAAACATT
>CAYQDC010000084.1:0-3808 GCA_964416205.1 uncultured Acetobacter sp. | reverse complement strand
CCTTTGAGATAACCCATGACTGAGCTTACCGAAAATTTTGGAGATATCTCTATTAACATATGGACATGGTCAGGACAGACTTCTGCTTCTATTACACTTATTCCTTTCCATCGGCACAATTCTCTTTAAATTGACTTATTTCCAGGCGACGACCACCGTAAAAGGCTTTTCTACGATATTTAGGGGCGAAGACAACATGATATTTGCAATTCCATATTGTATGCGTGTTCATAAAAAAACTCCTTTGCTTTTGTTAGACTTTCGTCAGACCGTCTAACTTACTTTAGCAAAGGAGTTTTTTTGTGTAAAGCTATAAGCTCTTTGGAACTACCGGCCTAGCCGGTAGTTTTCTTGTTACAACAAAAAGCCCCAAACAGTGGGGCTTTTTTTTATTATTTGACAGATAACGAAAATGTAACCGGCTATTTGGCACCGGCAGAAGGCGCTATCGGTCTGAGTGTTTTGGCATAGCGGTTAAAATCTTTGGTCTGTTGAGTTCCCCAGCCCATAACATAATGGTCGCCCATGACGATAAATGGCGTGCCGAGTGTCTGTTCCGACACTTTGAATTTTTTGGCGTAACGAATCAGATAGCCCATATTATTGTCCTCACGGATATTCAATTCTTTGACATCGTAATTACGGTAATAACGGTTTATATATTCGCGGGCATGTTCACAGTGGATGCAACCGGGCTGCGAAAAAACATATATGCGGTTTGATGTTTCTGAAACATTGTCTTTACAGCCACCAAGTATGACAACAGCAGTCAGCGCCAATATTGTCATTAAGCGTCTCATTTTGTTTTCTCCCGTAGGTTTATTTCTGCTTATGATGAAATGATTTTATCTATTAACAGTTAAAAAATCTTAAACAAGCCCGCTTTTCATACTTCTTTTCTTGACAGTGCTTTTTTTTCGGTATTAACTGGCAACAGTCTATTACTCGTTGCATAGAAAAGGATTTTTGATATGGCATTGAAAAATTTGCGAGAAAACAGCTATCCGGACTGGTATCAAAATGTTATCGCTGCGGCTGACATGGCTGAAGTTTCGGTTTCACCTGGGTGTATGGTTATCAAACCATGGGGCTATGGTATTTGGGAACGAATCCAGCATTTACTGGATGAAAAAATCAAAGAGACAAATCACGAAAACTGTTATTTCCCGCTTTTTATCCCTCTTAGCTTTTTTCAGAAAGAGGCCGAACATGTGGAAGGCTTTGCTAAAGAAATGGCCGTTGTTACCCACTCGCGACTCAGTGCACAGGACGGCAAACTGGTACCGGCAAGTCCCCTGGATGAACCGCTTATCGTGCGACCGACATCCGAAACGATTATCGCCGACTCTTTTGCCAGATGGGTCCATTCTTATCGCGATCTGCCGGTTTTGATTAACCAATGGGCGAATGTGGTTCGGTGGGAAATGCGTCCGCGCCTGTTTTTGCGCACCCGTGAATTTTTGTGGCAGGAAGGACATACCGCGCATGTTACTTTTGAAGAAGCGGAAAAAGAAGCTGAAACAATGCTCGGCGTTTATGAAGATTTATGCGTCAATGATATGGCCATGCCGGTTATTAAAGGAAAAAAGCCTGAATATGATAAATTCCCGGGAGCGGTTATAACTTACTGTATTGAAGCGATGATGCAGGACGGGCGTTCGTTGCAGGCAGGAACATCACACTTCCTCGGACAGAATTTTGCCAAATCGGCCGACATTAAATTTATCAATTCCAACAACGAATCGGAATATGCTTATACAACTTCATGGGGCGTTTCCACCCGGCTTATCGGGGGCTTAATCATGACGCATGCCGACGACGAAGGTATGTGCGTACCTCCGAAGCTGGCACCATATCAAGTGGTGATTATCCCTATTATCAAGGATAAGAGCAAAAAAGATGAAATTACTGCCTATGCTGAAAAGCTGCGTGATGACCTCAGAACCAAGTTTTTTGCCGGTGAAAAGGTGCGGGTCAAACTGGACAGCCGCCCGAAAGAAGCTATTGACAAAATGTGGGAATGGACGCGTAAAGGTGCCCCGCTGATTGTTGAAGTCGGCGCCAAAGATTTGGAGAAAAATGCGGTCATGTTCCGTAATCGCATCCGGATTAACCGTGATGGCTGGAAGAATTTTGAAAACGTGGATACATTTGTTGCCGTTATCAGTGACAGACTGCAAGATATTCAGGACGAAATGCTCGCGAATGCTTCCGAGCGACTGACACATAACATCGTTACAAATATTAAGACGGCAGCTGAATTTGAGGCCTATTTTGCCAATGCCAATGTTTATCTCAATAATGGCGGGAAAGCGCCGAAAGTGGCCTTTGTGCGTGGTAAATGGTGTGGCGATGAAGCGACGCTGGACAAACTTAAGGAGATGCGATTGACCATACGTTGTATACCTTTTGACCAGAGTGGCACTGAAGGCGAATGTCTGCTTTCGGGCAAACAAGGTGCAACGTTGGATGTCATTTATGCACGGTCATATTGATGGCAGATATTTTATTGTAATCAAACAAATGAAAAGCGACCCGCCGGCCATAGCCGGCGGTTTTTACGATAAAAGAAACAAATATTCTGTTGCAAAAATGATCTTTTTATGTTATAGGGTAGATTGTGTTAACAATTTTATGTTTTATAATTTTAATTTTTTTATATGAAACAAAAAAAATTTTTTGGACAGAGCGATGTAAATGCTACTGCCAGCAAAACCAAAAGAATGAAAAATGCGTGTAAGCGTCAATTTCAAAACGTATCGCCATACATCACATTGAAGATGTTGGCCAGATATTTTAACCTGTCACAACATGGACTTTCGTTCGCTATTGCCGAAACACCGGACGGAGAAGACGGTATTGATTTGGAACCGGCGGTTTTGATTGCCAATTCATCAGACTATATAGACTTGATGCATGGCATTAAACAAGACAAACAGTTTCATGCTTTCGGTGGTAGACGGACTTTTGTGCCAGCAATCGTTAAATATGATGATGGGAATTTTATCTTTTCTGCGATGGGAATTAACTCCACGGTCTGTGTCAGCAAAGAAATCCTTATCAAAAATTTTGGCGAAACCATTGTTTCAAAGTAAAAACTCTGTATCCACAACAAGATATAAGGCTTTGTTTTGATATTTGAGTGGCTATTCGTGTTTGTCATCCTTTCATACGCCGGCTTTATTACAAAAGCTACCGTATGCGGAATTATAAAAAAACAGTCTTCTCAATAAAGAGAGGACTGTTTTTTTATGGCCGTAAATCAGGTACCACATTTCCCATTCAGGCTTTGGCCTCAAAACCGCGTACCGGATAATGATACAGGGCTTACTTTATTATACATTCTTTTGTATATCCGGCACGGCGAACAACATTTACCGAGTTATGCTGGCTATCATTATGCGATGCATTCTGGTGGCAAAAAGTTCTTTTTCTACTGCTTTTATCGCTTCGGTTATGACGACTTTTTTGGTTTGATTTTTCCATACGTTCTTCCTTTTTTATTTCGGCTCTATTACGCAATATTGTTGAAAAACTCAAAATGCTGCTGCTTTTGCAATGTCAGCAGTTGGGAATTGGGGGCAGAAAATTGAGCGCTTGAGTTGGCACTATCAATTAAGGATAATTATTATACCATTTTATTCGAGCCGGCAAGTTTCGGCCGAACAGTACGCTTTCTGGAAAAAGATGAGATTCTGTGGCTTCAGGTGCGCTGAAAAGTCAGACGACAATCTGCCACGAACGTTTGGGAGCTTTGAACTTGTCAAACATGAGGGCCGCCATATAGGCGGTTACGATTTTGTTGTCA
>CAYQDC010000083.1:0-4019 GCA_964416205.1 uncultured Acetobacter sp. | reverse complement strand
TTCTTTCATTCTTTGCTCAAGGTCATAAAGTTTATACTTTAATCCTAATTTCGCAAGCATCAATGTACTTTCCCAATCATCTATATCAGAATATTGGCCCTCTTTATATATGCCTGTAATGGAGGCGATAATCAGTTGCGTTACTCCTAATGCAAAATCAATTAATTCCTGAATATCAGAATAATGCACAGGAGCTTTATTTGATATATCTTCTCCTATTAGCTTACTTGGATCATTGTGCGCATATAGTTTATTCCTTTGTATCCTAATATTGGCCTGTTTTTTACTTAGTGCCCTAAATTTTGTCTGGTAAAACTCTAAATACTCGGAAAGCTTCAAATCAACTGCGATCGGCATTTCTTCTGAGTATTCCGCATCAAACAACTTTAGAATATCCCGTTTGCCACGTAACTGCTTTTCAAAAAAGTATTCCTCACCAAGTTTCACCTTATGTTGGTATGGTAATTCTGAAATGCATTCTTCCCCATCTTCATCTATCCATCTAAAAAAATATAGTTCTGAAAACAAAGATATATTTTCTCTGCAATCCTTTAACAACGAACCGATTGTAAATGTTCCTTCAGATTTATCATAGAGCTTTGCAAGCTCCATTAAGCAAGCAACATTCAATGCATTGAAAACAGTGTTATAAAATACTGGGGATAAGTTCATTTCAGCTTTGTATTTCTCTGAATAATTCCGATACTGCTTCATAATCAAAAAATAGGAATTTGCTTTAAAGGCCTCATAAAATAGTTCTTCTGCCAATTTTAGTAATTCTTCTTTGCTTGTTGTAGTATTCACTTTTTTGCTCATCAATTACTCCAAAGTCTCTAATTCCTTAATGCTTTCGATAAAGTGACGTTCAACAGATGAAAGCGAATTGTCCTGTTTTTTTCGGTATTTTTCATATTCCGCATGCGCTTTTTCGATTGCCTGTTTATGAGTAATACGACCTTTTGAGGACAAAATATCCCGTCTGGCCATTTTTAAGTAATCATCTATTGTCTCTAGCCAATCTTTCATATACATGGGTTCATGCGCCAAAGCACGTACTTCCGCAATGTCGAGATAAGCGGAGACGATTTTGTTTAAGGTGTCAAGTTCTGTTTGTGTCAAATAGTTCTTTGCAATCTCTGTATCAGAACGTTTAATTTGTTTTCCTTCCCAAGACGTTAAACCCATATTCTCTTTATCTGAATCGGCGCGTTGATATACAATCTCCGCTGCTGTGTGTCGATGAGCAGCCCAGTGCATCTTATTTTGAACCTGCTTAAAGAACTGAATCGAAGCCTCCGCGCTCGGATCGTAGTCAATGCTAGTCGCATATATTTCAAGCACTTTTCGCCAAAACACTTTTTCAGAAGAGCGGATGTCACGAATACGGGCAAGTAATTCTTCAAAATAATTTCCGCCTCCCAAATGCTTTAGGCGATCATCATCTAACACAAATCCTTTTTTTATATACTCTTTTAAAAGCGAACTCGCCCATATACGGAATTGTGTGCCTCGCAACGACTTTACCCGATAACCAACCGAGATAATCACGTCCAAATTGTAATATTCAACTTGGTAAGTTTTTCCATCAGTGGCAGTTGTTGCAAAATTTGCAACAACTGAATTGCTCATGAGTTCACCATCTGAGAAAATATTTTTTATATGCCTTGAAATCGTGGATTTGTCCCTTTGAAATAACTCCGCCATCTTGTCTAGAGATAACCAAACAGTATCTTCATCAAAAGTAACCTCTATTTTCGTCAATCCATCCTCTGTTGTATACATGATAATGCTAGACTGATTCATTTTTTATCATTCTCCTTTGAACATTTTCGTGCTGAATATAGCATCCTATACAATCCACATCCAATGCCTTTTGCGCAGGGTCTTCTCTTCTTATGTGGCCTCTTTTATAGAAACAGAAGAAATCAACGTTCATGATGTCAAATTCTTTTCTGAATCCATATAGCAAAATTCATCATATATCTTTGTGATAACAAGCACCATAATCTTCAGCAACTTAATATAATCGTGCTTGTGCTCCTCTTCATCTAGTGGATTTGTGCCGTGTTCATATTTGTTTCGCAAATCCAGTCCATTACTAAATTCCTTCTTGTTTAACATATAGTTTAGATATTCTGACTCTGGTTTTGTGGACAATGTACTTTCTGTTTCTAAATCTCCTTTTGAAATCATAGTTGCTAGAGTCGGCGACCAATCTTCACGAATAAAGTAATTATAAGAACAGGTGACATCGTGCTCATAAATATCTTTTAATATCTGCGTTTTCGGATAAACCAATTCAAGTATTCCTTTTCCAGCAGTTAGACACCCTTTTTCAATCAACCATTCTATATCTGTTTGCTGTTTTTCATCAAAATCAGAAATTACCATTTCTTCGCTTTGAAGCATTTTAAAAAGAGTCGAGTACTTCGTCGTCGTTTTTTCTGTGAAACTCAAAGGAGATCGAGTTGAAAATAATGCGAACATTTCATGCTGAATATCGTCGCTTTTAGGGTACAAATATTTGTTAGAAATTAAGCTCGGAATGGTATTAAAAACTACATGTCCAGAAGACATCTCAAATAATTCTCGGTCAATCTCTCCATTCTGAACAAACATACGAAACTGCTTTAATACTGCTTCCATTTCAGATATTAAATTACGAATTCTTAATAGATAGGTAGCTGTTGGTGTGGAGGGCAAAAACACAAACCCGTTGACACCTAACTCTTCTGGCAAATATATCTCAAAGAACCACTGAAATACATCTTCCAAATCGATGTCGTGTTTCTTTAAAAAATCATAATACTCGCGCGTTTGTTCTGTAGATATTATGTCAGGAAAAAGAAAGTATCCGCCATTATAATAAAATCTAACTCCAATTGTCATAAACAATTTTTCCAGCGTTCCAAATTCAGATTCTGAGCTAGATTGTACGTTAACCAGAGTGCAACGGAAGAAAGAGTCAAACATTTTGAAGACTATCCAAAAGTTTCTTAAAATACTCATATAATCGAGATTATCTTCAAACCAATTAACATCGTAAGAAAGCCACCATGATTTATCCGATTCGCGGCAAATTATTTCTAATTCTTTTTGATTATCGAAGCGAACACCAACAACAGAATCAATGACCAAATGCCCCTTCCCTTCTTCCTTTATACGTTCAAGTTTATGCTTGGCTTTAAGCCGCATTTCATCGCTTATTGGGCATGTCACCGGTTGACGAGGGGCCTTGTAAATTAAGGTAAGGTAATGCGGGCTAGCTTTCTCGGATTCAATATATTTGAGAAATATTGGTTCAAACTCTGATGGTTTCAATTCCTTTGGAATAAAACAAGTTAAGAAACTGGATTTCTCTAAATATGTGTAAGCAAGAATTTCGGCTGTTTGATCCGATATTCTCATGAAGTCTGCTAGCTGTTCTCCATATTTATCAACAAGTTTTTTAAAGCTCAACAATATATATAATGGCGTATCTGTGTATTTTAAATAATTCAAAAATGCTTTCGGAGAAATGTGTCTGTACATTTTGTAGCGCACAAATAACGTCCAAAAGTCTTCGAAATAAATATCTTCCACTGATTGAATTTGTTCGATAAAACTATCGTCATTAATTTTTAAAAAAAACTTACTGATTGGTTTTTCAAATTTTGCCACTATTTTTTTATATTTCTCATATTGCTCATCTGTCCAAAAAGGCAAACGAAAACCTGTCTTCATGAAGTTTGAAATGTTGTAAAATTCAATAATATCGTTTATATCGTCATATTCTTTGCTTTCATCGAACGCTAAAATTTTTGGAATCACCGCTCTTTGCAATTTAACATTAATGCTTTTATCATTCTCATCATAAAATTTAACTTCTTTATATTTTGACCACATATTTGTTGCGCCTCCTTAATTCTACAGGTACACTTCTTCGCTCATACACTCCCATAACAGACGGTTATAAGCTTGCTATAAATCAAGCTTCAAAAGCTTTCAAAATTCTCTCAATTCATATTCTTTTTAAAGTT
>CAYQDC010000082.1:0-4145 GCA_964416205.1 uncultured Acetobacter sp. | reverse complement strand
AAAACGATTATGAAACATGGAAAGGCTTTATTGAAACCTTTGATAAGACTTATTTGGAAAATAAAGAAAAATGGGAAAACGGCCGTATTATTCTTGATGTACGCGGCAACCGTGGCGGCGAAGACAAGCCGATAGACCATGTTGCCAAGCGTCTGTATGGAAACATGGTTAACACATATAAACGCTGTGAAATTAAAGACACTGCGCTTTCAAACTATTTTTTACATAAACACGGTGCTTATAAACCGCAAAATTACGAAAAAGACAACTTAAAGACCGAAGACTTGATTGAACGCAGTCATTTTTCCGGACAGACAAAAACTTTATTTGATGAAACGGTGGTTTATTATCCGTTTAATGAAAAAGACGGTTTTCGGGGCCGGATAGATATTTTGCTTGACCGCGACGTTGGTTCTTCGGCAGAAAGCGCCTACACCTCCTTTTACCATCATCCAAATGTGCGGTATGTTGGCGAGAATACGGCCGGAATGCAGCAATATACACAGGGAACCTTTGCCGCTCCCTGGGGTGGAAGCATGCGCGTGGCCGTAACCAAACTCACCTATTGGGACAAAGAGGGAGAAAACATTGAAGTCAAAGGTCACAAGCCGGATGTGGACTGTCATGGGCAAGATGCCTTGGCCATAGTTATGACTATGGATAGGGACAGCGGTCGTGTTATGGGTTTTCGTGAAAAAAACGAACCAATTGCCGGTATAGAAGTTTTTGCCGAATATGATCCGCAGGCAGCGTCGGATCCGCGCAAGGCCTATTATGCAAAATATTTGGACCCTGCCATTGCCTCCATTGAAAAGTCGAATATCCATAAGGAAAATGTTGTTTCCCGTTTGACGGAGGTACGTGGCAAACTGGCTGCGCGGAAAGGAAATATAGAGCATGCTGAAAATCCGACGAAAATCGCGCAACTCGGTACAATTGAAATCGGCCATGAAGAAGTTAAAGAACTTCATCACGCCAATTTTTTTAATCATCAAAAAGACAACATGCTACAAAATATAAAAACAAAAAATAATGACTATCAAAGATAGAGATGCTGTATGACACATTATTTTAATGATTAAACTATGATTTAATAAATGGCAAAAATGGTAGTGAAATAGTTTTTTTACTGCAAACCAACAATTTTATATATAAAGGATCTGTTAAACAAAATTGTTGAAATAATCTCTCAATAAATCATACGCTAATCATAATATTGCGAGTATAGAGAATTATGTTAAAGAAGAAATTTCTCAAATACCAGAGTATACAAAGCAATTAATAGAGCAACAGTTACAAGTATTTTAGGACTATAAATGAACAGTATTTTAAAAAAAATAAATCTAGAACAAGTAAAAGATAATGAGTTTAAGTTAAATACTTTTTCATCAAAAAGTAATGGTGCTAAAGGAATGGATAATATACATTCCTTTTTTGAACAAGCTCTGTTAATATCTCCAGATAGTATAAAAAGACCCAATGGTGATACGACTTTTTTTACAACGGCAGGTGTCCAACATTTAGAAACAATGAAAAGAGAGGGAAAAGATATTACAAATTGCTCATTTTCTGTCTACCAGCCGTGTATAAGAAGTCAATATATGCCTTATGTGCAGGAAGGAACCTCTACATCATTTATCAATTTTTCATCTGTAGTTTTAGGTAAAGATAGCGATACTTTTATAGAATATACAAATTCCTTTATAAGAATGCTGCAGTCCAATGGAGTTAATTATAAGGATATTCGTTTTATTTTAGATGAAAATGTAGAATCAAGATGGTATGATAAAAAATTTTATAGTAATAATATTTCTTTATTAGTCAATGACATAGAGGTAGGGGAAAGTATTTTTGTCAGAGATTTTCCTTATAAAGATGGTAGCCAAACGACATTAATTGAAGTTGGTATAGGAATAGAACGGCTGAATTGGGCATTAGGTAATTCTATATATTATTTTCCAGATTTCACAAAAGTTTATAAAGAAAATAAGAATATAGAAAAAAATAAAGTCTGTTCTTTAATTGATTGTTTGCGTACTGCTACATTAATTGTAGGCTCTGGGATTATACCGTCACCTAAGGGTCATGGGTATAGGGCTCGTAAGTTGATAAAAAAATTTAATGATGAAAATAATAATCAACTCAATAAAGATGAACTTATATCTATTGCTTATGATGAATGGGAAAAAAAAGGAGTAAGGCATTGTTTGCAAAAAAACATTGTCCAATTAATTATAGATAGGGAGGTTGATCGTCTTAACCAAGTAAAACTGTTAAAAAATCGATGCAATCAAAATTATGATAATAAAGAAATGAAAAATCTGGTGGCACAAATTTTGGCCAATCAAGGAGAAAGATAAAATGACATTATTTTTAGGCGGTGGCGGAGACATAGAAGAAAGCGTTCGGATAGATAAAGAATTTTTCAATTATATAGATGAGAAAAGTAAAATTCTTTATATTGCTGCAGCTTGTGATTTTACAACTTATGAGAACTGTTTCAAGTGGTTTTATTCCTTGGTTACCAAATATGTTTCCTTGTCTAGGGAAAATATAATAATGTTGTCAGATGAAGAAAAAATACCAGAACTATCCAAATTTAAGGCCATTTATATTGGCGGCGGAAATACATATAAGTTATTAAATTACATATGTAAGACGGGGTTAAAAGATAAAGTTGTAGAGTTCCTTGATAAAGGCGGATTAATCTTTGGAGGAAGTGCGGGAGCAATTATTTTTGGTACAACAATAGAAACTGTTGCCGAGGAAAGAGAAAATTATCCAGACAATTCATCTATTAGTTATGTAAAAAAATACGCAATCAGATGCCATTATCAAAAAGAGGAAGATAATCTATATCAAAATCTGTCAAAGTCATTAAAACAAGATATATTAGCTATACCAGAAGATGGTGGAATAATCATAGATAAAAACGATATAAAAAAAATAATAGGAGATGTGATTTTGTTTTCGGGCAATCAAAAAAACACTTTAAGGTTAAACAATGCAAAACTTTAGTATACATACGCATACGGTAGGTTATGATGGAAAGAATACTGTTGCAGAAATGATACAGTATGCCATAAGACTAAAATGGGAAGCAATAGGCATATCAAATCATATAGAATTTCACGAAAATTTGCCATTGTTTCATTCTATGTTTTTTCAGATTATCACAAAGCAAAGGAACAATATAAGAGAACAATTAATGAAATAAAAGAACTGGCAACAAAAGAAAATATACAAGTTTTAGCAGGATTTGAAGTAGATTTTTTTTAAGGAAAGAAATGGCAACAAGATTTTGAAGCTCTGCTCAAAGAAATAGAATGTGATTATCTGATAGGTTCCACGCATTGTTTATATAATGAAGATGAAAGTATAATTATGCATCTATATGATTATAACAGACCAGAAGTTCCGAACAAAGAATTTATAGATAGTTATTGGATCAATATTAAAGAGGCTATAAAAAGCGGATATTTTGATATGATTGCCCATATTGATTTAATTAAGCGTTTTGGTTTAGATAAAGAAGAATATAAAGAAGATAAGATCGAAATAGCAGAATTGTTATCTAAATATAAAGTTTCAACGGAACTAAATACAGGAAATTATAGCAAAAATAAGATGTTTTATCCGTCAGTTGAACTGTTAAAAATACTAAAGGATCACGATGTGCCTATAATGATTAGTGATGATGCTCATTCTATAGAAACATTAGGGCAAAATTTTAGTTATGCCGAGCAACTACTCACGCAGATACAATATACGAAACGAATAACTGTTGAGGACTTGAAATTATAATGAAGTTATTGTTTATTGCATTTGAAAATATAGAAACAGGTTCTAGCCAACTAGAGAGGTTAGAGTATCAACTTACAACATTATCAAAAAATAATAAAATATCTATATTATGTTTAAATCAGTATGATAATGCATACGACGTTAAACAAAAATATCATCAAATTACTTTTTATCACCACAGAATAGAATACAATGGTTGGAATGTATTAAATACTGAAGAAATTATAAAATATGTGAAGAATATAGACGAACAAAATAATTTTGATTTGATTATTTGATTTAACCCTAACCCTTTAATCATAAACTGCAAAGATATAAATAGGGTAAAAGTTTAGAATTCT
>CAYQDC010000081.1:0-4255 GCA_964416205.1 uncultured Acetobacter sp. | reverse complement strand
CAGCCAGCTTGTTATTACCGGCGTGTTCATTTCTCCTGTTGGTATGTGCTTTAACTTTTTGCACTTGTATGCCCTTGTTTTTCTTTACCTGATAAGCCCAGTATTTACATTCCATATGATTCAAGTACTGTTCTCTTGATCGGGATTTGTCTTTTATTTCCCCTTTGATATATGACAGAGCCGTTTGCGAGTCTGTATATATCAACGCTTGTCCGTGTGTTAAAATACTTGCCAGCTGTATGGCAAAAATTTCAGCAGCGTTTATAGTCCGGCATTTTGTGAACAAAGAGTATTCTTTTCTTTTGTTGCCGTTTATAATGACAATACCAATGCCGGCGATTCCATCATCATCAACTGTTGCGTCTGTGTAGGCTACAATCATCTGTTTTGACTTTATTTATACGTTACTAAAAAAAACAAGGGAGCTTTAAGCACCCCACAGAACCACAGCTACGAATAACTTATGAACGTTCTGCAAACATTATACCTGCAAAAAAGCAAAAAAATCAAGTTTTAAAAGAAAAAAAATTAAAATAATTTATTTCTGATGTATTTTATACCCCCGCCGGCTTTTCTGTTAATCAAATCTATTACAATATCTGCTATCATTTATCTTAAAGCCTTTGCTTTTTCGCTTTCAGACAAAAGCCTTGCCGGATTCATAAATGCTTTAAATTCGAATAGCCCCGGTTGTGTCATTTTGCCGGGGACATTAATGTCCTTACCAAAACCAACCCAACTTTGTTTTTGCCTCTGTACAGGAAGAAAATCATAGAAAACAATTTAATTATAGGAAAATCGCCCTGTAAATTATTACTTTTGCCGGTATTTTTTTAGTGGCGTGCCTTTTACCCCCTCATTTTGTGCCTTTTATCCCTCATTTTTGCCTTTTGCCCCCTCATTTTGTGCCTTTTGCCCCCTCATTTTGTGCCTTTTACCCCCCATTTTGTGCCTTTTACCCCTTTTTTCTTAAAGGTCATAGTTGCTTACGGTTTCTAAAGCGTTGGCAAGGCTCACCCTGTCGGCTTCGTCCATAACTTTAAAAACAAGCCCAGCCTTTAGGTAAAACAAAGCCGGTGCGTATGCTGGCCGTTCTTAAGCTATCGCTTTCCTGTCGGCTGTGTTTTATTGTTTTTTATCCTATAGGCGGGCAGGGCGGATAGATATTGAAAAACTCCGGTAAATGAGCCGTTACTTATTCTATATATTCGTAACTATTTACCCGGTACAAAATAAAAATCGCCTGTTTTCGGGGGCGACCGTTACACTTTTTCAGGAATGCGGGCTTGTCAGCTTTAGCCTTTATAGCAACGCTCAATTATGATTAGCGTATGACAATATAAATCCTTTCATACTATTAAAAAAGCAGAATTGATATATAAATTCTTATCAAATAATTTAGTAATGATTTTTGATGATTGACTCTATTAAACATTTTTCTTGAACTAATCTATCAATAAATCATACACTAATCATAATTAAGCCTATAGCAAAAACCAAAGATAAATCCCAACCCCGCGGGGCGGGCTACAGCGAATCGAATAAAGGACTGTGCAGATTTTGTGCAAATTTTGTGCTGAAATATCGACACGAATCGACACGAAACGACCGAAAACAGCAACAACCGCTTGCAAACAATGCCTGATAAAACGCTAAAAAACTATGGAAATACAAGCGGTTGTATTGGTAGGCGCGCAGGGATTCGAACCCTGGACCCACTGATTAAGAGTCAGTTGCTCTAGCCA
The DNA here is from genome assembly GCA_964416205.1 of uncultured Acetobacter sp. Lineage (GTDB taxonomy): Bacteria > Pseudomonadota > Alphaproteobacteria > RF32 > CAG-239 > CAG-267. The sequence goes on along the minus strand of CAYQDC010000081.1, from coordinate 2,510 downwards.
ACTGAGCTACGCACCCATAATAAAGCTTTTACAACTATAATCAAAAGATTTTTTTTTGCAAGACTTTTTTTAATGTTTTTGATAAATAAGGCAAAATACTTGCAATACATTGATTTAGCAGTTATATTTTTATTCGGAAAAACGGAGAAAGAGCTAAATGCGTTTTTATCAAGTCGGTGGTGCCGTGCGGGATATGCTTTTACATAAATCCTCCCAAGACAAAGATTTTGTCGTGGTTGGTGGCACGGAGCCGGAAATGTTAAAGCTGGGCTTTAAGAAAGTAGGAAAAAGCTTTCCCGTCTTTCTGCATCCAAAAACAGGGGATGAATATGCTCTGGCTCGCCGGGAAATAAAAACCGGTCCAGGACATCGCGATTTTAAATTTGAATTTACGTCGGATATTTCTTTGGAAGAAGATTCTGTACGTCGGGATTTTACTTGCAATGCACTTTATCTGGATGTGGAAAGCGGGCAGATTTTAGATTTTCATCATGGCCGGGAGGATATAGACAACCGTGTTTTGCGCCATGTATCGGAACATTTTGCCGAAGATCCATTACGTGTTTTGCGAATGTGTCGTTTTGCTGCAAAGCTTGATTTTTCGGTGGCACCAGAAACAATGGATATATGTCGTCAGATGGTTTCAGCTGGTGCAATAAGGCATTTGAGCAGTCAACGTATTTGGCGTGAAATTGAAAAAGCCCTGTCAGGTCCAAATTTTTATAAATTCATTTTAATAGCCAGAGCCTGCGGTGCTTTGCAGCAAATTTTACCGGAAGTGGATGAATTGTGGGATGTTCCTGAACGCACCGATTATCACCCGGAGAGCAATAGCGGAGAACATACAATATTATCGTTAAAAGCGGCCTCTTCAGACGATGCGTTGGTTAATTGGGCAGTACTCATGCATGATGTCGGCAAGACGGCGACCCCAAAAGACAAATGGCCTTGCCATGCAGGACATGATGGTCTGGCAGATAAAATTATTTCCCGTTTGTCATCTCGTCTGCTGATACCAAAACGTTACACCGTCTTTGCCCGTTTTTGCGCCAGACATCACATGGTAGTGCATTGGGAGCAGGGAACAGCACAAAAGGAAATGGTGGCTCTTATTGGCGAGCTGCTGCGAATTGGTCGGGAGGGAGATATGGAGCGGTTCATCTCCATGATGTCGGCGGACATACACGGTCGCGCCTGTCCGACACGGCCGGAAGCAGAAAAAAAATTAAAATCCGTAGCGGATAGTTTGCGCCGCTTATATCAAAAAGTATCTGCCGTCCGACTGTCCGAAACGCCGGAATTTGCAGCGGTTTTGGCTGAATTTAAAGCGCATAGAATATCGACATCAGATCTGCGTCGCCGTCAAAATGAAATAATGGAAAATCTGTTGTTTGCAGATGATAAATCGGTCTGAACACTACATGAAAACAAAAAGCATATACCTTTTTTCAGTTTCATTTTATTTATGCAGTAATGCGTCAAAATTTACAGATAAGGCTCTATTAAACATTAAAAAAAGCGCCGGCAAGGCGTTAAAGAATGAATAAAAAAAACTTATGCTTCTTCCCCGGTTTTAACAACCGAAACCTGATAATCATAAACGATCGTATCGCTTGCGTAATCGATCTCGATAATGACGACGGAAGAAATTTGTTTTAAATGTTTTTGTGCTTCTTCATGCAGCTTGTCCAGAACCAAGACATCGGAGATCGCCCGGTAAAGTAACGCCACATCACTGCCGTTATAAACCAGTTTCGGCGACTTCGGAGCGTTTTCCTGAGCGGGGATAATAAAAGCCATTTGACCGCTGGCATTAACCAAGGCCTGATAGTCTTTGGCGCATTTCATGTCAGGACAATCCATTGCGAGCCTTGTCGGCGGCTTTCTTCAAGAGGAAAATGCTTCCTTTTTCCAGCGTTTTGGTGCCGGTATTAACGACTTCCTGCGATTTTTTAAGCATAAAATCGCCGATTCCGCTGCTAAACGAACAGCCGGAAAAGTAAGAAGCGAGATTTCCTACCTCTTTAACCATAACACCGGTCGCTTCCATACCGCAGCGGATAACCATGCCACTACCCTGGATAAGGCCGTATTTCAAAAGCGTTTCTGCTATTGTAATGCCGTCGCGGGCAACTTGTTTGCCGTTCATTTGCATACTCCTGAACTAAAATTCGTATTATGTATTTAGACGAAATATATCATTTTTCGACGCAAAAATCAATAAAAAAAACGCTCAATTATGATTAGTATATGCCAACATAAATCCTTTCATATTATTAAAGCAGAATTGAGATATAAATTCTTATCAAATAATTTAGCAAGGATTTTTAATGATTGACTCTATTAAACATTTTCTTGAACTAATCTATCAATAAATCATACGCTAATCATAATTGAGCCTGAAATTTTTTAGATTTTTCAGTTCTTCTGCTTCTGCCAAATAAAAAACTCTCCATTTTTAGAGGAGAGTTTAGTTTGTTTGAAAAAATGAGATGATTAGCAGAAATTTC
>CAYQDC010000080.1:0-4273 GCA_964416205.1 uncultured Acetobacter sp. | reverse complement strand
ATAAGGAGGGATACGCCGCCAGCCTGAAATACTATAAGGTGGAGTATGTTCCCATTTCCGAGCGCCTGTATTACGAATATGCCGACGAACTGCTCAAACATATCCGAGAACTTGTTGAGCTTGAAAACGGCGTGAATTTCACGGGTAATGAAGAAATTGCTATTGTGCTGACCGAAGAAGAACTTGACGATTTTATTTCTCAACTTGAAAACAATACAAAATGTCAGAAATTATACTTAGGGCACGATATTTTGATGGATGCCCAGCAAGCACAAGCTATAAAAGATAGGAAGATCACAGTAAATATCATTCCTGACTACTATTACAAAGAATTGGAGGGCTAAAAAATGGATATTACCCTTGCGAATTTTCAGATAAAAGCTATCGCCGATTTAACTGAAGCGATGGAACAGTCAAATAGAGATATTATTCTCAAAAGCTGTACGGGAAGCGGAAAGACCATTATACTCACTCATTTTATGGATGAGTATTTAAAAAGTAATCATAAAACGGTATTTATTTGGCTTACTCCCGGTAAAGGCAACCTTGAGGAACAAAGTAAAGAAAAAATGGATCGGTATATACACGGAAGTCAGACAAAATTACTTTCCGACATTATGACTGTCGGTTTTGAAGAAAACGACGCTTGCTTTATTAACTGGGAAAAGTTGACTAAGAAAGGAAACAATGCTTTAAAAGACAGTGAGCGCACAAACTTTATCGAACACATACACAATGCTCTTGATAACGGGCTGTGCTTTAAAATTATTGTTGATGAGTCCCATCAAAACGACACAATCAAAGCGGATGATATTATTGATCTGTTTCATTCAGATAAAATAATCCGCTGTTCTGCTACGCCTAAAAATTATAAGAATGCCATTTTAATCGATATTCCCGAAGAAGATGTTATTGCGGAAGGTCTAATAAAGAAGCTGCTCATCATCAACGAAAACTTTGAGCAACATATCAGCGTTGATGATCAAATTACATATTTGCTTGATAAGGCAATCGCCAAGCAGAGGGAATTACACTCAGAGTATTTAAATCGAAATGCTGAAATCAATCCCCTTATAATTGTGCAAATTCCGAACAAGTCAGATGCCCTTCTTGACAGAGTCGAGGAATATTTTGAAAGTAAGGGAATCACCTACGAAAATAATCTGCTTGCGGTATGGCTATCAGACAAAAAGCAGAATCTTGAAGATATCGAAGAGCCTAACACTACGTCAATTGCAGTTATAATCAAACAGGCTGTGGCTACCGGTTGGGATTGTCCTCGAGCACAGATTCTTGTTAAACTGCGTGATAACATGAGCGAGGTCTTTGAAATTCAAACCATTGGGCGAATCCGCCGTATGCCCGAAGCAAAGCATTATGGAAGTGACCTGCTTGATAGCTGTTATCTGTACACATTGGATGAGAAATTCACAGAAAGTGTAAAACTAAGCTTAGGCAAAGGAGCTCTTGACGCTTACAAAGTGTTCCTTAAACCTGAATATCGTTCTTTCGAGATCATCAGTGAATATAAAACCGATGTGCCATATCCCCGTGATGCCAAATTGTCACTGAAGGTGATTTATAAATACTTTGAAAAACAATACCATATCACAAAAGATACTTCTAAAAACAAAGCCCTATTAGAGGCTCATGGTTATTCATTTTCAGAGGATATTATCGATTATACTAAGTCTGGTTCAGTGAGTACTTTATCAAAAGAGAATATCGCTGAATTAAATGATATTTCTATCCATGAGTCTTTGAACACACATAAGCACGGAAAAGAATACCATCATTGTGTTGCCGAAATCGGTTATAAAGTAAATCTGGACTACAACAACATAAATACCATCATGCGTAAACTTTTTCTTGATGGATTGCGCTGTGAAACAAAGATTCTCAAAATCGGGACAAGAGAACTATACGCTTTTATCATCAACAACAAACACTTATTGGTTGATGATGTGAGAGACGCTATGGCAGATGAGTCGCTCCAGCTGTCTTTAGCAATACCTAAAACAACTGAGAAGCCAATTGGTTTTCCATTGAAAATGATTTTTACCTATGACGGAACTGCAAAGTCGCAAATCGAATACTCAAAGAATGTATACAAGGGATATCTATCTTCTGCTGAAAATCGTTCTTTACCCGAAAAACTTTTTGAACGCTATTGTGAAAACAGTCCTAATATTCGATGGTTTTATAAAAACGGAGATAAAGGGATCGAGTATTTTTCTATTGTGTATACCGATAATTTCGGGAAGCAAAAGTCATTCTACCCAGATTATATTGTCGGCGCTTCAGATGGTAGCATATGGGTAATAGAAACAAAAGGCGGTTTTACTAAAACGGGTGACAGTGAGGATATTGATAAGTATACTGCCAAAAAGTTTGGAGTTTTAAAATCTTACACCGAAAAATATAAGCTGCTTGGTGGCATTGTTCGACAGGATAAGCAAAGTGGAGAACTTTGCATTTGTACAGAAACATATTCTGACGATATAAAAAGTGACAGTTGGAAACTGCTATCTGATATCTTATAAGGGAGGCGAGATAGAAAATGAGTAGTCAAGAACCAAGGAAAAATGTTCCGATTTACTTTTATTATCTTACAATCTCAAAGCAAAAGGATAGTAACGATTCATCCCTTTACGATATGCAACAAATAGTTGATTCGTTTTCAAAATTATTACCATACATTACCGCAAAAAATCTAACCGATAGGAAGAAAGACATCACAAGCTCGGAAAAGGTTGTATGGCTTGATTCATTTGAGGATTTGAAAAATGGAAACTACAATATTATTTTTAAGTCTGCAAAATACAATCATGTTCGAAATGAAATAGATACCGAAACAATGACTGAACTGGGTACCCGCAAGCGTCAGCAAGATGGCGATGAAGAAAAGACACATTTGTGTATTCGTTATAACACCGGTGAGTATCGCTTTCTTGCGGTTTATGAAAGTAATCATTATGGCATAACATTAAACTGTATCGTTGACTATTTAAACACTCAATTCATTAACTACAACGAAGATACTGACGACAAATATCATTACTCAATATCATATGAGATCATGCCAGGAGAGGATTTTCTTTCATCGATTAAAAAGGCGAAAACTATGTCCGTGTTGAAACTGGTAGTCAGCAAAGAAGATATCAAGGATGATTTTATGATGTTTGCTGGAAGAAATGATATTGCTGATGAAGTTGAAATATGTCTTAAACGCCCCAAAGGTGCTAAAAGATTTCCTGATAATCTGATACAAGCCTATTTTGATAATTCTCAAAACAAGGCAACAGGAAAAATCAAGAAAATCACTATCAAAGGGACAAATGCATCTGGGCAATTTGAAGTTGATACTGAACTTATGAAAATGAAACATTATTTATCAGTCGCAGCTGAAGCAATAACTAACGAAGTAAACAGTTCAGATTTCTTTGGAAAAGCGCAAGAATTTATAGAAGGAACGAGGAATAGGACATGAAAAATATAATTTTTGTTCCAATCAAAGATTATTTTATCTCAAGAAAAAAGGTCTTTATTAAATTCCTTATTCCAATACTAATCGCTTTGATTGCATTATTATTATCTATGTTTTTCAATATAGGTAATTCGGAAAAAGTTATATCAACCTTTTCTGAGTTTATAGATACACAGATAAATATTGTGGCAATTCTTATTTCTTTTTCTGTAGCAATTATTACAATTTTAGTATCTGCAGACAACAAGAATATACAATGCTTAAAGGAAACTGAGTCGAATAAAAAGCAATATAAGCCCGTTAATGGAAAGCAATTATCCTTATTTCAGATTTTGCTTTCCAACATAGCTTATAATGCTATTATTGAGATTATATATTTAGTAGGGCTTATTACACTTTCTCTCGTGCAGAATTTTTTTCCGATTATAACATTGAAATACATTACAGCCATTTGTATCTTTATTATCTTGCATATATTATTTGTATTGTTTGAATCGGTAGCACAAATGTATCTTACTTTTTGGACAAATAAAAAATAACTAATGAAGGCAAGGAGTATTATTCTCCCTGCCTTCATTTCCATTAAGTATAAATTAGTTCATCGTTCACAATCTCCATCGCCCTGCTACGAATGTTGTTCATCCTGCAAACCCATTCCATCTGATCTTCCGCCTTTAGCTGCTCAGTCACACCTTCACGCTTCGCCATCTGCTCTACCAGCCGAAGAAACATATCTTCCGCCTGTTTGTCAATATCCGCAAGATAACTGTCCAGCTTGCCGCTTGT
>CAYQDC010000079.1:0-4340 GCA_964416205.1 uncultured Acetobacter sp. | reverse complement strand
TTTAATTTGTATGAAAAATATACAATTCCTCTGGCTCAAAAAGATGTAAAAAAACAGATTAAATAAATCTCCACAAAACGAGATGTTAAAAAAAACAACACTTTTCTTTAATTGAGCGAAAAAATAAAAGACTAGAAAAATATAAACAAGGCGGTGAAAAAGCATGATACGAATGTGGCAAGCGCCGAAAAAGTATATGCCATCAATTATTGGTCGCCTTGGTGGGAAAAGGCATCCAGATTTGAACGAATAAAAAATGTCTTTTGTCCGCGCAAAAAATCAGGCGTCGGAAGATGTTTATTTCTTCTTTGCTACCGGCAAACGGCGATTGTTCCGAGTGCAATATACTTTTCTGAGGTGGCGTCATACAGATAATCAGCCATTCTTTCTCTGTTAAGACAGAATCTGTTGAATTGTTTACCGCACTGGATAAATTGTACGCAAAAAGCAATGTTCAAACGGATGTTGCCGGACAATGGAGGCAAGGCCTCAACCAATACAGACAGTACGATTTAGCCTTGTGTTACAATCTTTTTAATGATGATTATAAGCTTATCTGGCGCGAACGTTGGCAAAAACATTTTCCGGACTATGATATTAACACGACGATTAGCTATTTTTTGCAAAAAAAGACACTGAAAAAAAATAATATTTGACAAAAAATATTATTCTGCTATATTTGCAGATGTATTAATATTAAAAACATATCATTATGAATGAAAAAATTTTGAAGACCGTCAAATGGTCTGATGCGAAAGAGCTTATCTCTTCTCGCGCTGATAGGAGTTTTGGCAGGGCTAAAAAAGGTAAGCCAGCCGATTTTAATGGTTTCATCGTCGCTTATCCTACTGTTACGATACGTCGGATGGCTGATTTTTTGAATGGCATTGTTTTAGATGATGTCCTCAAAGATGTGACAGACGAGTTCTTGCTTACCGAGGACAGTTGTCTTCTGGATGCGAGCACGGCAACCTCTATTGAGATTATGCTTCGGTATTTGCGAACGCTTAATACCGGTGGTAAAATAAAGTCCTTGTGGGCTTATCTGGATACAGAAGAAAAAGCCGTTGTTCATTTCATTAACAGAAAGGGCTGGTATGCCGAGGCATATTTCAGCTGCTCCGATAACATGTCGGTTTTGCATTTGCTGGTATCGCCTGATGGTGAAAAAAGCTTTATTCCGGTAACTTTTACATCGGATTTAAGCAGATTTACCCGTGAAGTCCGCCTGAGGGGTGGTTTTTGCCTGCATGACTATCTTCCGCGGGTGAAATGTAATTTTCTTTCTAAAAAAGGAAGAAAAAACGAATCATCTGCTTCCAACAAGCTGGAAAATTCCGGTGTTGAGCGGCATGATAAGTGGGATAGCTTATAAAAAACTTTGCCCTTGGCAGAATTGGCTGTGCTACTCAAGCGTAGCCTTTTGAGCTCAAAGCGATGTTTTTAATTTTATTTTCTTGCATGTTACTAGAAGCTTGCCGTGAGGCAGATGCTTGTTAGTTTGGTTTTGTTGCAACTGCAACATCAGTTTTAAAGAACCGCATTGAGAAACGCGGTTCTTTTTTTTATCCGTTTTACAAAAAAACTATCCGGAAGTGATGAACAGAAATGCATTCATGGCAATGCCGCCACAGGCGTTACATACAGCCATAAAACAGCAAAACTTACGACCAGAATACAGCAGTTTTCTATTGGCTTTTGCAATCTTCTGCAACGCTCCTTTCTTTTTGCCAGATTGCCAGGCTTCTGCCCACCACTGAGATATTATGTCTGCTAACAGCGTTTCCTGTGGGCAGAAATTTTTTATGGTTGCAAGTTTGTCGCGGCAGGCTATGTTGGGAAAATATAAGGAGATTGTAAATGATTTTCTCAAAATTTGAAAAAATGGTTGCTGGCAGATATCTGCGTGCCAAACGTAAAGAAGGATTTATATCGGTTATTACCACGTTTGCATTTATCGGTATTGCCTTGGGCGTGGCAACACTGATTATCGTTACATCGGTGATGAACGGTTTCAAAGAAGAATTGCTGGGGCGCATTCTCGGCATCAATGGACATGTTAGCATTACCGCCAGCCGTAATGTGCCTTTTAACAATTATCCCGATGCAGTCAGAATGCTGGAAGAAAAAGTTCCAGGCGTAGATGTGGCAATCCCTATTATTGAAAAGCAGATACTGGCAACAGCCAGTAATACGGGTGAAGGAGTAATGGTGCGCGGTATTAATGGCACTGATTTACAAAAAAAGAAAGTTCTACGCGAAGGTTTTAAAAATTTTGATTTGAAACTTTTTGAAGGCGATATTGTTGTTTTGGGATCGCGGCTCGCCAATAAACTCGGTGTTACGGATGGCGATGAAGTTACTCTTCTTTCTCCCAATGGTAAAATTACCATGTTCGGCACTGTGCCCAGAATGAAGAGTTACCAGGTGGCCGGTACTTTTAATTTCGGCATGTATGAATATGATGCTAATTTTATCTTTATGCCTTTGGCTACGGCGCAGACGTTTTTCTCATTAGGAAACGGCGTAACGGGTATTGACGTTACGCTACGACCAAACGCTGATGTAGACTATGTCCGCCAGATTATCGGTGCCGCCATTGAAACCTCTGGTAACAAGGCTTTCGTTTATGACTACCGTCAGACAAATTCGGCGTTCTTTAATGCCATAGATGTGGAACGTAATGTGATGTTTATTGTTCTGACGCTGATTATTTTGGTGGCTGCTTTTAATATTATTACTGGCTTGATTATGCTGGTTAAAGATAAAGGGCGCGATGTTGCAGTATTAAGAACCATGGGAGCAACCAAGGGTACGATTATGCGCATTTTCTTCCTGGATGGGGCTTTTATTGGCGCAGTCGGTACGTTGCTTGGCGTTTTGCTGGCATTGCTGTTTTGTGATAATATTGAAAATATCCGTCAATTTTTACAGTCTGTATCGGGACGAGATCTGTTTGCGGCGGAAATTTATTTCCTTTCGCAACTGCCGGCCAAAGTTGAAGCGTCAGTAGTTTTGACGGTAGCGGGAATTTCGTTACTGCTTTCTTTCCTGGCAACTTTGTACCCAGCTTATCGGGCGGCAAAAATGGATCCGGTGGAGGCTTTGCGTTATGAATAATGAAAATACTTGTGTTCTGGAACTGAGCGGTGTGGTTAAAACTTATAAGCAAGGAAAACAAATGCTTGAGGTTTTAAACGGTGTTGATTTGAAAATCTATCCACATGAGATTATGGCGCTGGTTGGGCAAAGTGGTGCAGGCAAGTCTACCTTGTTGCAGATTGCCGGTCTATTGGATCGACCAACGGCGGGGCGTATTTTTATCAACGGTGAAAATATCAGCAAAGCGTCTGATGATTTGCGTACGTACCTAAGGCGTGACTATATCGGTTTTGTGTATCAATATCATAACCTGCTCGGTGACTTTTCTGCCATGGAAAATGTAATGCTTCCGATGCTTATTGCTGGCAAAAGCAAGAGCGAAGCACAAGACAGAGCTGTTATGTTGTTGGAAAAGCTACATCTTTCGCACCGCTTAAAGCACCGTCCGGCGGAACTTTCCGGTGGTGAACAGCAAAGAGTAGCTATTGCGCGGGCGCTCGCCAACTCGCCGAAACTTTTGCTGGCAGACGAACCAACTGGCAACCTTGATCCTAATACGGCTGAAGACGTTTTTGTCGCATTGCTTCATATTATTAAGGAAACAGGACTGGCTGCACTGATTGCCACGCACAACATGGAGCTGGCGACAAGAATGAACCGTCAACTCCGGCTCAAAGATGGTGTTCTGAAAGACATCAATGAACCATTATTTACCAAGGTGCGGAAGAATTTTTACTAATCTCTCCACGGCAAGCTTCCTGCCGTAAAAGCAAGGTTTATAAAAAGCGGGAAAAACTGCGCGTTAAAACAAAACGCCAGCAATTCGGCAGTTAACCGTCGTGGCATACGCCACAAATACGCCCCTGTGCCCTATTCTGATACGGCGACACCAGGCGTTCTATTCTAACATCATGACACATTAAAAAGCAGGACTTTCCATTCCTGCTTTTTTTGCGCATCCCGCTAACGGGAATTTAAACCCGCGCCACCGACAACCTAACCCGTATAACAAAGGACAAATATTTTATGATTTTTTTGATTAGGCTTAATTATGATTAGCGTATGATTTTTCTTGACAATCATTTTTATACTCAGCTTATGATAAATTTGCTGATGAAAATAAAATGGAATTGATTAAATTAGTTAAAACTCATAAGCAAGGAATTTATCATATCAATAATGCCAATAATTATCATTCCTTATTGAAAGAATTTTTAAGGAAATTTAAAGGTATTTCA
>CAYQDC010000078.1:0-4465 GCA_964416205.1 uncultured Acetobacter sp. | reverse complement strand
TATGTGCTATTGTATGCGTGTTCATAAAAAAACTCCTTTGCTTTTGTTAGACTTTTCCCTGACCGTCTAACTTACTTTAGCAAAGGAGTTTTTTTGTGTAAAGCTATAAGATTTTTGGAACTACCGGCAGCCGTTGGTTTTCTTGTTACAAAAAAGGCCCAGATATAATTCTGAACCTTCCTTTGTATATATTTGCATATATACAATTACTACTCGTATTTTGCCTCCGCCCCGTTTTGATAAACATCTTGGGCTTCTTCAAAATTATCTCGTAAAACTTTTCCCAGTTTTGATGCCGATTCAGCTGTGTTAGCAGCAGCTGTACCACCAGTAGTCTCAGCAAATATTGCTTTTAAATATTCTATTTGCGCCACCGGCTCTGGACCACCAGTCATCCACCAGATTCCTGATCCGATTCCTGCCAAAACCAAAACTGCTAAAATAAAAGATAAAAGACCTTTCATTTCACATCTCCATTTTTTATAATTTACTTCTTAAGAATAGATTTCCCGGCATAAATCGCAGCATCGCCCAATTCTTCCTCAATACGAATAAGTTGATTATACTTTGCCATTCTATCTGTACGAGACATAGAACCAGTCTTAATCTGACCACAATTCGTTGCAACGGCAATATCGGCAATCGTTGTATCTTCCGTTTCACCAGAGCGATGTGATAAAACAGCTGTATATTTATTACGTTGAGCCAAATCAACCGCTTTCATTGTTTCCGTCAAGGTACCTATCTGGTTAACCTTAACCAAAATAGAATTGGCAACTCCTTTTTCAATTCCCATAGCCAAACGCTTAGGATTCGTAACAAATAAATCATCACCAACCAATTGAATTTTATTACCCAAGGCATCGGTCAACATCTTCCATCCTTCCCAATCATCTTCTGCCATACCATCTTCAATTGAGAAAATAGGAAATTTATCACACAATCCTTTATAAAATTCAACCATTTCGGCCGAAGTATATGACTTACCTTCACCTTTCATTTCATACTTACCGTTTTCATAAAATTCAGAAGACGCTGCATCAATAGCCAAAACAACATCTTCCCCTGGAACAAAACCAGCATCTTTAATGGCCTGAACAATAAAACTTAGAGCCTCTTCAGCAGATTGTAAATTCGGAGCAAAACCACCCTCATCACCAACATTGGTATTTTGCCCAGCCGCTTTCAAATTTTTCTTTAAAGTATGAAAGATTTCTGACCCCACACGAATAGCTTCTTTAATAGAAGAGGCCGAAACAGGCATAATCATGAATTCCTGAATATCAATAGGATTATCGGCATGTTTGCCACCATTCAAAATATTCATCATCGGAACAGGCAATGTACGTGCCATCGTACCGCCTAGATAACGATATAAAGGCAAACCAAGATCTTCAGCCTGCGCTTTTGCCGCAGCCATAGAAACAGCTAAAATTGCATTTGCACCTAACTTACCTTTATTTTCCGTACCATCCAATTCAATCATTATTCGGTCAATATCTATTTGGCTTTCAGCATCAAATCCGATTAAAGCATCGCTAATGGCTTCATTAACATTACTTACAGCCTTTTCAACTCCCTGCCCCATATAACGAGACTTATCACCATCTCTTAATTCAACAGCTTCATGCGCTCCTGTTGAAGCACCAGAGGGAACAGCCGCCCGTCCAAAAGCACCAGACTGCAGCACCACATCGGCTTCAACCGTCGGATTACCGCGAGAATCTAAAATTTCTCTGGCATAAATATCAACTATTGTACTCATCATTTACTCCTATGTAATTAGTTAAAGTGTAACTTAATATAACTTTTAGCTCTATAAAGTCAAGATTCTTCTATATTTTTTATGCTGGTTTGTCTAAACAAAATCCTTGTATAATAATAAAAAAAAATTATACTGACCATATAAACAAAATAAGGAGCAAGCGTTATGTTTACAATGAAGTGGCACTATCGTTTTATGGAATTGGCGAAACTGATTGCTACTTGGTCAAAAGATACATCAACCAAAACCGGTGCTGTCATTGTTGGTTCGGATAAAGAAATCCGTGCAACCGGATATAACGGATTCGTCAGAGGTATTAACGATGATGTTTTCGAACGTTTTGAACGCCCGACAAAATACGATTTTACCGAACATGCCGAAAGAAACGCCATTTATAACGCTTGCCTGTGTGGAACACAAATTAAAGATTGCGTATTATATGCTACACATTTCCCTTGCACCGATTGCACGCGAGCCATTATCCAATCCGGCATAAAACTTGTTGTAACCAATCCTTTGATTATTGATAAAAACACACCTAAAAACACTTGGCGTGACCGTATATCCTATTCAGAACAAATGTTGCATGAAGCCGGCATTAAACTTCTTATACTACATTCCAAAGAATAAAAACTTAAAAAGATATTTTACTACTTATATGGCAACTACATTTGGCAATGCCATAAATTAATAATGAAGAACAATTTTTATTTAGAGACAGACTACCGCTAAGATTAAAACCAATATATTCTCCAATCATTTTCTTTACTGGAAATGCAACAAACATAACCATCTGAACCGGATACAGATATTGTAATATTTGATATAAATTTAGTCGGTATCAATACAGAAGAATTTATTAACAAAATAAAAAATAATTTACTATCTTGTCCAAAGATACAAAAAATACACCCTCTCTCGACGTAAAAATACATTCCGAAACGTTATGATAGCAGTATTCTAAGCGAACTATCCACCATGTTGAAAAACAAAAATAAATATTTCTCCGTTAAGGAAAAACTTAAACACTCGGCAATCATAAGTTTTAGATTCCAATAACAAATAACTTATATGACCTGGGTTTTCCAAATTTTTACCATCCCTTAAAAGTAGATAATCGCCAAAAAATGGAATTTATTTAAAATAAAATTTACCAATACACAATAAACTACCAACAAAATTATACAGGAGATAAAATGTACTACATACTTACTGGCTTTGCTTTTGGTTTTACAATTCCCTACCTGGCAAGAAGATTTTCAAAATTTATGCCTGCAACATTCGGTTATGCTCTATATCGGATTTTAAAACAAAACAAATCTGTCTCAAAACAAAAACGGAAACAAAACCCAAAATACAGAAAAATCTGCCTCAGATACTTTATGCGTTCTTTAGGATGGGGAATTTGTACTTCCGCCATACTTTTTCTGATATCACAAACGCTTCCAAATGCAGATAAACCATGGATATCTCTTTTTATTATAATACTCCTGATTTTAATGGAAATCGATAAGCGAATGTTTTTACTGCCAGATATATTAACTGTTCCTCTTTTGATAATAGGCTTTCTTTATGCATCTTTATCTGGCGGATTACTTGGCTACAACACAAATTCAGCTGTCTGCAATAGCTCTTTAGGTGCCATTTATGGATATTTTATTCCAGTTATAGCCTCCATTTTTCTGATAAAAAAATATCCAGATGCTTTCGGCGGAGGAGATATAAAATTATTAGCTGCTGTTGGAGCATGGATGGGTCTGACGAATATACCTTATATTATTCTGCTATCATGTATTATCTTCGCTATAAATTGTTTCATTAACAAACAACGCCATGGAGCTTTTGGTCCAGCCATAACAATATCAACTCTGATTATTTTATTCCTGAATATTTACTAAATCTTATAGTAAATATTAAAATTTCTGCTTTAAATTTTATTTTCACAACGAACTAAACCTATTTTTATCAGCATCTCCCGGTAGGCAAAAAAGTAAAACAAGAATTATCCCGCCAATAAAAGGAATCAGGCAAACCAAAAATAACCACCCAGATAAATCAATATCATGTAACCGGCGAATCCCTAGTCCGACACTAGGTAAAAAAAAAAAAAAAAAATACAATAAAGATAAAAAATTCAAAAATGGAAAAATACAAACAGAAAGACTAATAACAATACTTATCAGAGAAGAATACAAAGCAAACATCCAATACTGGCGACGAGAAACACGTCCATAAAATTTCAAGTAATTATTTTTCAAATAATCAACAAAATATATATTCAACGCCATTTTGACTTTTTCAAAATTAATCGTCTTCAAACTTTTAATTTCTACAACAATATCTACACAAACACTTTTAACTAAGCTTTTTAAAATATCTATATTTTTCAATGTACTAAAATCCATAACACAAACCTCCTAAATCCTTATAAAACAATTCATTAAATACAATACTAATAATATTTAAGGAATTCAAACAAAATAATATACAAAGAAACCCACCGACCTAGCCGGTGGTTCTTCTTTAACGGGTGTAACCCTAATAGTACCAGCGAACGCCTTAAGGGCGTATAACGGTCTGACAGGGCGAAGATTACTTGCTACCCGTAAACGGGTCAAAATCCATTGTTAATTGACTTTGCTCTACGTCTTCTTTAAGTTGATTTCGGATATACTCTGTAATTTTTTGAGTATTCTTTCC
>CAYQDC010000077.1:0-4560 GCA_964416205.1 uncultured Acetobacter sp. | reverse complement strand
AAAAATCACAAAAGGCTGAAAACTGGGGTGTTGCCATTGGTTTACAGCAGGTTGACAATCTGACCCCGTCCAAATATCTGATTGAAGTTGCAAAGGATAATATTGCAGGAAAGATCTCTATTGATGAGGTAGGCGAGCAGATCAGCCAATATTACAAAAAAAATCCGGCTAAGACCCTTAAGGAGTATAATGAAAAAGAAGCGGATGAGGTTTCTGCTCGGATTGCAAAACTTTTAAGCACACATACCTTTTCTTTTAGCCTCGCTGAATTAATTTCTATTCATAAGATGTTATTTAGCGGAATATTTAACGATGAAATTGTCGGCAAAATCCGCACATACGATATTACCAAAAAAGAACCAATATTAAACGGTGATACGGTTATTTATGATCGGGCTGACAGTATTATGGAAACGCTTGATTATGATTTTGGGCAGGAAAAAAAGTTTAATTATAACGGGTTGTCTAAACGTGAAAAAGTGGAACGACTGGCTAAATTTACGTCAGGAATATGGCAAATTCATCCCTTTGGCGAGGGGAACACCCGAGTAACCGCGGTTTTCATCATTAAATATCTTTATACTTTGGGATTTGCACCCAATAACGATCTTTTTGAGCAACATTCCAAGTATTTTCGCAATGCCCTGGTACGGGCAAATTATCGAAATCTGAATCAAGATATTTATTATACAATGGAATATTTAAATAAATTTTTCGGGAATCTGTTGCTGGGTGAAAATAATTTGTTAGATAATCGAGAAATTCAGATAAAAGATAGTATGATGTTCGGAAAAGAAAGTTCACAGAAAATTTTAGAATTGATGAAACAAAATCCGGCAATAACAACTACAGAATTAGCCCAGTTTTTAAATATTTCCCGTCGGGCTGTTGCAAAACAAACAGCCTTATTGAAAGAAAAAGGGCTTATTCGTCGTATTGGCCCAGATAGAGGTGGTCATTGGGAAGTTTTGAATGATTAGGAATGAAGTGCAATGATTAAAGTTTTATTTGTTTGCCTTGGGAATATTTGCCGATCACCGATGGCAGAGTTTGTGCTGAAACACATGGTTGCGGAAAAAGGGCTGACGAATAATTTTGAAATAGATTCTGCGGCAACGGAAGGTTATAACGAGATATGTCATGCTGGTATTCATCATGGAACAAAACAAATGTTGAAATCCATGCATATACCATTTGAAGAGCATTATTCTCGCCGTATTCGCAAACATGATTATGCGTATTTTGATTATATTTTGGCCATGGATAACAGTAATATTGAAGATATTCAATCATTGGTCGGTATGGATACCGAACATAAAATCTATCGTCTGCTGGATTTTACGAAAAATCCGCGTAACATTAAAGATCCGTGGTACACTGGTAATTTTGACGAAACCTACTGGGATATCGTTGAGGGCTGTCAGGCTTTTTTAGAATATTTGACTAATAAATCTTATTCTTCAGCATCTGAAGGCAAGCTTTAATGCCCGGTTGCCGTGTTTTCACACGGTTATACACTACAGTTAAAAGTCATTTTTACATATAAACTCTACAACGGTAACCAGTGGTGCTTTTGAACGAGCAGATATGGTAGAAATTATGTAGTAGCGAATCAACTGGCTTGACTATCGGAAGAAAAGGTAAACCAAAACAATAAAAAATCTCTGTAATAACGCCTATACCTAAATATTTAGAAGTTTGACATTATAATGGCCAAATGGTAGCCGTATAAATTTTAATAACAAAGCTTGTTAATACCTCTGCCATTAATAGATTTTTCCTTTTCTCCGCTGTCAGGTGTCGGATATGCGAACAGCCCCGGGCATAAGCTGGCGGGGCTGCTGTTTTTTTACGATGTGGTAATTATTATTTCAGCTTATCGTATTCCTCATCGGTTATAGGTTCAAGCCATTCGTTCGTAGCACCTTCGGCGGGAACTGCAATCGCAATATGTGTAAACCAGCTGTCTTTGGCGGCACCATGCCAGTGTTTGACTTCCGCTGGAATATTAACAACATCGCCCGGCTTTAATTCCTGTGCTGGTTTGCCCCATTCCTGGTACCAGCCTCGGCCGGAAACCACCAGCAAAATCTGCCCGCCTTTGTGATGAATGTGCCAGTTGTTGCGGCACTTCGGCTCAAAGGTAACGTTAGCAATGCCGACACCTTCGCTGGTCAGTGGCTGCAGATAGCTTTTGCCAATGAAATACTGCGCATAGGCAGTGTTTTCCACTCCTTTGCCGAATAAGACGGTTTCGGCGCCAGTTTGGTCGGCAATCGCCAGAATTTCTGCTATCTGTTCATCGGTCAGGCCGTTATGCTTACCGACGTTTATGTGACTGTTTAACTGGCTTGCCACGTTCGGAACTGAAGCCAGCATGGCAATTGTAGCCAGTTCGCGGGTCTGCCAATCTATATTGTCGCGGGCAAAAATGTCACCAAACAGATGCGCTTTCAGGTATTCGTCAATTGCCGGGGCAAAATCGTATATTTTTCCTTTAACCGGAATACCGATAAGCCTGGTCTGGTTGGCGGTACCATATTCAAGGCTGGTTCCTTCCGGTTTGGCTCCCGGTAATTTTCCCTGCTTGTCTTTGTTGCCGCGTTCTTCCACCGTTTGCATTAAGGTATTAAGCGCGTTTAGACTGCGCGGAAAACCACAATAGGCATACGCTTGCACAAGTATTTCCTTAAATTCATTGACGGTAACGCCGATATCAAGTCCTTTTATCAAAGCATGTTTCAAGCCTTCCTGATTTCCGCGTGCCGCATAAGATGCCACTTCGGCGATTGATTGTTGCCGAGGGGTTAAACTATTTTCTGCCATTGCATTATTTCCCATTAACATCATTGTTCCAAAAATTAAACCAGTTAAAATATTTTTAGCCATACTGTTTCCCTTTCCTCAAAATCGGTTACTTCCAGCTTGCTATCCAGGTATCTATCTCGCTTTCCGGCGTAATCATGCGACTGCCACCGTCGGATGCAAACAATATCTCTTTGGAGGCGATTACATCAGCCCCCTTGCCTGCCGCGTCCCGCATATCTTTTATTACATGTCCCGGCCAGCCGGCATTGGTCATAAACAGGACAACTTCTTTGCCGTCTAAATCGGCTGTAGAGAAGAACGTTGCCACTGCTGGCGCCATTGTGTACCACCAGGTTGGTGTGCCAACGATGATACGGTCGTAATCGGCGATGTCATCCAGAGGCTTAATCTCTGGCTTGTAGCCACTGTCAATCTCTGCTTTTCCCTGGCGGGAGACTTCTTCCATGCTTCCTGTATATGGGGTGATGGTTTCTATCCGCGTTGTATCGGCATTAACTGCAGCGGCAATTTTATCCGCAATCTGTTTGGTATTGCCACTGTGTGAAAAATATACCACCAATGTCCTTTTGCTGTTTGCCTTTTCCATATCGTTTTCTTTCGCAAAAACCGCGCTGGCAGTGGCAATAATGCCTGTCGCCACCAAGCACATTATTTTCAATAATCCATTACGCATTATCCAAATCTATCAGTTCATAATTACGCGAACCCAGGCCGATTTGTTCAGCATACGGCAGGATATGACGCCCATTCTGGCGTTCTATGCGGGCGATAAAGTGGTCGCGTCCGGGATCGGTTGACGCCCAAATCTTGTCTATACATGCCTGATCCACGGCAACTGGATCGGTTGACGCCAGAATGCCGATGTCGGCCATACATGGATCTTCGGGGTGAGAATCGCAGTCGCAGTCAACCGAAAGATTGTTCATGACGTCGATATATAAAATATTGCCCTTCATATAGTCGACTACCGCTTTGGCCGCCTCAGCCATTGATTCCAGAAAATCGTTCTGCGCAGGCAGTCTATCCCACAACTCTTCCGGGCTACGGGTAACGCCGGCGGTATGAATATAGGCCTTGCCGGCACTGGAAGCGATACCGATAGACTGATTTTTCAGCACACCACCGAAACCGCCCATGGCATGCCCTTTAAAATGCGCCAGATTCAAAATAGAATCGTAATTTTGCAAATGGCTGCCAACAATATCCACATCAAGATGTTTGCCTCCGGCGGGGATTTCCATATCGCTTTCACCATCCATTAAATCCACTTTGGCAATTTTGGTAAAACCGTGTTCATCAATGGCTTTCCAGTGTTCGGCTGTGGTATTGCGGCGACCGGAATAAGCGGTGTTGCATTCTACAATCGTTGCATTTAACTCTTTGATCAGTTTGCTAATCAATTCCGGCTTCAGATAATTGTGTCCGCCAGGCTCGCCAGTGGAAATCTTGACGCCGATGTTGCCAGGTAACGTTTTGCCTAATGCCTTATAAATCCTTATCAGGCTGTCGGGCGTGATTTCTTTGGTAAAATAAACAATAGATTTTGTCATTCAATACTCCTTTGATTCTTTTTTTGAATGTAATCTTTTGAGTTAACTCTAAGTCAAGCATAAAATTAAAAATATCCACGATTGTAGCATATCTTGTTGTATTTTTTACACTCTGTTCCATAAAATATAGTATTTTTTGCTTGACAATCTTGACAATCATTATAAAAGCCTTATAATATCA
>CAYQDC010000076.1:0-4568 GCA_964416205.1 uncultured Acetobacter sp. | reverse complement strand
GGTGTAAAACATACTATGCCAAAAAAATGGTTGTTTGTTTTTTTGTTTTGGTATATAAGCTTTTTTAAGATATTTGCCATTCAATGGCAAATTAAAAATTGAAAGAGTGAACAATATGTATACATTGGTTTTTGACACGACGGGAAACGGTGTTGTCGCCGGCCTTTACAATGATACAAAATGTATCGGAAAAAAAGAAAAGGTGGAGGAATTTGGACAAGCTGAAGATTTAGTGAGCGGTGTTAAAGAGTTGTTGGTAGGCAACCGACTGAAATTTAGCGATATCAGCATGTTGGGTGTGTGTACGGGACCGGGGTCGTTTACTGGCGTGCGTGCAGGGTTGGCTTTTGCCCGCGGGTTAGCTCTTGGAAGTCCGGCATTGAAGCTTACAGGTGTATCTGCATTTGAAGTATATGCCAATATGCTTAAGGATAATGATAAGGCTTTTTATAATGCGGTGGTGATTGAAACAAAACGTGAAGATTTTTATTTTCAACTGTTTGATTCCGATTTATGCAAAATCGGCAGACCGGAAGCTTTGACGCGTGAAGAAATTGCCAAACGTTTAAAGGGGCATCAGGTCAGTTTTTCCGGCGATGGCGTAGAGAGGTTGCTTTCCGTTTCGCTCGGATTGCAGATAAAACGGGTGGAATTGACTGAAATAATGTCTTTGGATGCTCTGTTTCGTACAACTTATCAAAAATATGTACAGAAAAATCTTGATTTTCCGAAACCGCTGTATATAAGAGGGGCAGACACTTGTGTAAAATGAGTAAAAAAATATAGCTATGTCCTTAGCGTGATGTTATATAAGTTTGCAGGAATTTATTTTTGTTGAAAGAGGTGTGCAGTGACTAGGTCTGAATTAATTGAAAATATTGCTAAGAAAAATCCAAATCTGATGATCAGCGAGATTGAAAAAATTGTCAGTGTCATTTTTTCCAGCATGACATCAGTCCTGGCTAGGGGGCAGCGCGTTGAGTTTCGCGGGTTTGGTGTTTTTTCTATTCATCGGCGTGCGCCACGGATTGCTCAAAATCCAAGAACGGGTGAAAAAGTTAAAATCGGAAACCGTAATATTGTTCATTTCCGGGTAGGGAAAGAACTGCATGAGAAAATGAACAAAAATTAAGCGGGTCAGGTTCTTGCGAAAGGAGAAAATATGTGGTTGGTTAAAATTCTGCTTTTTGCATTGTTTTTGGTTTTTTTAGTGCAGAATAATACGGAGTTGGTCGGTATATGGCCTATCTCTGATGCTTCTTCTGAATCGACTATGATGGTCGGGGTCAGTGTAGTTTATCTGATTATGTTCTTTTTGGGCTATTTTTGTGGTAGGTTTTCCGCATGGTCGGCTTATGCCCCGCTTAGGATGCAGCTCAGAAGGCAAAAGAAAGAGAATAAGGTCTTGTCCAAAGAACATGAAAAGCTCAATATCGAACACGAGAAACTTAATCATCAGTTTTCCTCGTTACAGGTTGAAACAGAAAAAAACGAAAATAAAAGAGGGTTTTCATTTAATCAGAAAATTAAAAAGTTTTTTTCAAAACCATCACTTGAGGATAACTAGGTATTATGCTGGAAATTTTATTATGCCGGAACTTCCTGTTTTCTAGCGGTATCGATAGGTGTTTGTAGGGGTACGAAAGTATAAAAAAGAGAGGTAAAAGATGAATTGGTTAACAGATATTGTCAGGCCAAAAATTAAGAAGACGACTCCGAAAGAGATTTCCGACGATTTATGGGTTAAGTGTCCTGAGTGCGGGCAGATGTTGTTTTCTAAAGAATTAAAAAAATCTATGTATGTCTGCACAAAATGTGGGTATCATTTGCGCCTTTTTGTTGACAAGCGTTTGCGGCAGTTATTTGACGATGGAGTTTATACAGAGATGGTATTGCCATCAGTTAAGGAAGATCCTTTGAAGTTTAGGGATACGCAACGTTATGTGGATCGTTTGAAAGTTTATCGCAAAAAGACCGGTAACAGTGATGCTATTAAGGTCGGTATTGGTAAAGTGGCAAATATGGGTGCCGTGATAGCGGTTATGGATTTTTCGTTTATGGGCGGATCTATGGGTACGGCTGTTGGTGAGGGTATTGTTGCTGCGGCACGGTTTGCGTTTGACCATGATTGTCCATTGATTATTGTCAGTGCTTCGGGTGGTGCTCGTATGCAGGAGGGTATATTGTCCTTAATGCAGATGGCGCGGACGACAGCAGCAATTAATCGGGTTAAAGAAAAAGGTCTGCCGTATGTTTCTATTTTTACTGATCCGACGACAGGTGGTGTTTCGGCATCATTTGCGATGATTGGGGATATTCATATTGCCGAAAAGGGGGCGATGATTGGTTTTGCTGGAAAGCGTGTGATTGAACAGACTATCCGTGAAAAACTGCCAGAAGGATTTCAGACGGCGGAATATCTGAAAGAGCATGGCATGGTTGATATCGTAGTTGAACGTAAAGATCTTAAGGAAACCCTGGATAGGGTTTTGCGTCTACTTATGACCAAATATCAGGCGGAACAGGAGGCTGTTAAACAAGTTGTGTAGTTTTTTTGTTAAAGATGTTTAAGAGGATAGGTGAGTCCTATCTTCTTTGTTGTATACAAAATCAATTAACTGTTTGTTGTTTTTTAGCGTATTTTTTAGCAATATGTAAGTAAGCAAAAATGCCTTAGTTGAAAAAGTCTTTATTTGGCAAAAAACAAGGGCGTTGATTTTGAGAACGGTTGGTTTATGGAGCAGTGTTATGCTTTCTTTTTTCATTTTGTGTTTTTTATTTGCTTTTTTAGAAAAAATCAGTGTGAACTTTAAAATTCTTTTGTCGTTATATTAGGTGTTGAAAAACAGAATTGTTTGAATTATAACATATATGTCTAGATGTATGTTTAAATTAAATGACTAAATATCGATAGAGGAAAAAATGAAAAAGTTTATTTTAGGTTTGGCTTTGGCTTTGATTTGTGTGTGGACGGGAAACGTTCGAGCAGAAACGATAGTGGTGATTGATGGAAATGGCAATGTAACCAGGCAGATTTTTACGGCGCCGTCAACTTACAGTGCGCCGGTGCAGACCGTAACGGTGCCAGTGCAGACGACAACGGTTACACAACCGCAGACGGTAACAGTGGTTAGAGAATCTCCAGTAGTGCAAAACAGTTATTATTATGATAGAGATGCGACAAGCGCCGCTCTGTTAGCAGGCGTGACGACCGCTGTGGTCGGTGGGGTGTTATTTGACGGATTTCATCACCATTGGCGTCGTCCATTGCATAGTGGGCATGGACATTGGAGACACTAAGTTTAGATGTGTATTTGTATCAACATGAGGTTTGGCGTAATCCGGAGAAGCCGTAAGGGAATTATAAAAGAATTTTCTTGAGGTATTTGTCTTAGGCGTAATTACTGGTTGGAGTTTACTGGTACCGAAGGCCGTATAAAGGTTATCTTGTTGCAGGTAAATGGCAGGTATATTCTGGCTGAATGGAATATTATCTGGGAGAGAAAAACGTTTTTCAGGTTGTAATATCTAAATATCTTGTGGTGGCTGGCGTATGCTTGCGGTGATGTATCTACGAGGTATATGAAGGAGTACGATGCTGGATTTATTTTGTCTGTAGTGATAACGGTGGTGCGGTATGATATTTGGGAAACTATCATACCAGTATTTTGGTTGATTAGCTGAGGTTTTATGATACCGGTTTAGGGCTTATTTTGGGTAAGTTGCGTCCAAGCCTTGACTTAAATGTTTTTAAGACCTAAATCTATGTTAGAGAGTTTTTTAATTATGACGAGGGTATTATGAGTGCCAAAAAAGATCAAAATATAGAGAAAGAATATCATGCTGATAACGAAACAACTGATAAACAGGAAGAAATACTACCGAAAGAGCAGGATGAGCAGGTCGAAACCGATATAGTAGAAGAAATTGCAGGCGATGAAGATGTAAACTCCGAAGCGAATAAAGCAGATGGTCGGGTCAAGCTTGAGGAAGATTTCAATAAGCTGAAAAATGATTATATCCGTTTGTATGCAGAAATGGATAATATGAAAAAACGTGTACAGCAAGAAAGTGAAAAAACGATTAAATTTGCTGTATCCTCATTTGCGAAAGAATTGCTTGGCGTGGCGGACAATCTTGAACGTGCGATTGCTGCGATGGCGAATAACAGGGAAGTTTGTACGGAACTGTTGGAAGGTGTAGAGCTGACACAAAATGAGCTGACAAAGGTATTTGAAAAATTTGGGATTAAACGATTTAATCATAAAGGTGAGAAATTTGATCCAAATTTTGAACGTGTGGTGCAGGAAATTGAAGATGAAAAAGCCCAAAGCGGGACAATTCTGACAGAGTTGCAGGCCGGCTATACAATACATGACCGGATTTTGCGCGAAGCGATGGTTGTTGTTGCCAAGTGAAATTGCAGTTTAATGCGGTGATATCCGAAAGCCTGCCGTTAGGCAGGTTTTTTGTAACAAGAAAACTACCGGCTAGGCCGGTAGTTCCAAAGAGTTTACAGCTTTACCAACTATTATGGAAAAAATGATGAAAATCACAGAAGAAACTTT
>CAYQDC010000075.1:0-4759 GCA_964416205.1 uncultured Acetobacter sp. | reverse complement strand
GAGCCGTCAAAAATTCCCTCGTTTCTTTCACCGATACGGGCATTTTGCTTGTATCGCGCAAACTCTCATTCACGCACTACAATCGGATTATAACACGCAGATTCTTGTTTGTCAAGCAAAACACAAACAAATGTTTCCGCTTTTTATGCTTTGCTGTTAAGTCTTGAAAAAATTATACTGTAACTCAATTGCAGCTAATTTTCCCCAAAAATAAACACCTTATTTACTTGACTTTTAAGATTTTAAGCAGTATAATGAATGTACAGTAAAGGAAAACCTCGCTCGATACTAGGTATGAGCGAGGCGACTGCGCTAATGCGCTATCTTTGTTGTGGTAGATTTAGTATAGCACATTGTAGTTTTACTTGTCAAGCGTGGTTAACTTTTACGAGTACATACAAAGGAGATTAGGCTATTGTATTATATAGATGAAGTTAAAAAGTCTCGTGATTACAATGGGTATGAAGTAATTACCAGTTTGGCATATACACAACACTTGAATACTAAGGCAAGCATGTGGTGTACCAAAAAGCAAATGATTGACTATATAAATGCTCATCCTTATTCCGCTGTAAAGACTAAGTACTTCAGTAATGGTTCTTGGCATGTTGGTGAAGATGTTCATGTGGTCGATAATGCGTATCTCAGGACTGACCCTAATAATATCAAACGCGATAATTTAGGGGAATTATAAATTTAATGGTGAGTATCCTAGTTAGCTCATCTTATATTTAGGGGAAGATTAATGTTTTTAAAAGATGTAGCAGATATAATATTTTCATTTCCGCAAAAGTCCAAAGAGACATTAGAAAATAATTGGCTTTGGTTATCTTCAAGTTGTCTACAAGAAGATAATAGAATTCTTGCACCTCAGGAAGAAAATAATTTTATTCCGGATGAAGGGTTAAGGGTATATCGTGGGGATGTGATTATACGAAGGGTGCAACCGCAGTTTGTCAATTATATTTCTGATGACAAAGATTATATGGTTGGGCAGAATCTTGCAATCGTTCGTGCAAAAAACAATATCTATCCTAAGTATCTTGCATTTATTCTTGAGGCCAATTTGGGGGATTTGTATAAAGATATGGCAGGGACATCTGTTCCGGCAATAAAGCGCGGTAGCTTTGATGAACTTGATATTGGTGATTTGCCTGACATGGAAAAGCAATGTGCAATAGGTGAAGTATGGTGGCTCTTAAAAGAGAAGAGAAAGCTAAGCCAACGTTTATTGGAACAAGAAAGAATGTTAATGGAATATAAGCTTAAACATTTAGTGAAACATAGAGGTGAATGACATGGAAGATAAGATGACAACATTTGATGATATAACAAATACACTCTGGAAGGCTGCTGGAACATTCCGCGGAGTTATAGATGCGGCAAATTACAAGGATTTTATCCTTTCTATGTTATTCATCAAATATCTCGATGATACGTACAAGGAATATCTCAGAAATCTTGAGGTTAGATATGGCGATAATCTGATAAGGATTGAGAGGGCAAAGAAGAATTTGCCGTTCACTTTAAACGATAACGAAAGGTTTGATTATCTTTACGAAAATCGCTATAACTCTAAAATTGGCGAGATGATAAATACGGCACTTCAAGGTATACAGGATAATAATACCGAATTGAAAGGTGTATTCCGTAGCATTAACTTTAATAGTGAATCTATGCTTGGTAATCCTCAGCAAAAGAATACAAGACTGCGTACCTTGTTGGAAGATTTTAAGCCTCTGTGCCTTGAACCGTCAAAAATAGAAATTAAGCCAAATAAAGATCCTGCGGATATTATTGGCGATGCATATGAATACATGATTGGCGAGTTTGCATCAGAAGCAGGTAAAAAAGCAGGAAGTTTCTTTACGCCCAGCATGGTTTCTGAACTGATGGCAAGAATAGTTAAACCCAGAATTAACGATACGATTTATGACCCCACTTGCGGTTCGGCGTCGCTTTTAATTCGAACGGCGCGACAGGCGGAAAATCTGGACTCTGTTGCGATATATGGGCAGGAAATGAACGGTTCTTCTTGGTCAATGGCTAGGATGAATTTGTTTATTCATGATATTCACGTTGATACAGGCAATATAGCTTGGGGCGATACACTTTCTAACCCTCAGCATTTGGATTCTGACGGAAATTTAAAGCAGTTTGATGTCATCGTGGCAAATATGCCTTTTTCGCAAGATAAATGGGCGGAAGGGTTTAATCCTGGCGGTCAGCATGAAGGCGAGAAAGTCGATGACAGAAAATTCAAAATGACTGCCAATCTTGATAAATATCATAGATTTGATTGGGGTGTTCCTCCTGCAAGTAAAGGGGATTGGGCATTCCTGTTGCACATGATTTATTCGTTGCGCAACAATGGTAGAATTGCTGCTGTTGTGCCGCACGGCGTTTTATTCCGTGGAGCGTCAGAGGGTATGATTCGAAAGACTGTTGTCGAGAAAAATCTGCTCGATGCTGTTATAGGACTTCCTGCCAATCTGTTTTACGGTACGTCTATTCCCGCTTGCATAATGGTCTTGAAGAAGAATCGCAATACAAATGATGTGCTGTTTATTGATGCTTCCGGTAAGGACGAGAACGGTAATCTCCGTTATAAGAAGGATAAAAACAAAAATATCCTTGAAATGAAGAATATTGAGGATATTATAAAGGCGTATGAAGAACGCAAAGACATAGAGCATTTTGCGCACGTCGCAACATTTGATGAAATCAAAGAAAACGATTTTAATCTCAATATTCCCCGTTATGTTGATACTTTTGAAGAGGAGGAACTTATCGATATTGATGAGGTCCAAGGGAATATTGAAAGCTTAAAAAAAGAGATATCTGAAGTTGAAGCTAAAATGGCAGAATATTTAAAAGAACTCGGACTCTAATTTTAATTAGAATTTATTGTATATAATTATGAAAAGTAAAACATTAAAGAGGTTAAATCAATGAGAATGAGAATAGTTACTTATGATGTTAAGCAGGGGAATGATTACTCTGCGTGGTATGATTATGTTGAAAGAATAGACGGTAGAAAGATTACGGAATCTACATATGCACTGAACACAAGTCTTTCACAAGAAGGTTTTGAAAATAGATTGCGTTCTTTATTTAATAAAGGCGATAACGTGGCCTATATTTCTGTAAACAAAGATAATGAACTTTATTGGAAAAAGATTACCATTTAATTAGTACTTGTGGGGGAAAGAAAATGACATACGAAGAAATTAAAAAGAAGATAGAAGCATGCATCTACTTAGGTATTGTAGAGGAAAAAGAAACTGGAAATAGTAAGCAGTTGCGCTTAAGTAACGGCGCAATTATTAACTGCTTTAGGACGGGTACACACAATGTCCAGGGTAAAAATCAGCAGCAAGTTAAGGATATACTGGATGGAAAAGTAACTACCGGAGGGCGAAAAGTTTTTGTTGTGTACGGTCATGATGAAATTGCGCGTACTCAACTTGAAGCAATGCTCAGGAGATGGGATTTAGACCCTATCATTTTGGACCAGCAAGCATCCAGTGGACAAACTATAATCGAAAAACTGGAAGAGTACGGCGCAGATGTCGGTTATGCCATTGTTTTGGCAACACCCGATGATGAAGGAAAAGCAGTTAATGAAGAGTCGTATAATTTTAGAGTAAGACAAAACGTAGTGCTCGAACTTGGAATGTTTCTTGCAAAATTAGGCAGAAACAAGGTTGCTATCTTGTTAAAGGAAGACAAAAATTTTGAAAAGCCTTCTGATATTCAGGGTTTGATTTATATTCCATTCCAAAATAATGTGGAAGAAGTAGCAATAAACCTCATCAGGGAGCTTTCAAGGCAGGGTATTAATATAGACTCTGGCAGAATTTAAATAGCCATCTTGCGATGGAGACGGTATTGGCTTGCATCACTTTTTTTCGCGAATTTTTAGAGGAGGTGATGCCAATCAAAAAACAAAGTAATTTGAAAAGTATATTGATTTTTATGGCGTTTTTATTTGAGTGCGCATCCCTTGCCATTGGATTTTTAATAAGTGGGGATGCAAGCCTGCTTACCGCGCTCCATTTTAAACATAGGTATATAGTATGAACCAAACGATAAGGTCAAGGATTGAAAAAATAAAAAAAGGGGAAATCCCCGAAGGGTATGAAAAAACGCCTTTCGGGATTTTTCCATGCGATTGGGAAAAAGATAAGTCTTTCAAAGAATTATTTAGCTTTTTTGGAGGCTTAGGAAAGTCACGAGAGGAATTAGGTACAAACGGGGTGTGCTATTTGCATTACGGCGATATGCATACTGGAAACTTCACAAAAGTTTCTTATGCACAATATCTTGATAAGCCAAAGTATGAAATTAAAATAAGTGGTGAAGAAAGCTTCTTAATGAACGATGGCGATATAGCATTTTTGGATGCATCTGAGGATTTAGAAGGTACATCAAGAGCAGTTTTAATTGATAATCCTGAAAATAGACCTTTTATAGCTGGATTGCATACTATATTAGCTAAAGAAAAGCAAAAGGTGCTATCTAAGAATTATAAGCAATATATTTCTATGTCGCAATATGTCAGAAAGCAATTTCAAAGATTGGCTGTCGGGTTTAAAGTGTACGGATTAAATAGAGAAACATTCAATAAAGTAAAAATTTCATTTCCGAAATCAAAAGCTGAACAAGAAAGGATTGCGGAGATTTTACAGGAACAAGACCGCCTTATTGAACTCAAAGAAAAGCTGATTGAAGAGAAGAAAAAACAAAAGCAATATCT
>CAYQDC010000074.1:0-5267 GCA_964416205.1 uncultured Acetobacter sp. | reverse complement strand
AAAATGTGTCCGAGAATGACGTTCTTATACCATGTCATGCCCGACCTGATCGGGCATCCATCTCCCCCCTATCGTCATGCCCGGACTTGCCCCAAACATCCAGTTAAATAATAATGCCTCTTTATTGACTGGATTCTCGGGTCAAGACCTAAGAATGACAGAAAGAAAAATACACCCGAGAATGACAATAAAAAAACAACACTTTTCTTTAATTGAGTGTAACAATAAGGATTTAATTAAGTCTTCATTTTCCAATTTCAAAAATCAAAAAAATGCAGAAAAAATAGCAGAAAATAAATCAAAATAACTTGGCTCTCAAGATATACGGCTTTTAAAGATGAAAGTTTTGGCTGGAAAAAGTATTTAACTAAATCTAACTATTTTGTTTTTTATTTTTCGACAAGCACAACATAGTAAAATCAACATTTGTGGTTTTGGATTCACGCGGCACTTTGATCACTGAAGACAGGCCTCTTAATTCTGTTAATGTTAGCTTTTTATCCGAACTTGAATGAGATGCTATTTGCTCTTTAGCTTTTGCAATGCGGCTGGCAATATTTTCGTTAGACATGATTTCGCTTAAAGTTTTATCACTAGCTATATATGCGTCAATATTATCAAAGCCACCTTGTTTCATACAGGTCTGTATGATTTCGTTACCTGCCAAATCCTGAGGCGAGAGATAATCTTGTGCCATAAGTTTGGCATATTCGTCCAATTGCGCCTTAGAAAATTCCGGTTCAGAAGTCATTTCACAAGTTAATTTCAAAATTTCAGCATCTTGTTGTGGAATAAGCCGTGGATTTAAGGCATATTCTTTTAATTTATTATATGTGTTGGGCATTAAATATGTCATTACACCGTTTTTAATTGCACGTTGCTTTTGCATTTCCTCTCGTTTACGCATTACACTTAGCGTATAGCCCATTTTAGAACGCTGAGCATTATAAACATCAAAAACTGCTTCTGCATAATTAGGATGTTCTTTCATTGTTTTTAATAAAGCAAAGACATCACATTTACGCTCATCGTTGGTCCCCAAGGCCATGTGAAGAGCTTCATGATACAAGCCTCTTTTATATAAAATTTGCAACCTTTCTGTATCGGGAATATTCATAAATTTATCAATTTTTTCTTGTGAAATTCCCTTGATATTACGCGGCATATCCGTAACAGATTTTGGCTCCAAGCATAAGACTTGTATGTTACCAACGTTTCTATCAAAAAAAGTTGTATTAGTTAAGGCATTTTTATATACTTGTGTGGCATAAAAATTTTCTCTGCTAACATCATTACCATTTTTATCTTTATACAAAAAATCATCTTTATTTTGTTCATAAGACAAATCATTAACCCCATGCGTGTTCAAAAAGTCAAACACCACACGAGCTTTAGCCTCTGTTTCTGACATCTGAGGATAATTTTTCTTATAATCATCAAAAGACTTTTCAAAAGAATGAGCATTGATAACAGCAAGATTGGAAGATAAACCGATATCCTCATCTTTCTGCATTGTTCCCAAATTATAGTTTTCATCTTCGACATTAATCGGCAATAAAGCTCTCTGTCCCTCGACTAAGGATAAAAGTTTCTGTGGGTAATTTTGATATTGAGCCATAAAATCATCATATATATTATTTACAGTCATTTCAATTTCTCATAAAATATAGTATATGTGTATTAATGTAACATATATAATTCCTTTTGAAAACACTTAATTAAAGAAAAGTGTTGTTTTTAATACCTTTAAAAAACACTCTGTTCCATAAAACATAGTGTTTTTGTTTAACAATCATTACACCAGGTCAATGAAACAAAAACTATTTGATTGTTCCTTTTCATAAACCTCACTAATTATACTCTTCTTTTTGGCAACAGCAACTAAAACACCTTTTTATCGCCATAAAATTCCCTTTAAAAATAATTTAACACTTTGAACATACTATATTTATGAATTTATGATTGGTTAATATGATTTAAGGGTAAAATATTTTTATAGTCTAAAAATACTATGTCTTATGGAACAGAGTGAAAAACAATTGGAATTAATACAAGCTTATAATAGTAAAATTGGGTGGAAGATAAAGAGGTAAGTTTTTGCTTGAATATTCTGTTTTACTGTTATAAATTTTTAACAGAATTAATAGTTCTGCTGCCAATATACTATAAGGTGTAAAGGTGGTCGTTTTAACAAATAAGCTAATAGGAGCTGAATAACCATGAGTAAATGGGTATATACATTTGGTAATGGCAAAGCCGAAGGTGATGCCACAATGAGAAATCTCCTTGGCGGTAAAGGTGCGAATCTGGCTGAAATGAATAAGGTCGGATTGCCTGTACCTCCTGGATTTACGGTTACAACCGAAGTTTGTACATATTTTTATAATAATAACCACACCTATCCAGAAGATTTGAAAGAGCAAGTTCGTGATGCTGTTTCTTATGTTGAAGGAATTATGGGTAAAAAATTTGCAGATGCAAACAATCCGCTGTTGTTTTCCGTTCGTTCCGGCGCCAGAGTTTCAATGCCGGGGATGATGGATACGGTTTTGAATCTCGGCTTAAATGATGAAACGGTTAAGGCTTTGGCCAAGGCTTCGGGAAGTGAACGTTTTGCTTATGATTCATATCGTCGTTTTCTGCAGATGTTTTCTGATGTTGTTTTAGGTGCTGATTTAGATTTATATGAAGAAGCTTTGGAAAATATGAAGAAGACCAAAGGTTATAAATCTGATACTGATTTAACAGCAGATGATCTGAAAGAATTGGTTAATGAATATAAAGAAATCGGTGAAAAAATAGGTAAAGTTGTTCCTCAGGATCCATGGGAACAGTTATGGGCTGGTATTGGTGCCGTATTTGGTTCTTGGATGGTTGACCGTGCTATTACTTATCGTAAACTGAATAATATTCCGGGAGATTGGGGTACAGCTGTTAATGTTCAGACAATGGTATTTGGTAATGCCGGAGATGATTGTGCTACTGGTGTTTGTTTCTCTCGTGATCCGGCTACTGGTGAAAATGTTTATTATGGCGAATATTTGGTAAATGCCCAAGGCGAAGATGTAGTTGCTGGTATTCGTACACCGCAACCGATGGGGTCAAAAGGTGATGGTACTTCCTTGGAAGAAAAATGGCCGCATTTGTATAAAGAATTGGTGGATGTTCGTAATAATTTGGAAGCGCATTACAAAGATATGCAAGATATGGAATTTACCATTGAGCATGGCAAACTTTGGATGTTGCAATGCCGTAATGGTAAAAGGACAGCAGCAGCAGCTGTCAGAATGGCTGTTGAAATGTATGAAGAGGGCATGTTAACTAAAGAAGAAGCTATTATGCGTGTTGGAGCGGAGCAATTAGATCAATTATTGCATCCGATGTTGGATCCGAAAGCCGAAAAGAAAGTTATTGCAAATGGTCTTCCAGCTTCTCCTGGTGCTGCTGTTGGAAGAGCTGTATTTAATGCAGAAGATGCAGAAGCTTGGGCTGAGAAAGGCGAGAAGGTTATTCTTATTCGTAATGAAACAAGCCCAGAGGATATTGGAGGCATGCATGCTTCGCAGGGTGTTATTACGGCGCGTGGAGGTATGACTTCGCATGCGGCGGTTGTTGCTCGTGGTATGGGTACACCTTGTGTTTCTGGTTCTACAGATATTGTTATTGATTATAAAGCCAAGACAATGTCTACAAAGAGTGGTATTGTTATCAAGGAAGGTGACTGGGTATCTTTAGATGGTGCAAAAGGTCAAATTATAGAAGGTCAAGTTCCGACTGTTCAAGTTGAAATGACAGGCAATTTTGGTAAATTAATGGCGTGGGTTGATGAAATCAAAACAATGAAAGTTCGTGCTAATGCTGAAACACCAAAAGATGCTAAACAGGCTCGTGATTTTGGTGCTGAAGGTATTGGGTTAGCTCGTACAGAACATATGTTCTTTGATGCCAATCGTATTGCCGATATGCGTGCTATGATTTTGTCGGATAATGAAGATGGGCGCAGAAAGGCTTTGGCTCGTCTATTACCTTATCAAAAACAAGATTTTATTGATTTGTTCACAATTATGGATGGTCTGCCGGTTACAATTCGTTTGTTAGATCCGCCGTTGCATGAGTTCTTGCCTCATACAGATGCTGAAATGCAGGAATTAGCAGATAAAATGGGGATGACTTTGGAACAGGTTAAAACGCGTGCGGAAAAATTGCATGAATTGAATCCGATGCTTGGTCATCGTGGTTGTCGTTTGGCTGTTACTTATCCTGAAATTTGTGAAATGCAAACATGTGCTATCTTGGAAGCTGCTTTGGAATGCCAAGATAAAGGAATTAAAGTTATTCCTGAAATTGAAGTTCCTTTGGTTGGTGCTAAGAAAGAATTGGATATATGCAAAAATATCATTGATACAACGGCGCAGAAAATTTTTGCTGAAAAAGGTAAGAAAATTGATTATCTGGTTGGAACAATGATTGAATTGCCAAGAGCTGCTTTGCAGGCTGAAAATATTGCTGAATCTGCTGGTTTCTTTGGATTTGGTACTAATGATCTTACGCAGACGACTTTGGGTATGAGTCGTGATGATACTGGTGCTATTTTGGATTGCTACAGAGCAAAAGGCATTTATGTAGCTGATCCATTTGCTTCTATTGATGTGGATGGCGTAGGCAAATTAGTTAAACGTGCATGTGTATATGGACGTAAAATTAATCCTGAACTGCATTTAGGTGTTTGTGGTGAACATGGTGGTGATCCTGCTTCTATTGAGTTTTTCAATTCTTGTGGATTGGATTATGTCTCCTGTTCTCCGTTTCGTGTACCGGTAGCGCGTTTGGCTGCTGCTCAAGCTGCAGTAAAGCAAAAAGGACAGCCGAAAGCTGTTGATTCAGTTGTTGAGTGCTGTTGTAAAAAAGCCAGCTAAGCTTAAGAGAATAGCTGATTTTTCCGCCTGTTATTCACAGGCGGTTTTTGTAACAAGAAAACTACCGGCTAGGCCGGTAGTTCCAAAGAGCTTATAGCTTTACACAAAAAAACTCCTTTGCTAAAGTAAGTTAGACGGTCTGACGAAAGTCTAACAAAAGCAAAGGAGTTTTTTTATGAACACGCATACAATATGGAATTGCAAATATCATGTTGTCTTCGCCCCTAAATATCGTAGAAAAGCCTTTTACGGAGGTCGTCGCCTGGAAATAGGTCATATTTTAAGAGAATTGAGCCGATGGAAAGGAATAAGTATAATAGAAGCAAAAGTCTGTCCTGATCATGTGCATAT
>CAYQDC010000073.1:1796-5286 GCA_964416205.1 uncultured Acetobacter sp. | reverse complement strand
CCTGAAGATTATAGATTGTTTTTAAAGAAAACTAAAGGAAATTTCTCACCCATAGAGAAAATTTTTTCAATAAAAAATAAAAAAGTGAATGGTGTGAAATATAAAATTGTGACAGTATTAGGAATCATTTTTGAAATCAATCACAAAGCGGTGAGTCATGTACAACAATAGTTTAAATAACAAATTAGAAATATTTTTGATAACATTCAATAGAGCTTCAAAGTTGGAGAACACACTGAAACAACTATTAGATATAAGTTCTCCGATTAAAGACTTTTCTATAACTATTATTGACAATAATTCCAAAGATGACACGCCTCTTGTTGTTCAGAAATATCAATTACAACATAATAATATTCAATATATAAAAAATAAATATAATATTGGTGGTAACGCAAATATTGTTAAAGCTTTTTATAAAGCATCAAAAGAATATGTTTGGATACTTGCAGATAATGATGATTATTCTTGGGAGAATTGGCCCCAAGTAGAGAAAGAAATAAATAATCAAGCAGATGCAATAGTTGTAGCAACCTATGAGTGTCCCAAATTTGATATAGCACAATTGTTTTTACAAATGACATTTTTACCTGGGGTAATTTATAAAACTTCTAATATTGACGATGTTGTAATGGGAAATATGGAATTCAATATTTCAAATATGTTCCCGCACTTGGCTTTGGCGGCAAAACTTATTAATGAACATAAAAATATTGTGGTTTTAGATGCTCCAATTGTTCAAATAGGCAAAAATGAAGATGAAAAAGGCAATTATACTTATACAAGAGGCTATAAAGGTTTTGTGCATCCGCTGCAAAAAAGCATGAGTTGGATTAGTGGATATGCAAATTCCTTATACTTAATACAAGATTTAAAACTAAGAAATTATATAATTTCACATAACAGATATTGTACAGAATTAAATTCTGCAAAATTATTTTTCTATAGCGACAAAGCTTCTTCCGAACGAAATTTGTATAACTATCTGTGTGTATTTGCTATACTTCCCGTGAGGGATAAAATAAAATTTTTAATTAATTTTATTTTATATTTAACAATTTATAAAATTATTTTTGTCTATCGTAAAGATATCTTTAAATTTGAAGAAAACAAACATATTGTTAGGATTGATTTAAGACTGTTTACTTTTATAAAAACAAAACTTTTTAAGATAACAAAAAAAATAAAAGGAGCTTATTAATGAAAGTAGTTATCCTTGCAGGTGGTCTAGGAACAAGATTATCTGAAGAAACAAAGTTAATACCTAAACCTATGGTAGAAATTGGTGGAAAGCCAATTCTATGGCATATTATGAAAATTTATTCATACTATGGATTTAATGATTTTATTATTTTAACCGGTTATAAATCACATATTATTAAAGATTATTTTGTTCATTATTATCAACGCTATTCCGACATAACGGTAGATATGATAAATAATACCGTTGATATTCATAGGATAGAAACGGAACCTTGGAAAGTAACGATGTTATATACTGGTGAAAAAACAATGACAGGCTCCAGAATAAAAAAAGCACAAAAATATATAGGTAATGAATCGTTTTTATTGACTTATGGCGATGGATTAAGTGATGTTGATTTAAATGAACTGGTAAAATGCCACAAACAAAGCAGAAAATATTTAACATTAACGGCGGTAAGACCTGAGGGTAAATTTGGAGTATTAAACATTAGTCCCGACGGTATAATTAATTCTTTTTTAGAAAAACCAAAAGGGGACGGCTCTTGGATAAATGGTGGTTTTATGGTTTGCGAACCAGAAATCTTTAATTACATTGACGAAGGTAGGGATGATGTTGTGTTTGAAAAAGCCCCGTTAGAGCGTCTTGCACAAGCAAGAGAATTGAATTCATATAAGCATAACGGCTTTTGGTACCCGATGGACACATTAAAAGGTAAAAATGATTTAACAGAGCTCTGGCAAAGCAAAAAAGCTCCTTGGGCAAAGTGGCTAAATAACAAAGAAGAGGTTAGGTTGTAAATGTTTAATGAGATATATAAAGGGAAAAGAATTTTTCTAACAGGTCATACAGGATTTAAAGGCAGTTGGCTTTCTTTGTGGCTTACAAAACTCGGGGCAAAGGTTTGCGGGTATTCTATTGCACCTAATACAAATCCATCCATGTTTAACGAATTGGGTATTGAAAATAAAATAACAAAATCCGTAATTGGAAATATTTTAGATGTCGAAAAATTAGAAAAGACAGTTAATGATTTTCAGCCTGATATTGTTTTTCATCTTGCAGCACAACCTCTTGTAAGACTTTCTTACAAGGAGCCTGTTCTTACATATCAAACAAATGTTATCGGAACTTTAAATGTTTTGCAGGCCGCTCAAAAGTGTAAGTCGGTAAAAGCGTTTGTTAATGTAACTACTGATAAATGTTATGAAAATAAAGAAATAGATAGAGGTTACAGAGAAGATGAACCTATGGGCGGATATGATATGTATTCGTCATCAAAAGGGTGTGTTGAAATTATGTCATCCTCTTTCAGACGTTCTTTCCTTCAAGGTGAAAAGGCTTATGCATTGGCTACGGCAAGAGCCGGAAATGTTATTGGCGGTGGAGATTGGGCAGAAGATAGATTAATTCCCGATTGTATAAGAGGTATTAATAAAGGTGAAGATATAGAGATCAGAAATCCTATAGCCGTGCGTCCATGGCAGTATGTTTTAGAACCGTTAAGCGGATATCTTTTGTTAGGTCAAAAACTTTGGGAGGAGGGACAAAAATATGCCGAAGGTTTTAATTTTGGTCCACTTGAAGAAAGCGTATTAACTGTTGCAGATGTAGCAAAAAGAGTTACGGAAGTATATGGTAATGGTCGGGTAGTAACCGGTGAAGCCAGCCCTTTACATGAGGCAGGACTACTAATGCTTAATATTGAAAAAGCAAAAAAAGTTTTGGGTTGGGAACCAACATATACCGCAGAAATTGCAATTAAAGAAACGGTTGATTGGTATAAACATTATTATAATGGCAAGGATATGTTTGATTTTACAATAAATCAGATTGAAGAATATGAGGAAAGTATAAAATGGAACAAACAAAGTATCCTAAATTGAAAGAAATAAAACAAACAATGCTTAAGATGGTGCATAAGGCTAATGTTTCCCACATTGGTGCAGGTCTGAGTATTGTTGATATTTTATATATGCTTTATTTTAAGGTTGCAAATATTAATGAAAAGAATGTTAAAAATCCCAATAGAGATATTGTAATTTTATCAAAAGGACATTCCAGTGTCGCTTTATATTCAGTTTTATATCATAGAGGATTTTTAGAAAAATTTTTTGTTGATAATTATTCTATTGATGGTGGTTCGTTGCCTTGTCATATAGATAAAGAAAAATCGCCGTTTCTTGAACTTTCCACCGGTTCTTTAGGGCATGGTTTATCCGTTGCAGTGGGGATGGCATTAGCAAAAAAAATGGATGATAATGAGGGCCAAGTTTATTGTATATG
>CAYQDC010000073.1:0-1696 GCA_964416205.1 uncultured Acetobacter sp. | reverse complement strand
AAAGGCAAAGGTGTTTCATTTATGGAAAATAAACTTGAATGGCACTATAAATCACCTAATGATGAACAGTTGGAAATTGCTTTAGCTGAAATTGAGGAGAAATATTAATGAGAAAAACGTTTATAAATACCCTAATTGAGCTGGCTGAAAAAGATAAGGATATTGTATTAATTACTCCTGATATGGGTTTTTCTGTTCTGGAACTGTTTTTTGAGAAGTTTCCAGAACGTTCAATAAATTGTGGTATTGCAGAGCAAAATGCTGTTTCTCTTGCTGCCGGCTTGGCACTTGCTGGTAAAAAGCCCTATGCGTATACAATAATTCCATTCTTAGTAGAAAGAGCGTTTGAGCAGGTAAGACTTGATGTTTGTTATATGAATACAAACGTAAAACTTATAGGAATAGGCGCCGGATTTACTTACGGAACAGCAGGAGCTACACACCATGCAATAGAAGATATTGCACTAATGCGTGCTTTACCAAATATGACAGTTTGTTGTCCTGGGGACAATAACGAGGCAGAACAGATTGTTCGTAAATCCATTGAATATGCAGGGCCTATGTATATAAGAATTGGACGTCATAATAGAGGTATTTTTAATAATGAGAATTTAGAAATAGGTAAAGCTTCTCTTATTGAAGAAGGTGAAGATATTGCAATAATTTCAACAAGTAATATGCTGCCTGATGCTGCATATTATGGCAGGCAATTAAAGGAACAAGGCAGAAAACCGTATTTGATAAGTATGCACACAATTAAGCCTTTGGATAAAGAAATTATTACTGATTTGATAAACAAAGGTGTTGAAATCCAAACAATGGAAGAACATTCTATTATTGGAGGATTAGGTAGTGCAGTTGCGGAAGTTATTGCTGAGTCAGGTAAAGGTGTAAAATTTAAAAGAATTGGTGTACCTGACGAATTTTCACATTATATAGGAAGTCAGAAATATATTAAAAAGCAATTTGGACTTTACTATGGAGAGGATTAAGTGAAAAACATATTATTGACAGGTTCAGGCGGATTTATAGGTAAACATTTGAAAGGGTATTTTGATAAGTATAATTTGTTTACTCCGAGAAGTTTTCAGTTAAATCTGCTCGATGAAACCGAAACTGCAAAATATTTAAAAGAAAATAATATTGAATTTATCATACATTGTGCTTCTTGCGGTGTAAGAATTACATCTGATGCGACATTAGAATATGTTGCCAAGCCAAATATTCAAATGTTTAAGAATCTTGCAAATAGTGGTTTACCTATGATTACAATAGGTTCAGGGGCAGAATACGATAAATCAAGACCTCTTGTAAACATAAGAGAAGAAGATTTCGGGAAATCTGTTCCAAAAGATCCTTATGGCTATTCAAAATATATGATATCAAAAGAAATTGAAAAAAGAGATAACATTTTAAACTTGAGGCTTTTTGGCATTTACGGGTATGGTGAAGATTCTTCAAGAGTGACATCTTGTATAATAAATGCAAAAATTAAAAACGAACCTGTCGTATTAAATCAAAATGTAAGATTTCATTTTATATGGATTGATGATTTTTGTAAGATTGTCAAATATTTTGTAGAGCATTCAGCAAGGGAAAGGTTTTTAAATGTTGCTCCAACAGAAAGTATTGAAATTGTTGATTTGGCAAAAATTTTAAAAGTTGAAACAATTATAAAAAATGAAGGTTTGAATAA
>CAYQDC010000072.1:0-5546 GCA_964416205.1 uncultured Acetobacter sp. | reverse complement strand
AAACCGCAAAGTTCCAAAATCTTTGGAACAAAAGCAAAAATAAAGGGAGCAACAGGCTCCCTTTATTTTACACTCCGTTTCATAAAACATGCTATATTTATTACAGTATGTTTAGATTATAAAAATGGCTCAATTATGATTAGCGTATGATTTATTGAGAGAGCATTTCAACAAAATTGTTTAATTGAGCCTAAAATATTTATCTTTATCCGCAAAATTTTCATTCTGTAAGAAATCAGATGTTTTTTCAGTTGGTTTTTATCAGAAATGTAGTATTGTTTTTGCAAATAAGTTTGGTGTGCCTGGAAAGTGGTTGGTGTGCATGTTTATGTGGTTAAGATGGTAACGTATTTGTAGTTTTAATTATTTTTTGTGGCGACGACTTTTTGATAAACGCCACCGAAATATGTTTGTTGTGACCAACGACAGGTTTCCGGGTGAGTGGCCATGCCACGAATGGCTTCTTTCCAGAGGCTTTCGGCAAACGGCTGATACAGCCGGTTGATGGCGCGGATTATATATTTCAACGGATGGTATGACGATGGTTTATGGTAATCAATGAAAATAGCCTTTCCGCCTGGTTTGAGTATTTTTAAAATGTTATCTATGATGCGGGTGCGGGTAAATGGCGGCAGTTCGTGCAATAGCATATAGCAAATGACAGTGTCATATTCGCCTTTTAGTGGTTTAGTAGCATTTGTGTGAACAAAATTTATTTTTTGTTCCAGATGTTTTTCTCTGCAGTTTTTCAGGATTTCTGGGATGATATCTACCAAGGTATAGGTTCCCAGCATACCCAATCCAGCGTAAGTTTTTTCTATTTGTCCGCCTAAAGTTGCGCCTATTTGCAGGATATGGGCGTGCGGGGATATTTCTTTGCGAACTTCTTCCGATAAAATGTAATGATATCCTAAAGTTAAAAAATTTAAGAGGAAAGAGTTGTCCAAGAAATTGTATAATCCTGGATTAAAATACAGCCAACCGTATATATCGGTCAAATAAGCGGGATAGGTGTTTTTTGTTGTTTTTTGCATAGTGTCCTCGTTAATTAATTTCATTGGGAATTTTGTTAGAAATGTAGCCACGTTTTGCTGCTTCAATGACGGCAGAAGTGCGGTTTTTAACGTTCAAAACTTTTAAAATGATGGTTATGTGTACTTTGACGGTTCCTTCGGTTAAGTGGAGCTTATAGGCAATTTGTTTGTTTGACAGGCCTTCTGCGATGCTTTTGACAATGTCGATTTGTCGTTCGGTTAAACCTTTTTGTGGTGTTTCAAGGGGGCTTTTGGCAAGCTTTTTTAATGCTTTTAACGGGAAATCGCATTCTTGTAATTTGTTGTCAGAGAATCCGTTTGATGATGTAGTATATAACAATTCATGCGGGATGTATACGCCGCCGGCCAGAACTAGATTTATGGCACTGATGATAAGGTTATTTGAGGCGGTTTTGGAAATATATCCTGATACGCCGATATCTAATGTCTGTTGTAGAATTTTTTTATCAAAGATAGCTGAAATAATGATAACTGGAGTTTCTGGTATTAAAGAGTGTATTTTGTTTAAGGCTGGCAGCCAAGTTGCTCCAGGCATGGATAGGTCTGTGATTATTAAGTCAAAATTATTTTGTTGTTCCAGAATAGTGAAAATATCACTATAGCTCTGGGCTGTTATAATTTCGGGATTAGGCAGATTTTCTTTTAAGGTGAATTCTAAACCTTTTAAGAAGAGTTCGTGGTCATCGGCAATTAGTATTTTCATTTAATTACTCCAATCTCCATGAATTAATTGCCAACAAGACAGAGCGGCGGCAACGGCCGTTTCGGCACGTAAAATTCGAGGGCCTAAAGTTGCACCTTTGGTATAGGTGTTTTTTTGGAGCAGGTTTAATTCCATAGTGGAAAAACCTCCTTCCGGACCAATGAGTATGGCGGCCTGTTTGTTTGGGTTCTCTTTTAAAACGGTGTAAAAGTCTGGGCTGTTTAATGTTTCATCCATATAATACAGGGTTCGTTTTTTATTCCAGTTAGCTAATAACGTGTTTAAGGATTGTGGCGCAACTATTTCCGGTATATCTGTACGGTGGCATTGTTCGGCAGCTTCAATGCTTTGGGTTGTGTAGCGTTCAATTTTTATATGGGTGGTATTTGTGTGTTCAGTTATAACTGGAATAATTTT
This sequence comes from uncultured Acetobacter sp., assembly GCA_964416205.1. GTDB lineage: Bacteria > Pseudomonadota > Alphaproteobacteria > RF32 > CAG-239 > CAG-267. The sequence goes on along the minus strand of CAYQDC010000072.1, from coordinate 3,371 downwards.
GCGGCATCCCAATTCGGTGGCTTTTTCTATAACAAAATCAGTCTTGTCTTTTTTTAGTGGGGCAAATAATAACCAGATATCTGGACATATTTTTAAAGGTTTAAGCAGTTTGGTGATGCGTATATTTATGTTTTTTTTGCCGATATTCAGCAGGTTTGCGGCAAATTCTCCGTTTTTACCATCAAAGCACGATAGGTGGTCTAGAGGGCTTATTTTGACTACATTTTTTAAGTAATGTGTTTGCGCTTCGCTAAGGATGATTATTTTTTCAGAGAACAGAGGTTCCTGTATATATAAACGGAAATTTTTTGTCATTATTTTATCTTTGTATAAAGTTATTTTATACTATAATATTAAGGTAGATATGTTAAAGAATAGATAAAATTTTTAATTTTATGGGGACAGGGAATAATGATTATTACCGTAGACGGACCGGCTGCTGCAGGGAAAGGGACGCTTTCACAGAGTTTGGCGCGAAAGTATGGTTTGGCTTATTTTGATACGGGAATGGTTTATCGTGCCGTTGGTGTGCTTATGTTGAGAAGCGGTAAAGATTTGTCTGATGTTCGATATGCGGAAAAATTAGCAGAAGAACTAACATTTGCGAAAATGATGAAAGTTTCTTTGGATAAAGAATTTCGATCGGCCAAAGGGGGGAAGGCTGCTTCTGTTATTTCCAGTTATTCTGGAGTGCGGCACAGATTGTTGGATATGCAAAAAAATTTTGCACTTAAACCTACTTTTGCAAATGGGCAGGCTGCACTAGGCGTTATTTATGACGGCAGGGATACAGGAACAGTTATTTGTCCGAAGGCAGATGTTAAGTTTTTTATTACGGCAACTTCAGAAGTACGGGCACAGCGTCGTTTTTTCGAGTTTAAAGAACGGGGAATAGATACGGATTTTGAAACAGTTTTAAGAGATATCAAAGTTCGTGATGAACGGGATGCAAACAGAAAAGATGCTCCAATGAAACCTGCGGAAGATGCTCATATACTGGATACGTCAAATTTAAGTATTGACGAGGTTTTTAAGAAAGCTGTTACGATTATTGAAGAAATGGTTAAATAATCAATAACAGATGTATTTACGATTATGGGAGTAAAAATATGCAAAATAAGAAATTGACGGAAAGTGTGTATTATGTCGGTGCAGACGATAAGACATTGGATTTGTTTGAAGGGCAATATGTTGTTCCTGACGGGATATCGTATAATTCGTATGTGATTATGGATGAGAAAATTGCCGTTATGGATACGGTTGATAAACGTGTGACGGATGAGTGGTTTAAGAATCTAAATGAGGTTTTAGGAGGAAAAGAACCAGATTATCTGGTTGTTTTGCATTTAGAACCAGATCATGCGGCAAATATCGGGCAATTTCTTAATAAATATAAGCAGGCGAAAATTGTGACGAATCCCAAGGCATTTAATATGATTTCGCAATTCTTTGAGCATTTGGATTTGGATGGGCGGAAGGTTGTTGTCAATGAAGGTGATGAGCTGTCTTTAGGTTCGCATACACTGACGTTTATAATGGCTCCGATGGTACATTGGCCGGAAGTTATGGTTGTGTATGAAAAGAGTGAAAAAATCCTGTTTTCGGCAGATGCGTTTGGTAAGTTCGGCGCTTTAGACGCCGATGACAGTGAATGGGATTGTGAGGCACGTCGTTATTATATTAATATTGTCGGTAAATATGGGGTTCAGGTGCAGGCATTGCTTAAGAAAGTCGCCATTTTTGATATTCAGAAAATTTTTGCTTTGCATGGACCGATGCTTACAGAGAATTTGGGATATTATCTCAATAAATATGATATTTGGAGTAGCTATCGTCCGGAGGATGAAGGGATATTTATTGCTTATGCATCTGTTTATGGACACACTAAAGTGGTGGTGGAGAAACTTAAAGATATTTTGGAAGCTAAAGGTGCGCCCAAAGTGGAGGTTGTCGATTTGGCACGCGGGGATATGGCGGAAGCTGTGGAGGATGCTTTTCGTTATGATCGTCTAGTGCTGGCTTCGGTTACATATGATGGAGGTATTTTTCCTTGTATGGAAAGCTTTATTGCGCATTTAAAGAGTAAGAGTTATCAAAATCGTAAAGTTGCGTTTATTGAAAATGGTTCTTGGGCGCCGATAGCGGCAAAGAAAATGCGGGCAGAAATGGAAGGTTTGAAGAATCTGACGTTTTTAGATACGACTGTTACTATCAAATCAGCTATGAAAGAGTCTGATATTAAGCAATTGGATGTATTAGCCGATGAATTATTAGGCAGGTAGATTTTTGTTTGGGCAGCCAAGTTATTTGGCTGTCCTTGAATTTATATAAATGAAGTTTTTTGTTTGGCTTGTGTTGATTTTATTTGTAGCTCGAAAAAGTTTTTGATTTTTACTCTGTTCCATAAAATATAGTATTTTTAGACTAGTTTTACCATTAAATCGATATAGGTTTATTTTGAGAGAAAAATGAAAGTAATGTTTATGGATTTATTTGCAGGAATTGGTGGAATGAGAAAAGGTTTTGAAAAGGCTTTTAATCAAAAGAATATATGAGTAGAATGCGTACTTACTTCTAAGATAAACCAGAGGTTGTAGATATTTTGAAGCAAAGTCATTCATCTGGAAGTGGTGCACCCGGCGAGGTTCGAACTCGCAACCTTTGGCGTCGGAGGCCAACACTCTATCCAATTGAGCTACGGGTACATGCTGCAAAGTTACCTTGCGGATGAGTTTATACAACGAAATTTTTAAATAATCTAGCTTTTTTTTAAGTTTTTACGAAGATTTTACTTGACTTATGCAGATTATGTTTGTATGTATGAGCAAAAGTTTTTGAGTAAAGGATATAAAAAATGGCTAAGAAATGTGAAATTTCTGGTACTGGCGTGATGAGCGGTAACAATGTGAGCCACGCTAACAACAGGACTCGTCGTCGCTTTATGCCGAATCTGCAAGTTGTTTCGTTGTTAAGTGAAGCGTTGGGAAAAGTGTATAAGTTGAGAATTTGCACTAAAACATTACGTTCTATTGAACATAAGGGTGGTTTAGATGCTTATTTGATGGCAACACCGGATGGCAAGTTAACAGAAGAAGCAAAGAAGATTAAAAAGGTTGTTGCAGGAAAGATTTCTGCATAAAATTGTCTGAGTATGAAAGTGAAGGGAGTCGGTAAGTCGACTCTCTTTTTTATTGGTTGGATAGTAAGAGTATAAAATAAAAAGGTTTGGTTTTATTTTAGAAAGTATGGAATGGCGTGTGTAGGGAATAATTTTTACTTGCATTTTACTATGTACGGATATATAGGAGAATAGTTGTCGGGACGTAGTTCAGCCTGGTAGAGCGCTTGCATGGGGTGCAAGAAGTCGGAGG
>CAYQDC010000071.1:0-5561 GCA_964416205.1 uncultured Acetobacter sp. | reverse complement strand
GCGCCCGTCTTTAAAACGGTTTTTCATCTTTTGCTGTGTCAATTCTGTCCGACCGCCGTAGCTTTCCACAAAAGCCTTACGGGTAGCGTAGGATAAATCTATGCCCTGATGGCTTAAAACGGTTTCTTCCGGCGTAATACGGTAGACGGTACCGTCGGAAAAATGCAGTTCAGAAGAGCCACCGTTGCTTTTATATGTGATTTTAACCATTTTTTTGCCAAAGGCAAGAAATTCTTCTTCGCTCAAAAAGCCTTTTTTATCCAATGTAAAGCCGTGACTGTTAGGAAACTTTGTACTTTCATTTTTGGCGATATTTACCGATTTGCCGCAGATAATATAGTTGGAAACCCTAAATTCGGGATCGGTTATCAGCTTAATTCCCCCTTTAATGGATAAACCGTAATGAGCTCCCGGTTTGAAATAAAGCCGGGAACCGTCCGGATATGACATGGTGCGGTTGCGCATGTTGATTAAGACACCGTTTGGCAGGCGGCAGGAAACGATATCCGTGCCCGACAATGCAATGCCGGTGCCATTTTGATATTCTTCAACATATATACGGCGAGATATCGTTTCCTTATGTCTTTTATGTTCTGAGGCTGTTTTTTTCGGGGCGGATGAGGTTTGCTTCGGTGTCGTCTTTTCAGGCAGTTTGCCACCTGAAAGCAGTATTTTGTTTATTTCATCAGCAGCCACATTGCCGTTTTCATCCTTTTTTAAAAATCCGATACCCAGAATCCTGCGATTGGCATAGTCCAGTTTGACGACGCGCCCGTCGGGGTGAACCGACAGATATATGTTATCATGCAAGAGGCTGACTTGCGGATAAATACGATCCAGTTTGTTTTCAAAATCTATGGCCAGCCGTGAAAACTCGGGGAACTTTTCCTGCAGGCGTACCAACAGTTCCTCATCCAGATATTTATGACTCAAATCATTGCGCAACAGGCGGTATTCTGTCCACCGTTCTGCTTCTTCTGCCGTCAGTATTTTGCGGTGTTGCAAATAAGGTAGTGTGGCGCCGGGTTGGATATTCTGCCCTGAAAAGAGGCAGAACTGGCTCATTTTATATTCAAGTTGCTGGTGTATTTCCAGATAGTTGTGGCGGTACAGAAAAGCTCTTATGCGTTCCAAAAATTTTTCTATATCCATATCGGAGCGGTCTATGATTCTGGCAGACGGAAACAGTTTGGTCAGATTTTTTATCAGAGCGTCTTTTTTATCTGAACCAGCAGGATAATTGGTCTCTATCATAAGTTGCCGGTCTGGAAAAGTGCGTACATATTCTTTTATGCGGGCAACAAATTTGTTGTTGCTTTCGTTATCACCGCGAATGAAAAAAATCGGGTTTATGGCAGAAACCAGTGGTGTAAACTCTCGTGCAACATCTATGTATGAATCCAGTCGCTCCATCAATGGTTTATCGCAGATGCGACAGTATGAATCCATGTAACGGCGGCGTACCGAATTATTTTTGATGGTTTCTTTTTTGTTAAAACATCCTAAGCCATCCAGCGTATCCCACTGGTGGTGCATCAGATGACGGATATTCATGCAGTCCTGCAGACCAGAAGCAGAGCGCACCAAACCCTCACTTTCGGCCTGTGCTGCAAAATTACTGCCGGCACGACTGGAAAGCATTTTTTTCAAAATGACTGTACTCTCTTCTGACAAAGTAGCTAATGATCCCAGTAGCACATTTTCAAACGGGGCGGTTACGGCAGATGCCATGGTTTCCGTTTGGGCGTCTTTGATGTCCCTCTCCCGGGTTGCCCCTTCAGGCAACAGTGTCAGAATGCCAATTATGGCGTCAAGCCCCTTTTGCAATTTTTCTTCCGCAAGAGCCGTTTCCAGCGTTTTGTCTTCATTTGCCAACGTGTATTTCAGCTTCCAACGACCGGCGACCAGGAAAAGCGTGTCTTTAATATGTTCGCCTTTGCGGTATGCAGCCACCATCCTTTCTATCCGTGTTGGTAGCGAATGACTGGAACTGTAGGTGGCGAAACTTTCGGGAACAGAATATATCCCCGGACCGTCATTTTTAAATCGCTGCATTGTACAATTCAGGCTGATATAGCAATAATGATTGTCTGGTGCCGGTGGTTCATTGGCCAGAAACGAATCGTAGGCAGCTTTTTCTTTTTGTGTGATATCTTCCACTTTCCAGGGGATACTTTCTTCACGGTCATAAAGCAAATTTATCTGATACGAAGCCAGACGGGATGGACGATAACGGTGCACAACGTTTTCCAGATTGCGCACCAGAGAAATATAGTCGCAATATTGTGCCAACAGGTTTTCCCGCGTACGTGGCGGCAGAGATGTTGCATATAAAGATGCTAAATTAAGTTTTTCCACCATTTTCTTCAACTGCTCTTTTCTTTTTTGCTTTTCGTTTTTTTTATCCGTTTTCAGTTTTTTGTCTTTTTTTTCTATATTTCAATCTGCCCTGTTTTCCGTTATGACGTGTGTAATCTTTGTTTTTGGAAAAGCCAAGGCTATCTTTGTCCCTCTGTCAGGTACGGTGTGACAGACGGCAAATCAGGCATATTGTTGCCGGAAAATATTATTTTGTCAATATTTTTATGTAAAAATACGATTATTTTTACAAAATCTACGGTAACGATGATATTACTTGTGACCTGAGAGTATTTCTGACCGGTTTATATCTTTATTTTTAAGTAAATTTAATTGTTTTTTTACTTTATACTGATAGTGGTAGTAAAAATTGTATATGGCTTCACATGGAGGTTATAATGAAGCTGAGATTATGGTTTGCCTTTTATGTGTTTTTGATCGGCATCGTACCGGCTGTTCAAGCTGCAAATGATATTTATGGCATTGTTAGCAAAGAGGACACTGCGGCCTTTTCGGATATGATGGCGCTCGGATACAGTATTGATGAACAGGATAGAGATGGCTATACGCCATTAATGATTGCCGCTGCGAACGGCAAAGTTAATTTTGCCGGTTTTTTGATTGATAATGGTGCCAATATTAACAAACGTTATTATCTTGGTGGCACCGCCATGCACCGCGCTGCGTTTAACGGACATAACGATATTGTTATAATGCTTCTGGATGCAGGTGCACAAGTTAATATGCCAGATTTAGATGGAATGACGCCTTTGATGATGGCTGTTAAAAATGGCAAAAGTCTTACAGTTGAGTTGCTTGTTGCCCGTGGCGCCAATGTTAACTTCAGAAATGCTGTAGGAAAAACGGCGTTGGATATTGCCTATCAATACCACCATCAGGATATTGCCGAATTCTTAAAAAAATCCGGTGGACACCTTGCTCCACAAAAGAAAAGTGTTACAGACGAAGCTTTTGATTTTAGCTTTGATGAAGAAGAATACGATGATGGACTGGGGTGGGATACTTTTTACAAATAACTACTATCCAGTTGCTGGTATCCGCCAGACCGTAAACTGTTCTGTTTTTTTTTCACAGCGCTTCTGTTCGGGGCGCTATTTTTGGTAACGAAAAAACTGTCGGGGCTTGCGAACGTAACTACTGCTACCTATATAGTTTGTAACAAATGTTATCAGAAATTCAAAATTTTTCAGATTTTGAGTCATTTTTTAGTTGGAGATTTTTGAAATGGCAGAAAAAATAGAATTTAAAACCGAAGTCAATAAGCTTTTGGATATTGTTATTAATTCTCTTTATTCGGAAAAATATATCTTTTTGCGCGAGCTTATTTCCAATGCCTCCGATGCATTAGATAAACTCAAGTACTGGCGGCTAACCAACTCCGATCTGGTCAAGACCGATACGCCGTATAAAATTACGATTATACCGGACAAGGAGAATAACACTCTGACGATTTCTGATAACGGTATCGGTATGAATCGTGATGATTTGATTAACAATATCGGTACGATAGCCAAATCCGGTACGGCAGAATTTTTGCAAAATACAAAGGATAACGCGTCTGTTGTTGATCTAATCGGCAAATTTGGCGTTGGTTTTTATTCGGCATTTATGGTGGCGACAAAAGTGGACATTGTGACCAAACGCGCGGATAGCGACAAGGCTTATATGTGGTCCTCCAACGGTATAGACGGTTATGAAATTTCCGAAGCGACGCGTGAAGGCAACGGTAGCGATATCAAACTGTATCTCAAAGACGATGCCAAAGACTATACGGATACGATTTACCTGAGAAATATTATTCACACCTATTCGGAGCATATAGATTATCCTATTGTTCTGGACTTGGGCGAAGCTGGCGAAGAAACAGTTAATACCGGCTCGGCGTTGTGGACGCAAAATAAGGCAGATATTACCGAAAAGCAGTATAAAGACTTTTATCAGCATGTTACCAAAAATTTTGACGAACCGTGGATGACGATGCACTTTAAGGCAGAAGGCAGCATTGAATATACCGGGTTGCTGTTTATCCCGTCCAAAGCACCTTACGATCTGTTCCAGCCTGACCGGCTTGGCGGTATAAAACTTTATGTCAACAAAGTCTTTATTTCCGACAAAGTTGAAGGTCTGATGCCGATGTATCTCAGATTTGTACGCGGCGTTATTGACAGCGCAGATTTGCCACTTAATATCTCACGCGAAATGTTGCAACAAAGTTCGCTGATTGCCAAAATTCGCCAGGGTACCGTTTCCCGTCTGTTCAAGGAGTTGAAAAAAATGGCGGAAAATGAAGAGAGCTATGCAAAATTCTGGAACGCATTCGGCATTGCTTTTAAAGAGGGAATTTACGAAGATTTTACCAATCGCGAAGAAGTGGCGTCATTGTCACGTTTCTACACAACCAAAAGCGATGGCAAATTAACTTCCCTTGATGCGTATATTGAGCGTATGGACAAAGATCAAAAGGCCATTTATTACATTACCGGGGACGATGCCAAAACGTTGGCCTGCAATCCGTTGCTGGAGGCTTTTCGTGAGAAAGATATTGAAGTTTTATTGCTGACCGATCCAATTGACGAATTTTGGACGCAGACTCTGCTCTCATACAAAGGAAAGGATCTTAAGCATATTTCGCAGTCCGACATGAAGCTGGATATCAAACGCGATGGCGAAAAAGCTGATGAACAGGGTCTAAAAGATCTGTGTGACAAAATGACTGAATGGTTCAAAGGGGAAGTCGGCAAGGTGGAAACAACAGAAAAGCTGACCAGAAGCCCGGCATCGCTGACGGTGGAAGATGGACAAATGAGCATTCATTTGGAACGCCTGATGCGCAATCATCAGCAAAAGACGGCTTTTGACAGTACACGGATTTTGCTTATTAACCCGTATCATCCGCTGATTATCAAACTGGCTACGCTCATCAGCGACAAAGAATGCGAAAACAAGGTTAAAGATGCGGCGGGGCTCATTTTGGAACAAGCCAAAATCGCAGAAGGCGAAGCTGTTTCAAATCCAAGTCTGTTTAATGAAAAGTTAAGCGAATTTATACTTAAAGCTATTTAACATTCTGTTTTAGCAGAAAATCCGGTATTTCCGGTCGGCAGTCCGTTTCTCTCAAACGGACTGTTTCTTGTAACAAGAAAACTACCGGCTAGGCCGGTAGTTCCAAAGAGCTTATAGCT
>CAYQDC010000070.1:0-5586 GCA_964416205.1 uncultured Acetobacter sp. | reverse complement strand
AAGGCTTTTTATAATGATTGTCAAGAAAAAATACTATGTTTTATGGAACAGAGTGAAAATTTAAAACAGGAGCTGGATTTTATCTGTTACGCCGAACCGAAGAAGCTGATGGCTCAAGTTGTCAAAACTCGTTTTAGCACCAAGGCCGAAAAACCGCTCATACAACGGGGAATACCAGAAATCAGCCTGTTTTACATCAAAGCCTACGGCTTAAAAGAAGCTGCGCAGATAGAAGTATTCCGCGCCAATCATCCGAAGCTTGTAGAGGCTGTCTTGGAAACAAGCGTCACTCCGAACCGCACGATGATATTGTTCTTGACTCATGGCGAATACAACACCGTCATGAAGTATTTAAAACGTCACGATGTGCCGCAATATACCGAACGAGATCTTATCTGGTACGGTAAGCCTGAAGACATATTGCAACACGTCCGTCGCCATCGGATATCGCCATTTGCACGCTACGATTTAATCAGGCGTGGCAATCCGACAATCATCCGTACCATTATAACCAAAGGCCATTTAAACGAACGTGAAAAAATGGAAATAATGTCACGCGGCACATACGATCAGGTTGATTTTCTGGCACAAGTCGAAACCAACCCAAACGAAAAACAAAAGCTCCGGCAAATGCAGATGATTCGTTTCAGCAGCCGCAAAAAGCTGGAAAAATACATCCGCACCCGGCGCTTTTACCACAAAGTGGAAGACTTTTTCTTCAAGTACGCCCCCTTTGCCGTTCTGATAAGCTACATCAAGCATTACCAGATACCAAACGGGCAGAAGCTGCTGCTACAACGCAACGACCGCCCAGAAATTTTGAACTATCTGTCAAAAAACTGGTTATGTGAAGACGGCGCAAAGCTGCTGTTGAAGCTGGGTGTTCACGCAGAAATAAAAGCTTACATCAAAAAGCATTATTTCGACGACGAACAAGAAGTCCACTTTATCAAACGTGGCAAACACCGTGAGATAATGCTATATCTGACCAATCACAGCTTGTGTGACAAAGCGCAGATTGAGTTGATTTACCGACGCAACCAATCTGAAATAATCTACTTCATCAGCCATTATCCGATGGCCAATGCAGCAGTTGACGTATTATACAAATGTGGTAGCGAAGAAGCTATAAATTTATGGCAAAGCATCCATTTTCCGTCTTTGTACAACCAGCCGGCAGCATAAACGATTTTCGGACAGTTTTACCCTCCAAGTCGATATTTTGCTCTACCGTACCCATGAGCTTCGGTGCCAGGACAGCAAAGCACACTGTCAGATTTTAAAGAACACTGAATTTCTGATCATCAAGGCTTCCCACTTTATACCTGGGAAGCCTTTTTAATATCGTTACAAAACTCTTTTCGATAATCAATACCATCACGCACAATATCGCTCACCAGCCCATCTTTCTCCACCATCGACAATTTTCTCTTCTGCCTGTCCCTCATTTCTCAACACCAACTTTTCGGCGCACCATCGTCATCCTACAATATTCCCATCGCCAGCGTCATAAAGCAACCTCGCATCACCACCTTTTAAGCACACCTTTGACACATAAAAAAAGCCGCTCTAACGAGCGACTCTTTTTAATCGGTTCAGTAAGCAATCCAAAATTAATTTGCAACAAACCAATCTGGAAATTACTTCAATTCAACTTTAGCACCGGCAGCTTCCAGCTTAGCCTTAATTTCTTCAGCTTCAGCCTTAGCCGCAGCTTCTTTAACCGTCTTCGGCGCACCATCAACCAAATCTTTGGCTTCTTTCAACCCCAAAGAGGTAATCGTGCGGATTTCCTTAATAACATTAATTTTGTTCGGACCGGCTTCAACAAGAACAACATCAAATTCAGTCTTTTCTTCAGCTACAGCAGCAGCACCGCCAGCAGCAGGAGCAGCAACGGCAGCAGCCGCGGAAACACCCCACTTTTCTTCCAACATCTTAGACAGGTCGGCAGCTTCCATAACTGTCAACGCTGATAATTCTTCAACTAATTTGGCTAAATCGGCCATTTTTTTTCTCCAATTAAAATTAAACTTTTTATCAAATTCTTTTTTATCATTACCTTTCGGCTCTCATGCTGCTACTCCAAACCACCGGCACTCCCGCCTGCTCAGGCAGAAAAGCCATCATCCGGAAAAAACACCGCATCGGCCGAATGCTCTCACATGGCTTAAGCAGCCTCTTTCTCGCTGTAAGCCTTGGTAACGCGTGCCAAAGCGGCACCCGGCGCCTGTAGCAGGCCGATAATTTTGGCGCGCAACTCATCCATAGACGGAATTGTAGCCAAACGTTCAATCTCAGCCATTGACAGAATACCGGAACTCAAAGCGCCGCCAATCACCTGAAACTTTTCATTTTCTTTAGCAAATTGGATGCAAAGTTTGCAGGCCGAAATCGGATCTTGCGAATACGCCATAATCACCGGTCCGGTAAACAAATCATTCAACGCTTCAAAATTCGTCCCTTTAAGAGCAAGTTTGGTAATGCGGTTTTTGGTAACTCTCAAATCAGCGCCGAGTTCACGGGCTTTTTTTCTCAAAGCTTCCATTTCTGCCACAGTCAACCCCCTGTAGTGGGAAATGACAACGGCTTCCGCCCCGGAAATCAGTCCGTTCATCTCGCTGAGGAGTTCAGCTTTTTCTTCGCGATTCACTTGCTTGTCTCCAAAAATCTGATTTTGCGGCAACAGTCACCTGCCCCGTAAAACCGTTTACAACACCTGCGTTCCCGCCCCGTTTCCATCATCAACCACATCTCAGATGCAAAGCTATCTCTCGGCTTCCGCCCTGCTCTGTCCGATACTCAGGTTCAGACAATAAAAAAACCGGCACGGCGCACGCAGCACCAAATCTGTCCGGAGGAGAAAAAATTGATTTATGAAATCTGTTTTATGCTCCGTCTGCGCAGGAAATTAAGGTATCCGACCGCCAGGAACTTCCATTTTAGAAATTCCACCCCCGAAACCATAGCAACAAAGCTCTCACTCTGCCCCATTTCAGAAACGCGTCCGGCCGCCACCTGCGGTCTTGGACAGTATGAACAGCCCCAAAAAAGTGAGTCCGTTCAAGTTGACTTACTATTTAAAGGATTTTTCTACCCGAGTCAAGCTTTTTTTCAGATTATTTTTACCCACTCGTAATAACCAAAGATAAATATCTTGCCCGCTGGAAAAATTCATCACTAGTTCGGCATATTTTTCATCCTTATAACATCACCCGCGCTACACTCCTACGGCATAAACTTTTGCATATACTTACACTTATCCGCCACCTGACACATCATCGTTCCCCCCCCAAACCTCGCAGCTACCAAACGGCAACAAGGAAGTCATCCGGATAAGAACCCATGCACCAAAACAATTCCATTATGATTTACTCGCAGTATTTATCATCCCGCTCATCCGTATTCCGATATTCTTCCAGAAGCGAAATAACCATTTTTCCTCAAAACCGCCATTTTCGGTTGCCATAACAGCCAGTTCCGTTACATAACGCATTACCGTATTCAAAACATCCTGCACCTGGTTAAATATCTCCTTATTTTCCAGTTCTCGGAAATGTTGCATTCGCCTTAAAAAATAATCATCATGTCACACAGACCGCATAAAAGCATCATATTTGCCCAAACGACAGAAAATCCAGATTGCCTCTTTTGACTTCCTTTAAAATCGCCACTTTCAAATCGGGAATAAACATAACGAAAAGCAGCTTGTCAGAAGCAACCTTGCCCAACCAGCGCATCGGTACATTAAAATCTTTCGCATCAAACGTATAGAGATAAGCGCTTTGTTCTCCATAATACCAGTCAAACGCATCCGATGGTGTCTCCACCAACCGCATAGCACCACTACAGCCATCTATAAATATAATCATTATGCCCAGCAATACAAAAACTACGCCAACGTTTTATACGGCGTGGCATAAACCAATTTTCCCCTTTGATATATCGGATTCAAAAAGCCTCAATTCTCCCGGTGAGAAAACAGTGATAAACCTGCTTTATATTTCTTTCTGATTTATTCCATATCGTGTAATAATATCATAACACCCTATAAAACGCAACAAAAAATCCTACCACACCGGTATCTTCTATCCTTTATACCTGCTTCTATCGCCAGGTCATTCGCAACCGGCTCCTCACTCTTCCAGCCCTTACTTATCACAACCCTTATCTCGACCGCCAGGATTTCTTCGCACCTATACCCCCATTCACACCAGTATCAATTCTGCCTTCTTACACCGGTTTCCCCATCAAAAAAGAAACGCCCCAAAGTTATCTTCAGAGCGCTCCCAACAAACAAAAACGTTTTTTCTTTACCTCGGCACCATCATGGAACACATCTACCCACTTTTATGGATAAAAATCACCTTTGGCACCACACGTTCGCATTTCTGCCACACACTGTCCACAAATCAACTTTTTGGAACACTAAGCGTAACTTCTAAATTTTTACAACGCCGTTGCGTCAACGCGAACACCAACACCCATAGTAGAGCTGATGGAAATCTTCTTCAGATAAGTTCCCTTCAGCGTCTGCGGCTTGGCTTTCAAAATCGTTTCAATAAACATCTTGGCATTGTCATAAATTTTATCTTCATCAAATGAAGCTTTGGCAATACCAGCATGAACGATACCGTTCTTTTCCACACGGAATTGCACTTCACCAGCCTTGGCCTTTTTAACAGCGTTGGCAACATCGGTCGTAACTGTACCGAGCTTCGGATTTGGCATCAGACCTTTCGGCCCCAAAACACGGGCAACGCGCCCGGCCAACCCCATCATATCCGGTGTGGCAATGCAACGGTCAAATTCAATTTTACCGGCAAGAATAGAATCAACCAGATTTTCTGCACCGACAATATCAGCACCTGCAGCCTTTGCCTCATCAGCCTTTTCGCCCTGAGCCATAACCGCCACGCGAACAGTTTTACCGTTTCCGTGCGGCAATCCGCACACGCCACGAACCATCTGATCGGCATATTTCGGATCAACACCAAGGTTGATTGCTAAATCAATCGTTTCATCAAACTTCGCTACCGCATTGGCCTTAACCAAAGCGATGGCTTCTTTTAAGGAGTAGCTTTTATTTTTATCTACATTCTTATAAGCATTTACTAATCTTTTTCCGCTCATAGCCTTACTCCGTTACCTGAATACCCATGGAAACAGCCTGTCCTTTGACCATATTCATCGCCGCCTCAACCGTTGAACAATTCAAATCCGGCATTTTAGCTTCAGCAATTTCCTTAACCTGCGCCATCGTAATTTTGCCGGCAACTTCTTTACCCGGAGTCTTGGAAGCAGATTTAACCCCTGCCGCCTTTTTGATATAGTAGGAAACCGGAGGCAGCTTCGTGATAAACGTAAAGCTCTTATCCTCATAAGCAGTAATAATAACCGGCGTCGGAATACCCGGTTCCAAAGACTGCGTCGCCGCATTAAACGCCTTGCAGAATTCCATAATGTTCAAGCCTTTCTGACCCAAAGCCGGGCCTACCGGTGGAGACGGGTTCGCCTTACCTGCCGGAATTTGAAGCTTGATTAAACCTAAAATTTTCTTTTTAGACTTAGCCATTTTCATACCTC
>CAYQDC010000069.1:0-5587 GCA_964416205.1 uncultured Acetobacter sp. | reverse complement strand
GCGAAACAACCATAGAAAACTGCATAATGTTATGCAAAGACTGCCATATTGATTATCATGCAGAACATAAATAAAAGAGGAGATTTTACTCTCCTCTTTTATTTGTTGCTTATCCGCTATACGGGCGATATAATCATAAACATTTGTTTGCCTTCTAATTTTGGCGCAGCATCTATTTTGCAAAGCCCTTCCAAATCTTCAATTAGTTTGTTCAACACTTCTTTACCCATATCATTTGCACTCAGTTCACGTCCTTTAAAACGCATTGTAAACTTTACCTTATCCCCTTGTGCCAGAAATTTTTTAGCCTGTTTGACTTTTACTTCATAATCATGCGTATCTATCATTGGGCGTAATTTCAATTCTTTTATACTGACAACTTTTTGATTCTTTTTGGCTTCATTTTTCTTTTTCTGCATCTCATATTTATATTTACCGTAATCCAGAATCTTACATACCGGCGGTGTTACCTGAGGTGATATTTCTATCAAATCCAATCCGACTTCCTGTGCGGCTTTTAGTGCTTCAGTTAGAGAAACAACACCTAAATTCTCGCCATCATAATTGATTAAACGTACTTCTTTTGCTTTTATTTCACGATTAATGCGCGGCCCGTCATTTTCCCGTACTGGCGCATTTCTATTTTCTGTAGCTATGGCTGCCTCCAATTAAAATTAATGTTTCGTTGCGTATGTTAATGTAATTATTATTTTTAGCAACAAAAATTTTAATTTCAATGGTTAAAAATCCTTATATTCTTCTCTTGGTGCGTGCATACGCCTGGTGCAGGATAATGTTGTCAAAAATGTTCTTTTCTGTTTGGTAATAGAAAGAATGGGCAAATGAAACTTCTCCGTGTTCTTTGTTAAATTCAATACCAATAAATCCTTTTGCCAACAAGCGATCTATTACATCTAAACGTTCATAAGGTAATGAAATTCTCGGTTTAAAACAGGATAATACCGTATTATGGCCAAACGGTTTATGTAGCAGAGAAATTTGCCCGCCATCCGAAGGATCTATTGCTGTAGCAAACAGATTAAACCTATTGCCAAAATAAGGCGACATATTCCATTTATTTTTGCGGTCAATAATTGATGTGCAGTCGGAGCATCCCATCTGTTCAGCCTGTTTCAGGCGATAATTTATCATTATGCTGTTTAGAGAATTTCCCCGATAGGCAGGCAATACAGAATCGGCACCTAAAGATCCTACAAGGTTTTTTCCGTTGTTGCGTGTAGCTGCAAAAAAATTAAATTCTGCATTTGGCAGCTCCTCTTCCAATTCTGCTTTGTTGTGGCATATTTTCAGATAAGACATGCCTACCAGCTGTTTACCAACAAATACACCATTATAAAATATTTGCGGATTTTGGAAAACATCATAAAAATATTGTTGCGTATGTTTGTGAATAAAACATTCTTCTCCCGAACGCAAATTCTTATATATATCTGCGGAAAGTTCGTACATGGCTGAAGCGTCATTCTGATTAAGAGGGCGTATATAAAAATGAATCGGGTCTAACTGTTTCCGACCGTTTATTTTATATAAGTTTCCAACCCAAACTTCTTTTCCGTTTACCTGGTATATTTTTATTTCTGTTGACATCTTTCTGCTTTCTTACAAAATTAAAGAGCGGGATGTACCCGCTCGCATGATCCAGATATTGCTTTGTTGATGACAACATCAAGACAACGGCGGAATAAAATATCCCGTACGTTTTTGCTTGAGTTGTTTTATGTCAAAAACCTTTTGCATATCTTTCCTTAAAAAATTGAAGATAAATTATAATATATCTGGCAACCTGTCAACCGATTTTATATATTTTCAGCAAAATAAGACTTCGGAGGCGTTATGATTGATATTAAAAATATTTCGGAAGAAGAAGCTGAAAAACAGCTTGCTTATCTGGCGCAGGAAATAGAAAAAGCCGATATAGCTTATTATCAAAATGATGCGCCTTATCTTGATGATGCCAGCTATGATAAACTACGTCGATTAAACGATGCTCTGGAGGCTAAATTTCCATATCTTATTCGTGCAGACAGCCCTTCTAAACGGGTTGGTGCGATGGTTAAAAGTGAATTTAAAAAGGTGGAATTGTCGGTTCCTATGCTTTCACTGGCTGATATTTTCAACAAAGAAGAACTGTTAGATTTTATCATGAGCATCAAACGCTTTTTAAACAGTAGTGCTGATATAACCTTTACCTCAGAGCCTAAAATGGATGGTCTGTCTTTTTCTGCCCTTTATATTGATGGTATATTTACGCGGGGTTCAACACGAGGTGACGGTAAAATCGGAGAAGATATTACAGAAAATCTGAAAGCTATTAACGAATTTCCTCTATACATTGATAAAAATGTGCCGCAGATTTTTGAAGTGCGTGGTGAGGTTTTTATGTCAAAGCAGGATTTTTTAAATCTTAATCAAAAAAATGAAGCAAATCATAAAAAAACCTTTGCGAATCCACGCAATGCTGCGGCCGGTTCTCTCCGACAGCTTGATGCACGTATTACAAAAGAGCGTAAACTCAGTTTTTTGGTTTATACCTGGGGGGAAGTTTCAGATGTTTTCTGGCACACCCAGGAAGAATTTCTTAATTATGTTCAGAGCCTAGGCTTTCCCGTTAATCCGTATAATAAAGTTTGTCATAATTATAAAGAGCTGATGGACAGTTTTGAGAGTTTAATGGAAACAAGAGCAACTCTTCCATACGATATTGATGGTATTGTCTACAAAGTCAACGACCTAGAATTGCAAAAAAGACTCGGTTTTCTGACTCGGACACCGAGATGGGCTATTGCACATAAATTCCCTGCAGAGCAGGCCATTACCAAGCTTAATAATATCAGAATCCAAGTTGGCCGTACCGGTGCATTAACACCTGTGGCAGATCTTGAGCCGATTAATGTCGGTGGCGTTTTAGTTTCACACGCAACATTACACAATGAAGATGAAATAAAGCGCAAAGATATTCGTATCGGCGATATGGTGGTTGTACAGCGCGCCGGAGATGTTATTCCACAAATTGTTTCCGTTTTAAAGGATAAGCGGACAGGAGTTTTGTCTGAGTTTCAATTTCCGGCAATTTGTCCTGAATGCGGTGCACATGCTATTCGAGAAGAAGATGAGGCTGTTCGCAGATGTACAGGTGGTCTTTCCTGTCCGGCACAAATCGTGGAAAGGCTTAAACATTTTGTATCCCGTGAGGCTTTTAACATAGAGGGACTCGGTGATAAAGTTATTGAGGATTTTTATAAAGAAGGTATTATTAAAACACCGTATGATATTTTTAAATTGGAAGAAAGGAATACCCCGTCTGATTTATTTTCTGCCGAACTGTCTCTGAATTTGGAAAGACGAGAAGGCTGGGGACAAAAGTCTGTCCGCAAGTTATTTGAGGCTATTAATAGAAGTAAGAATATCAGTTTACAAAAATTTATTTACGCGCTTGGTATTCGTCAAGTCGGAACGGCTACTTCTTACTTAATTGCCAGGCACTACCGTACTTTTAGCGCTTTTATGAATGCTATGGTGCAACAGGATTTGCAATTACTGGTCAGTATTGACGGTATAGGATCGGCAATGGCACAAGACATTGTTGAGTTTTTTAAAGAAAAACATAATATTGATATTATCAATGAACTTCTTAGTGTGGTTAAAATTGAAAATTTTGAGGAAATTACAAATACATCTTCTGAAATTTTTGGAAAAATCATCGTTTTTACCGGCACATTGACAACATTGACAAGAAGTGAGGCCAAGAGCAAAGCTCTGGCATTTGGAGCTAAAGTTTCCGGTTCTGTTTCCGCACACACAGATTATGTTGTTGCCGGAGAAAATGCCGGTTCCAAACTAGCCAGGGCACAAGAACTTGGTGTCAAAATTATATCCGAATCGGAATTTAATCAATTGACGCAGTCTTAATTCTGGTTTGTTTCCCGTTTCTTTTGCGTTTATAAAAAGTTTTATAAATATCAATAAAGATGACGTTAAAATATACTGGTAAGACAGTCATTACAAATAGCAGTGTATTTATATCATATTTGATATCTATACAATATGATAAAGCGAAAACAATACTCATAATAATGGCGCAAAACACAAAATTCCAGTAATTTCCGTGTGTCTTCCGGTAGGCTTCCATTATAGAGCGACTTTTGCCAATCAGCGAAGATATCCAAGCCAGATATGGGCGACTTATGGTATATGGTGACAGCAATATCATTAACAAATAAAATGATGTTTTTCCGGGCAGTGAATCATTGTTTTGCAAAATAGCCATATACTTTTCAAAAAATTCCAGATATTTATCCCTGAAGCCCATAAATAATGGTATATAGGGTGCCACTACCAACAACAAATAAATCAGAATGTTAATAAACATTATTTTGCTGATTGGTATTAAACCGTTAAATATTCTAATCAGCGAAAAATACGGCGGATGCTGTTGGATATGCCTGACGAAAACGCACCAAAAAACATAATAGGCCACCAGCCATAAAATGCTTAACGAATTAGTCCAGCCGTTTGGAATAAGGCGAAACAAGTATAAAAAGGCAAAATTTGCTAGGCACCATAGTAAAAAGGTTCGTTTAAAGTGCCATACAAATTTTGCACTTCCTTTTAAAGAAGTCCACAGTGAAATCTTCTTGATTTCTTCTGGTACTTTTTTATGCTTCGTCTTCTTCAAATCCTGCTGTTTCCTCTTCTGCGTTCGGGTCATAATCTATGCCCAATTTTGCCAAAATATCCTCATTCTCATCTGAGCGTTGGGCAACAATCCAGTCTGGCACCCATGGAGAATGCGGAAGTTTGGACATAGCCAACATTTTTTTATCCAAATAAAAACGCGGTGCATCTGCCATAATCGGCGTTTCAATTGAACCCTGCATCAAGACAACCTGTTTTAGCATTGGTAAACTTAACAAGTCATTAGCACTGATTGCCGATACACCCTGTAATTGATAACTGACATTTTTAGCAAACGGATTGTATTCTTTTGCCAAACTTCCTTCGTTACGGCTGTAAGATGTTGTTTGTACCGTTTTATTACCAATCATTTTGGAAAAACGCTGTGCTGTTTGTTCGTTGTTCTGCGAGAGAATAACTTTGCAAGCTGTGGTTGAAATAACCGTTTCAAGATCATCCTTTCCATATTTACCAGAAATTTGCCCCAAATCTTGTCCGATTAAAAGATATGCCACTTTTTGACCACGGCCGACTGCCGGCCCATCAATAACCGCTTTTAATTTTGGCATCTGTGGGAACTCATCAAGCACGAATAATGTGGGGAATGGTCCCATTTTACCATCAGAGCGATTTACAGAGTTCGGCGGATTAGAAATCAAATATGCACTCATTAAATCAATAAAGGTTGCACTAATCGGGTTTAAGGCCTGTGCATCGGTCTGATTAACCGAAAGATATACGGAAATCGGCTTCCACTCACCGGTTACGGGATCTTTCATGCCACGCAAATCTTTAAACTGGAGATCAGAAAAACTGGTACGGGCAACAACTGCCGAGTTCTTAAAAATACCAATTCCTGTTAAACCGGTAGAAAGAACGGATCCGCGTTCTT
>CAYQDC010000068.1:0-5769 GCA_964416205.1 uncultured Acetobacter sp. | reverse complement strand
CGATGGTGCCGATGTTGCAGTGTGGCTTACTGCGTTCAAACTTCTCTTTTGCCATCTTTATTTTCTCCTAAATTATCAATAAAAATTCTTATCCTTCGCGCACTCTTTCATCTGAAAAAGCACTTCAAAAAACCAAAGAAAGACCGTAGGCTACGCCGAACGACCTTTCTCGTTAAAATTAAGCATTCTTGGCCTTAATACCTTCGGCAATTTCCCGCGGAACTTCGGCATAATGGTCGAACAACATCGTAAACTGAGCGCGCCCTTGCGACAGGGAACGCAACGTATTGACATAGCCGAACATATTGGCCAGCGGAACATGAGCATCAATAACACGGGCATTGCCACGTTGATCCATGCCGTTAACCAAACCGCGTCTGGAGTTCAAATCACCGATAATATCACCCATATATTCCTCCGGCGTAACTACCTCAACCTTCATAATCGGCTCAAGCAGAACCGGTTTAGCCTGGCGCATACCTTCTCTGAAAGCAGCGCGCGCAGCAATTTCAAAGCACATAACATTAGAATCAACTTCATGATATGCACCATCATACAACGTGCATTTAACGCCTGTTACCGGATACCCGGCCAATACACCAGCATCCATTGCTGAACGCAAACCTTTTTCAACACCCGGAATATATTCTTTCGGAACATTACCGCCAACAACCGTATTGTTAAATTCAAATCCGGTATGCCCTTCCATCGGCTCAAATTTGATTTTAACCTTCGCAAACTGTCCCGCACCGCCAGATTGTTTCTTATGGGTATACTCAATATCACAAAGCTGGGTAATTGTTTCACGATAAGCAACCTGAGGATTGCCGACATTAGCATCAACCTTAAATTCACGACGTAAACGGTCAACAATAATGTCAAGATGCAATTCACCCATACCTTTAATAATGGTCTGTCCTGAATCAGGATCAGAAGAAACCTTAAACGACGGATCTTCCATAGCCAGCCTGGACAGAGCCAGACCCATTTTTTCAACATCAGCTTTGGTTTTCGGCTCAACTGCCAGTTCAATAACCGGCTCCGGAAATTCCATATTTTCCAGTACAATCGGATGCGACGCATCGCAAAGCGTATCACCGGTCGTTGTATCTTTCAATCCGGCCAGGGCAATAATATCACCAGCATAAGCTTCTTTAATATCATCTCTTTTATTAGAATGCATTAACAGCATACGCCCGATTCTCTCTTTCTTGTCCTTAACCGAGTTATAGATATAAGAACCAGCCATCAATGTACCAGAATAGATACGCGTAAAAGTCAGCGAACCAACAAACGGATCGTTCATAATCTTAAAAGCCAAAGCCGCCAGCGGCTCTTTATCATCAGCCTTACGGGTAATAACCTCGTCAGTTCCCGGCTTAACACCTTCCACATCAGGTAAATCCAACGGAGATGGCAGATAATCCACAACAGCATCCAGCAACGGTTGTACACCTTTATTCTTAAAAGCAGTTCCGCACAAAACTGGAACAAAAGACATGGACAAAGTACCCTTACGAATGCACTTTTTCAACGTTTCCTGAGAAATCTCCTTGCCTTCAAAATAGTCTTCCATGGCTTTGTCATCCATTTCGACTGCCATTTCAACCAGCTTGGCATGATATTCTTCGGCTTTATCTTTAAGCTCTGCCGGAATATCCTGAATTTCTATCGGAGAATCTGCCGTGTCACCCATATAAACGACTGCTTTCATCGTCAACAGATCAACCACTCCCTTGAAATCGGATTCGGCACCGATAGGCAACTGTAAAGCCAAAGGCCGTGCTCCCAGACGGTCAACAATCATATCCAGACAGCGGAAAAAGTTCGCGCCGATTCTGTCCATCTTGTTGCAAAAGCAAATCCTCGGAACATTATATTTATCGGCCTGACGCCAAACAGTTTCGGATTGCGGCTCAACACCTGCAACCGAATCAAATACCGTAATGGCACCATCCAAAACGCGCAAAGAACGTTCAACTTCAACCGTAAAGTCAACGTGTCCCGGTGTATCGATCAAGTTAATACGATAGCCTTTCCAATAACAGGTCGTCGCTGCGGAAGTAATTGTAATACCGCGTTCCTGTTCCTGTTCCATCCAGTCCATCGTAGCGGCACCGTCATGAACCTCGCCGATCTTATGCGTCAACCCGGTATAATAAAGAATACGTTCTGAAGTGGTAGTTTTACCGGCATCAATATGCGCCATGATACCGATATTTCTGTACATTTGTAAAGAATGTGTTCGAGCCATTGTCTTATGTTTCCCGTAATATTAAAACTTGTAATGAGAAAAGGCTTTATTTGCTTCAGCCATTTTATGGGTATCTTCACGTTTCTTAACGGCAGCACCGCGGTTGGCAAAAGCATCCAGCAATTCATTTGCAAGCTTGTCCGTCATGGTTGTTTCCGAACGTTTTTTGGCCGCCGCAATAATCCAACGGATAGCCAGCGCCTGACGACGGTCAGCCCGCACTTCGCACGGAACCTGATACGTTGCACCACCGACACGACGCGAACGAACTTCCAAAACGGGTTTAACATTTTCAATAGCCTCATGGAACACCTTCAAAGCATCCTGCTTTGATTTCTGAGCCATAATGTCAAAAGCGGAATAAACAATTTTTTCCGCAACAGCCTTTTTGCCCTGTTCCATAACATTGTTAATAAACTTTGCAACAACCTGATCATTATATTTCGCATCAGGCAGTACAACTCTTTTTATAGCACTATGACGACGTGACATCTTTTATACTCCTTATTTCGGTCTCTTAGCGCCATACAGCGAACGACGTTGACGACGTTTGGCAATTCCCTGAGTATCCAAGGTACCACGAATAATATGATAACGAACACCAGGCAAGTCCTTTACACGGCCTCCTCTAATCAGCACCACTGAGTGTTCTTGAAGATTATGACCTTCACCAGGGATATAGCTGATTACTTCAGAGCCATTGGTCAAACGGACACGTGCCACTTTACGCAAAGCGGAGTTCGGTTTCTTCGGGGTCGTTGTATAAACCCTTGTACAAACACCTCTTTTTTGCGGGCAGGCATCCAAAGCCGGGACTTTGTTTCTCTTCTCTTTCGGTGTTCGTGATTTACGAATTAACTGATTAATTGTAGGCATCACAAATTTCCTTAAAGTTAAATTATTAATTATTAACACGACCGCCTTCGCAACATCGGCACCGAAACGCCACCTGCAGATACAAAACCGATCGCACAGACTTGCCTCTCGCCTCTCCGGCGGCTTAATTTTTCATTTCCCGCCCAAGATTATTAAAGACAAAACAGACCAAGGGCACAAATGCGCCCTGGATAAGTTGCCTCAACATAGACCACCTTTTTTATGAAGTCAATCATTATTTTAAACATTTTTTAATTTAAATGTGTTTTAAAGCATCGCCCCGAATCGCTTTTTCTTCGCTTCTGTTCCACATTCAATCCTGTTGACACCCGGGCAAAATTGTGGTACTTTAATTAATAAGAAACAATTATTGTTATATATCGGAGCGTAGCCATGCCTTATCCAGAAACATCACTAACAGATATTGAAAAACAAAACCTGCGAACGGAATTAAAACAGGACATACGCCGGGATGCCACACAGGCAAGGCTGGACGCTTGCACAATAAAAAAAGACCCGCAACTTATTGATGCCAACCTTACCGCAGCACTAGCCATAGAGCAACAGCTAAACACTCCGGTAACAGCCCCCGCCATTAACCCCAAAGATTGCCACATCGGAAAATGGAACGGTAGCATTATAGATGGAGAAACGTATAAAAATTTCTTTGACGGCAGCCGATATGACGAACTCCCCCCAAACCAAAGCTATTATTTACGCAATATTATACGAGAGAAAACAACAGATAATGATAACCGTCTTGCTTACTACTTACCCCTAATCGACTCAATCCACCTTCTGCCGCATACCATCCAATCAGAAAACTTATATGAAAAAGAATATGCCAACCAAAACCCGATGGCAGAAAACAGCACTGCCTACCACGAAGCTCTTCACAAAAGACACGCCAACCACAACGGCATGTATGATGTAAACCGTTCCATTGCCAATACTCTCCGCACCGACCGTTTGACCGAAACCACCGCTAATGCCGTCCAATACTTGTCTACTGCCAATGCATACACCCAACTCAAAAAACATGGTGCTAAAACTTTTGAATATACAACCAACAAAGGTGGGGAAGAAAAAACCATAACGATGCCTTTAGAAAACATACTGGACATGTACCCAGGGCTCAGAGAAGCAATGGACGGCAACGACTTTTCTCCCGATGACCCGAAAATGGTTCGCAAAATTGTCGCCGCCTCCGCCAAAAACTGGGAAAACAACTACAAAGAATCCTATTATGAGCAACACCTCAGTAGCGCAGCCATGATATATGGCTGCCAGCTGGCCCCTACTTTTTCATTCAGGCTCCGCCTCGCCAACAATCAGAAAAATCCAGATAAAGATTTCGCTAAACTTTCCAACGAAATGTTGCAAAATATCTATATCGGCAATAACACGACCGTCGACCTGACCGATTGTGAGGATTTATTAAATACAATGTCCGCAGAAGAAGCCATCAAATTGGAAAATGCCCTGAAGTTTGGGGTTGCCATAACTAACAATACAGAGTTATCCGAAGAAAATGCATCGGCCGTCGAAAGCTGGCTGAAAAATAACGGCATAACCAGTGCGGAAGAACAAGATAAATACATAAAACAGGCTTTAACCGACATTACCTCCCCACTAGCGGAACCAAGCACCGACCAGGAATTTCAGAACTTATTTGTAAAGGTTTTTTTAGCCTCCGAACCGTCCGGCGAAGAAGTGTTCGCCGTCAACGAATATCTGGAAAAGAAAGGCCTGCTTACGGATGAAGAAAAAGACAAATACATGAAAAAAGCCTTTATCGACATTGTCAACCGCTCACCCGAAGCTGACCAAAAATTAAAAGCCCTGTTGTTGGGGGATTCCAGCTCAATAAAATACACCGACGGCTTGGTTGAAACCAAAATACCCAATACTGAATATTCCATTGTTACCGACAATAATGGGAAAACATACAATATCGGCACACTGTCACATTTCTCCTCTCGGCTGGAAGAAAAACGCCAACACGAAAATACTACCACCAACGAACAAACCGACACGAAAGAGCAGACAACCGCCATAGAACAAACTGCCACCAAAGAACAGACTGCAGAACCACAGGAGCCGGTTGCCAATGCCTCATATTCGCTTTCCTCGATACAGCTATATCTGCTGAAAGAACGTTCCGGCCGTTAAAGCAATACAAAAAACCACGCCTTTCTCCTGTAACCAGGCACCTCACACCTGTTAAAACATAATAAGCACCTGTTTTGCCGAAAAATTATAAAAAAATACTTCAATCGCAAAAAAACTCTTTACAAATCAAGACAAATCATCTAGTAAAAAAATGTATATGCGCCCGTAGCTCAGCTGGATAGAGCAACAGCCTTCTAAGCTGTGGGTCAGGCGTTCGAATCGCCTCGGGCGTACCAACCCAAAAGCACCATAACAATGGTGCTTTTTTATTTCTAAAAGCTTGATGTTTCGACTTATTTGCCTTGGGACTCTTCATTTTGAACTTGTAAAGCTTCCTTACAAGTTGAATTTTCTCTTAGCTCTCCTACTTTATATATGTTTTTCAAGTGCATAATAACTCGTATCATATAGTAGTGTAAAATAAAGGGAGCCTGTTGCTCCCTTTATTTTTGCTTTTGTTCCAAAGA
>CAYQDC010000067.1:0-5806 GCA_964416205.1 uncultured Acetobacter sp. | reverse complement strand
TTTTACACCTAACCGGCTGAAAAAGAAAGCACCAAAATGAGCATAGAAACCATTACCATCCTTCTTTATATCTGGCTGACCATAAGTTTATGTTTTCCGTTATTAGCCATCGTTTTGTTTCACCGCAACCGCAAAATGAAACACGAACTATCCAAACAGGATCTGGCCAACAGCTATTATGAAGAAATGCTCTATGCTGCCAAAGACGGTTACCTAACCGGCTCTGTTTACAAAGATAAAGAGTACCAATACTGCTCACGCCGCTTGGCCACGTTGCTCAACTTAAAAAACGGAGAAAAAAGCACAGTAGCAGAGGTTTTTTCCGTATTTGTACGTGGCGACGCTGAAAAATTAAATAACAAGTACCTCACATTGCAAAAAAACGGTTTGAGCTTTGAAACCATCGCCCGCAGCCAAAACAGAAAAATCTTCGTTGTATCTGGCTGTCGCATCAGTTCTGCCGATTCTAAAATAGAAAGCAACTGCCTATGGTTCCGTGACATCACGCACGAAACAGAATTTATTGACCGCGCTACCGAAGAAGCTCTTTCTTGCCGCAAAGAAATGGAAGATTACCGAATATTGATAGACAATCTTCCCTGCCCAGTATGGCTACGTGACAATAAATTAAACCTCCGAATTTTAAACCGCCACTATTTAGATCTGCTGGGACTGAAAAACTTCAAAGACGTCACGCTAGAAAATTCGGTTCTGCACGACTTAGGTAACACCACCAACCTGTTGGAAATGGCAAAAAACGCTTGCGAATCAAACACCACGCAGAAAAAAAATATTAACATCCTGCATAATGGCGAATTAAAAAAATACGAAATAACCGAAACCCCTTATTACGATTCGTCACAGAAAACATCATACATCATCGGTTCTCTGATAGACATTACCAATTTTGATGAAGCCAAACGCACCTATCAAGTCCATCTGGAAACACATCTGGATATTTTAAGTTCACTAGATACAGCCTTTTGTATCGTAAGCACAAAGCATGAATTCACATTCGGTAACACTGCATTTTTAAAACTATGGGGACTTCCTCCGGACTTTCTAAACAACCCGCCTCATTATAATTTGTTCTTAGATAAGATTCGCGAACAGCGCACATTGCCAGAAGTTTCAGATTTCAATGCTTATAAAGATGAAGAAAATAAGGCCCTTGACGCCTTGACAGAACAGCGGGAAGATTTGCTTTACATACCAGACGGCCGTACTTTCCGACGTATCCGTGCTCCTCACCCATACGGAACAATTATTGCTTACGAGGACATATCCGACCGTCTAGCCGATGCCCGCCGCCTCAGCGACTTAATGTCCGTACAACGTGGCATTCTAGACAACATCAGCGATTCGATTGTAATCTTTGCCCCGAATTTAAAACTAAAAATTTACAATTCGGCCTTTATAAAATTATGGGATATAAACGCTACGGCTTTAGACGTACAACCCTCTTTGCGGGAACTACTGGATATGCAAAAAAAACGACTTCCGGAGTTGGACAATTGGGAAACTTTCCGTGAAGATATGTTAAAACATATAACCGCCTGTACCCAATTTACCCTCAAAATGAAAAATAAACAAAAAACATTGGTAACACCGGTTATCTTGGCAGATTCATCTTTAATGATTACATATCGCTAAAAATAGCACCTCTCGCACCAACACCCGTCATAAAAAAAGGAGCTTGTTCAATGACCGAGAAAAACAAAAAATTGGCACCTAACAAAAAAAAGATTATTGACTGGAACAAAAAATCCGCCTCAGATACTCTCCGCATAAGCAACCGGCTGTCCAGACGAGCCAAACTTACAGACAAAGCTTTGCGGCGCCTACATCAAAAAATAAGAGAAGTATATGAAGAAGACGACGACAACACACTGCCGGAATTTTTCAATATCAACCTGTTCAACGAAGAAGAAGAAGAAGAAGAAAAAACGGAAAACACCCGCCGACAAACAGAAATAGAAACGATTCGTACCACCAAGGAACAACAGCTTGCCGGAAAATTGAATACCATACTCAGTACGACACTTACCGCGAAGGAAGCCAATTTATCCCCCCGCTTCGACCAACTAGAATACACATCTGATAAATGCCACCGCAAACAATATTCCCCCAATTCACCATCGGACATTAAAACAAAAAATTTCCAAACCACTACATTTAAACGGAGAACTGAAAGAAAAAAAAGGCCTGACGCCATGAAGGGTCAGAAAAAAGCACAAAGTAGATTGCCAGAAAGTTCTCTGAACGACTACCTCACTCCAAATGCGGATGAATTGAACAGCGAAAACTCAGAAACAAATTTAGCAAAACTATTATTAAAAAAATCCGGTCGCCGCACCACAAACAAAAAACTATCCGACCTGGTGCAGAAATCTTCAACAGCATCCGAAAAACGCACCTCCCAACAAAACGACAATGAAAATACCTAATGCTGCGAAACATAATTGACACTTATAAAGTTTTGTGATATTCTGAACAACGTTGATAAGTAAAAATACAAAGGTTTGGCTATGGAAAATCAATATTACACCCTTATTGAAAAACAGGATTTTTTTGAAATTATTGAAAACAAATTCGGTGAACTGGCAATATTCATTGATACTCGCAAAGATGAACCGGTAAACCCAATATTGGAATTTGATGGCAAAAGTTCCGCCTTATTAAAACGCGATAGATGTCTGGCCGTTAAACTTGACGGTATCAATCCCGAAACAGCGGAAATTTTGGCCGAATCGGAATTTGTTATGATTATTGAATTATCCGGTGAAACAGTAGAAAGAACCTATGGTGTTCCGGTTGAAATGGTAGAAGAAATTGCATTTAGAGGCCGTCAAACCCGCGCTGACGAAATAGAACGCATAAAAAGTAAAACCGAACTGATAGAAGCTTTCGGTGCCGTTAAAATATGGAAAAGCGGAGAAAAATAGAATGATTGGAATAGTATTGGTAACACATGGTCGCCTGGCCGATGAATTTCTATCAGCAATGCAACATATTGTCGGTCCTCAACAGCAAATAGCCACTGCCTGCATCGGTCCAAACGATGATATGAATATTCGTCGCGAAGATATCCTGCATAAAGTACAAGATGTAGACAACGGCGATGGCGTAGTAGTATTAACAGATATGTTCGGGGGTACTCCCTCAAACCTATCCATTTCAATTATGGATCATGCAAATATTGAAGTTATTGCCGGAATCAATCTGCCTATGCTTGTAAAATTAAGCTCCTTAAGAAAAGACAAACCACTCAAAGAAGCCGTTGCCTGTGCCAAAGAAGCCGGTATTAAATACATAACAATAGCATCTGAGCTTCTGGGAAAATAAAGCCAAAATTGGGAAACATAAAATGAATGATAAAATTTCTGTAGAATTGGAAATTCAGAATGAACGAGGATTACACGCGCGTGCCGCCGCAGCTTTTGTCAAAGCAATAGATGAACTAAATGTAAACGTTGAAGTTGAACGCTTAGGTCTGACCGTAGGAGGCAACTCCATCATGGGTCTGATGATGCTGGCCGCTTCCAAAGGAACAACCATTAAAATTTCCGCAACGGGCGCCGATGCACAAAAAGCTATTGACATCATAACGCAATTGGTCAACAACAAATTCGGCGAAGAGAAATAAAAATGAAGGGCACCCCGGCTCCTCGTAATAAAACCCTCGTCTTATCGGAGTCGGAAATCGCCGAATACTCTTCGCGTGCCATTACCTTGTCCAGCAAAGCCAAACTACATGACATCATCAACAAAACTATCTGGCAAGACACTTTTGAAGCTCTAAAATTTTTGCCAACCAATTTTGCCGATTTAGTCATCGTTGACCCGCCATACAATCTGACAAAAAAATTTGGCACCAAAGAATTTAAGTCTATGGATTGGAACGACTACAAACACTGGATGGATAAATGGCTGGCAGAAATTTTCATCTCTTTAAAGCCAAACGGCAGCCTGTATATATGTTCAGATTGGAACACGTCAATAGCCATTCCTGAGATCGCCGGCAAATATTTTTTACTGAAAAACCGCATTACATGGGAACGGGAAAAAGGGCGCAGCTCCGGTAACAACTGGAAAAATTGCCTGGAAGATATATGGTTTTTTACCAAATCGTCAGAATACACGTTTAATCTGAATGCCGTCAAACTGAAACGCCCAGTATTGGCACCGTATAAAGACAACAATGGCACCCCAAAAGACTGGCAGGAAGACGAAGAAATAGAGGGCGGTAAATATCGCCTGACCGCGCCATCTAATCTCTGGACAGACATATCCATCCCATTTTGGTCCATGGCCGAAAACACCCCTCACCCCACCCAAAAACCGGAAAAACTGATAGCCAAGCTGATATTGGCTTCCAGTAACGAAGGCGATGTTGTTTTTGATCCTTTTTTAGGTTCCGGCACCACTTCGGTAACTGCTGCCAAACTAAACCGCCACTATATCGGCATTGAACGGGAACGTGAATATGTCGCCCTGGCGGAAAAGAGACTGGAAATGGCGCAAACCGATAAAACCATTCAAGGTTATGAAAATGGCATTTTCAAACTGCGCCATGCCTGACCAACGACATCACTTTCTCCGCGCACACACATCTTTTGGCAATCACCGAATTCCGTACTACACTATAGTAATACAGAATGAAAAGTAGATGATGGAAAAACAAAAATTTCAAAAAATACGCAAAGAATTACCGAATTGCGGCAAAAAAATCCCCATCTTCAACTTCCAGACACAGCTTAGCTCATAACAAAATCCATACCTTGTCTTAAAAACATACCAAAACTGCAAACAAAATGATTAAATCTACCCCCAATCCATCGTAAAATCAAAAATTGCTATTGAGTTTTAACCTTTTCCTCTCTATATAGTAAATTAGCGCTATAAACGCAAAAACCCGCATTTTGCGGTTTTAACGATATATAGGGAAAAATCAAAATATGAAACCGACGAAAAGTATCTTATTCTGGCTCATTGCCTTCATTTTGCTAAGCATCATCATGAACGGCATAGTGCCCGGAGCCAAAAAAAATGCTGTCGCGCCGATTGCTTTTTCAGAATTTATGAACAAAGCCGAAAGCAATCAGATTGATTCTGTAACCATTATCGGCAATGACATCTACGGATCTTATGTCAATGGCACCGAATTTCGCACGTATGCACCGTTTGACCCGAGCATGGTAGAAACTCTGCGTAAACAAGGCGTAAAGATTGAAGCCAAACCAATAGACACATCGGAAAGCACATTCTGGAGCATTGTCATTTCCTGGTTCCCGATGTTGTTGCTCATCGGCGTTTGGATTTTCTTCATGCGCCAGGCAAACTCTGGCAACAACAAAGCCATGAGTTTTGGCAAATCCCGTGCCAGATTGATCGAAAATACAAAAAAAGTAACCTTTGCCGATGTCGCCGGCGCTGATGAAAGCAAACAGGAGTTAGAAGAAATTATTGATTTCTTAAAAGACCCACAAAAATTTCAACGCCTTGGTGGTAAGATTCCGAGAGGTGTTTTGCTCGTCGGCCCTCCGGGAACGGGTAAAACTTTGCTGGCCAAAGCCGTAGCCGGTGAAGCAAACGTTCCTTTTTTCTCTATTTCTGGTTCGGATTTTGTTGAGATGTTTGTTGGTGTTGGGGCATCACGCGTCCGCGATATGTTTGCACAAGCCAAAAAGAACGCACCTTGCCTGCTGTTTATTGATGAAATAGACGCCGTAGGACGTCATCGCGGCGCTGGATTGGGTGGTGGCAATGACGAACGTGAACAAACTCTTAACCAGCTACTAGTAGA
>CAYQDC010000066.1:0-6077 GCA_964416205.1 uncultured Acetobacter sp. | reverse complement strand
TTGCTCGACCAAAATAGTTTGGATTTATAAAAGAAATTTTTTAAATATGACTATATTTGTCATATATTATGTGCTAATATAAAATTGAGGAATAAAGCATGTTTAAAATTGGCGACACGATAGAAGTAAAATACAACGGCAAAATAGGTGCAATAATTTCTATTGAAGAATATAATGGCACCACTCGTTACATTACGCTTATAGACGGCAAAAAAGTTAGCTTTTATCCCGAACAGATAAGGCCTGCAAATATAGAAAACAAACCATTAAATTCCACCGCAAAAGATATAAACTCTCTTTTCACGGCACGGCTTTTACTGAATCCGAATATAAACTCCTTATACTCGCTCAATTCCTCAAAAATTGATTATATACCCTATCAATTTCGGCCTGTATTAAAAATCATAAAATCTGAAAGCCCACGCATTTTAATAGCTGACGGCGTTGGTGTAGGAAAAACAATTGAGGCGGGTCTGATACTCAAAGAACTTGAAGCCCGTTTTGATATAAAATCTGTTCTCGTCATCTGCCCCCGCCCGTTGATTACGGAGAAAAAATGGCAGAATGAATTGAAAGACAAATTCGGAGAAAAGTTTGTCCATATAGACGGCGACAAACTTCGTTATTGTATTAGTGAGTGCTATTTAGAAGAAGAATGGCCAACCGAATATGAAAAGTGCATCATACCATACTCCCTTTTTGATGAAGCGATAGTTTGCGGAACCACAGAAAATGGATTCAAGAAACTCAATAAAAAGTCTTTTGCTGATTTAAAACCATTCCCGAAATTTGATTTGGTAATAATCGATGAGGCTCACCATATAAAAAATCCAAATACTTATGCTTATCAAGCCGTGCAAATGTTTTGTGAAAATGCGGCAAGCATTGTTATGCTGACGGCAACCCCGATTCAGTTAGGAGATAAAGACTTATTTGTTTTACTTCATCTTTTGCGCCCCGATTTGATTTATGATTATGAAAGCTTTGAGCATATGTCAGAGCCCAATCCCTATATCAACGAGGCGGTAAAGTCAATCCGTAGCAACGATTCCGATTGGCAAAGAGATGCTTTAGCCAATTTAATCGCCGCAGGTAGGACAAACTGGGGAGCGGCTGTCCTTAAGCGCAACCCTGTTTATAATAATGCCCTAAGGATTTTAAAGCAGAGCACAATCAGTCAAGAAGAGCGTGTAAGATTAATTACTGATGTGGAAAGTCTCCATACATTTGCCCGAATTATTAACCGTACCCGGCGCAGGGATATCGGAGAATTTACCGTCAGAAAACCGGAAACCCTTAAAGTTAAATTTACAGATGATCAAGCCACCCTCTACAATGAACTGCTCCGCATACAGGCAAACATATTGATTCAATTGCATGGTGATCGCGGGATTCGTTTTATGATGACAACTATTATGCGGCAAGCTTCAAGCTGCATTCACGGATTGCGCCCCTTCCTTAAGGATATATTAACACGGCGGTTTGATGAATTAGGTTTCAATAACGGAGATATGGGTCAGGACGCGTCGGAGATTTCATCTGAATTGATGACTGCTCCACAAATTGTTGAGGCCGTAAAAACATTGCTTACATTTACTGAAAACATGAGCGACGAGGACACGAAAGTTGAAGAACTTATTAAATCAATAAAGAATAAGCAGACTATGCCTAATAATAAAGTTATGGTGTTCAGCAGTTTCCGCCATACTTTGCGATATCTTTTTGAAAAACTTTCGGAGCAAGGAATCCGTGTCGGCATTATTCACGGCGGCGTGAAGGATGATGAGAGAGTTGTTTTACGCGACAGATTCAAATCGGATAGACAACGGAACGATTCTTTGGATGTCCTTTTATTCTCCGAAGTCGGATGCGAAGGATTGGACTATCAGTTCTGCGATTGTCTGATCAACTACGACTTGCCATGGAATCCGCAGGCGATTGAACAGCGAATCGGGCGCATCGACCGTAACGGACAAAAGAGCGAAAGCATTTCCATAATCAACATAATTACGGAAGGGACGATTGACTGCGATATTTATGAACGGTGTTTATCTCGTATCGGAGTTTTTAATTCCTCCATCGGCGACAGTGAAGAAATTTTAGGCGAAGTAACGCAAGAGATTTACAATATCGTCGAAAAATATATATTAAATCCTGAGGAGAGAGCAAAAAAAGAGTTGCAGATTGCAGATAACGCTATCCGAAAAATGCAGGAACAACGACGCTTGGAAGAAGAAAAACATACCTTCTTTGGCTTGGATTTAAGCGAAGAAGTTATGAAGCGAGAAATGCACGATGCAACAAATATCCACTTAAGCGCACAAGCTATTGCACGACTTGTAGAAACATATCTTGAAAAGCGCCTTGGAGCGGACAAGCAATACATTCTTGGTGATGGCACGTTAAAAACGTTAAGATTAAATGCTGAGAACAGAAATGTTCTTTTGAACGATTTTTTACTGTTGGACAGACAGGTTAATCCTGTATATAAAGCTTGGGAAAACTACTTGACAAACAAAACAGCATTTGAAAAAATCACTTTCGATGGTGAATATGCGACCGAACACCAAGACACGACTTTTATAATGCCTACTCATCCGCTTGTAAAACAGGCAATCAATTGTTTTTCCGATGAGCCTGTATGTTGCGATTTAGTCGTAAGCACAACTGAATTACCTGTCGGTAAATACCCATTTATTGTATTTGAATGGCAACATAAAGGCGTGAAGCCCGATAACGAATTGATTGTAATCACATCGAATAATCTTGATTCCAAATTGATGTTAAAACTGATATATAACTCATCTGATTTTGGTGGTGCACATCCCACTGTATCATTTGATGAGTTGGAGCAAATTCATTTTACCTTATGGAAAGCTGAAAAGGAAAAATATTTGTCGGAATCGCAACAGATTATCAGATTTAAATTAGAAAGCTTGGTATCGAGCCAGCAGGGACAAGTGCGAGCTATCCAAAATCAACTTTCCAAAACTACAAACAATCGAATCAAAGTAATGCGGCAAGGGCAGCTTGAACGATTAGAACAATCATTCAAAAATAAACAAGCCGATTTGCAAACAGAAATCGATAAGTGTGATATTATTTCAACAAAACTCGTAATGGGTATTTTACATGTGGAGAATTAAGATGAGTAAGTTTAACAATTTTGAAGATTTGCGGAAGGCTAAATTTAATTCTTATCTTGCCTTGCAAGAAAGCGACGATTTAGGCTTTTTAGATCAGCATACAGGATTCTATCCTGATCCAGCGCATTTTATTTATGAATTATTACAAAACGCCGAAGATATGAATGCTTCGCAAGTTACATTCCAACTTTACGAAGATAAACTAATATTTGAACATGATGGAACTAAACGTGATTTTAATATAGAAGATATCGAAGCTATTACAAGCAAAGGGAAGAGCCCCAAAGCTAATGACCCTACGCAAATCGGCAGATTCGGTATGGGTTTCAAAGCTGTTTATGTATATACCAATACACCTGAAATTCATTCGGGACAATATCATTTTAAAATTAGGAATGTTATAGTCCCCGATAATGAAAATATATCGAATCCTATTTGGATACAACATACAAAACAAAATAAACATACGCAATTTATATTTCCCTTTGATAATCCCCAAAAATCCGCCGATAATGCAGTTAAAGAAATTATCGAAGAAGGGTTTTATAAGTTAAACGAAACTGCACTTCTATTTTTAACTCATATCGAAACTATTCAATATTATCTTCCCGATGGCAGCAATGGTTATATATTTATTGAACATAAAATTTGCAATATACGATTTCTTGATGCCATTACTGTAAAAAAGCCTTCTGAAGATAAAACAATCACATATTGGGCAAGATTTTCCGACGAATGCCCCCTTATGGTAAAGGAAAAAGATTCCAATAACAGGGCAGTAAAGTTGTTTCCTGTATCCATTGCTTACAGGCTTATTAAAAATAACGATAAATTATCCTTGGATAGTTCATTGGCAGGAAAGGTTTGTCTGTTTTTCCCTACTGAAATGGATAGCCTCTTACATTTTCATATCAACGCACCGTTTGCATCTACCGTTGCTCGCGATGTAATCTTATCAAAAGGAGAAGATGGAGAAGCTAATGATAAACTAATAAGCAAATTAGCTGATTTAACGGCGGAATCATTGCACTGGCTAAAGAAAGCTAAAATGCTTGATTATGCTGCATATTCTACTCTGCCCACATTGAGAGATTATAGTAACCAGCCCAACAGCAGATATAAAATTTTTGCAACTCGTATTAAAGAAGAATTTGAAAACACTGAATTATTTATTACCGACGATGGAAATTACTGTTCTATCGGCAACATTTTTAATGCTGCAAATAAAGAGATTAAAACAATATTGCCTATAAAGTATTTAGAAAAATTATATAATAAAAGCTGGATACCTACCGTGTCTTCTGTTACAAGCATAGAATACTTTATTGACCAATTTGATATTAAAAAATACTCAATAGAAAATTTTATAGATTCATTGGAAAAAGATTATACTTTCTTTGACGAGCTTTTCGCCGAACAAAAGGATGCCGAATATTTTAAGACGCTTTATTTCTTGCTTTCACAATCAAGAGATAGAGAAAGCAATAAGTTTTATATTTTTTTACAACAAAACAAACCAACTCGAAATGAAATTTTGCAAGATGTTTCATTTCTTTTTGGGGAAGATGAAAAGTTGCATCGCGCAAAAGACAAATTATTTTTGAAAACAGCTTATCAGCCCAAGCATTATTTGAAGAACCCGATATATATTAAACTTTCGCTGAAAAATTCTGCACAAGATAGAGAAATTAAAAAGTTTCTATTATCCATTGGAATTAAAGAAATGTGTGAGCGAGAAGACTTGATTGCAGATGTTTCTGGAGATAGCGTTCCTGTTGATGATATGATTCTTAAAATGATGGAAATTATAGAAAGCTATAAGTCGGGTGAAATCAATATTGAAGACTTCAAAGATAGTCCTATTTTTATTGCAAATAATGACGACGAGAAAGTCTGTAGAGTTAAAGCACAAGAATGTTGTTGGTCAGAAACATCGGCTTTCTTCTTTCAAAAAACACAATTTGTTCTTGCTCAAGAGCAGTATAGTGTCATTGAAGAAGATTTGCCGATATTAAAAGAAATTTTCTTTAAGTTGGGCGGAAAGATAATGCCTAAAATTATAGAATCAAACGATCTATCATCATATAGTTTTCCGCTACATCATTTGCTAAAAACAACTGGTGAACGCTATGATACTTGCTTAAAATCCACATACACATTAGATGAATTTGATTGGGGCAACTTAAAACGCATACAAAGCAATAATCTTGTCGCAGAACCTTTGTTGTTGTGGGAAACCATCTTAAATTGCAACGACAAGGACTGTTTGTATACCGAATATAGACCTAATGGGAGTGCACAAACTCAAAGACTGGAATCAACATTAGTTTATTATTTGAAACGTATTGCATGGATACCGACAACGACTGGTAAATACAAATGTCCCTACGAATTAATTGAAGGCGATTTGTTAGATGGGTATAAATATGAGCTCCCTTCAGTACTACTTGATGAAATATCCAAAATACCAAATGACACCATTGAGGAAATTAAAAGTAAAGGTATTGAAAACGAAAATATACTTGCTTTTGCGCAATACTCTCCTGAAGAACAGAAAGAGATGCTTAAGTTAATGCAAGAGAAAAAGAAACAAAAAATAGGTAAATCATTGTCTGAATTAGCGATTACTTCAGATAGGGAACAATTACCCGAAGAAGATGAATACGATAATTTTGGTGGATTTCACAAGCCCAAAAATATAGATAAACGTAAATTAAAGTTAGAAAAAGAGTTCGACGATAGAGAAGAACTGCAAACTTCTATTAAAAAATTGCGTTTTGTTCTAGAAAAGCCAGCCACGGAAGAAAAAATATTTGTAAAAAATGAATATCATTCTCATTGTCAAATTTGCGGAAAAGAAGGCATCTTAACAGCAAAGGGCAAACGATATTTTGAAGCTATCAATATATTTAGTACAAGTAAATTAGATGA
>CAYQDC010000065.1:0-6927 GCA_964416205.1 uncultured Acetobacter sp. | reverse complement strand
GTGCATTCATTGACTTGGGCGGTGTAGATGGTTTGTTGCATGTAACAGACATTTCATGGAAAAGAATTAACCATCCAGCAGAAGTTCTATCTCTGGGACAAACAATTAAAGTTCAGGTTATCAAATTTAACGAAGACACTCAACGCATCAGCCTGGGCATGAAACAACTTGAAAATGATCCTTGGCAAACTGTCGCAGACAAATACAAAGTCGGTGAAATCTACAAAGGCAAAGTAACAAACATCACCGATTATGGCGCGTTCATTGAGCTTGAAGACGGCATTGAAGGTCTTGTTCACGTTTCTGAAATGAGCTGGACCCGCAAAAACGTTCATCCCGGCAAAATCGTTTCCACTTCACAAGAAGTTGAAGTTAAGGTTTTGGAAGTTGATCCGGAAAAACGCCGCATCAGCCTAGGTATCAAACAATGCACACCAAATCCATGGGCTGCATACATTGAAAAACATCCGCTCGATTCCGTCATTGAAGGCAAAATTAAAAATATTACCGAATTCGGTTTGTTCATCGGCCTCTCTGATGAAATTGACGGCATGATTCACCTGTCCGATATTTCTTGGGAAAAATCCGGCGAAGAAGCCGTTAAAGATTATGCCAAAGGACAGACTATACAAGCTAAAATCATTGATGTTGATGTAGAAAAAGAGCGCATCAGCCTCGGCATCAAGCAAATGTCTGAAAACAACATTGCCATGACTTTGGAAGCCTTAAAAAAAGGAGACATTGTCAAAGCCGTTGTTACCAGCACCGATGAAAAAGGCGTTCACGTAACGGTTCAGGGCATTGCCGCCACCATTAAAAAAGCTGATTTATCCAAAGAAAACAATGATCCGATGAGTTACAAGGAAGGTGACATTTTGGAAGCAAAAATAACCTCCGTTGACCGCAAAAATGCAAAACTCGGCGTTTCTGTAAAAGCTTATGAAATTGAAGAAGAAAAGAAAGCTCTGGAAGAATATTCCGCAGCCAACTCTTCTGGTTCAACTTTGGGTGAAGCTTTAGGTGAAGCTCTGAAAAAGAAAGAAGAATAATCACCCTTTTTCAAAACAGTGCCCCGTGCAAAAAACGGGGCACTTTTTATATCCGTTGTCTTTACATCTCTCCTCTTAAACAGATTACATAAAACACCATACTTTTTCAGAACGATGTATTTAAACAATGTATTTAAATGTTATTCGCCATCTCATGTTTACTGCAAAAAAAACATACACAACTGTTATGCCACATAATTAACCAATACAAACTTATCTTCCAGACCACCAAACAGCTGCATATATTCCTCAATCCTATCATTATTAGCCGGCAGAATAAGTGAAATACCACACCACAGTTATCTGCTCTGTTTACTCCATTGTTCGCACCAGCTATTGCCTGGTTGACAATCAATACCCAAACCACCGCAAACCAAATCTCTTTATAACTTCCGCTCTAGCAATAATCCATAATATATCTTTAAACACAAAAAGCAGAGAAAAGAGAGCCACCGCCCTCAATTTTCTCTGCTTTCTTTGTCTACTTGGTACTATTGCGCCAAAGGGCAATAGGTACCGCTAATGTCAGGGCTACATTGTGGTGCCATTCCGCCATATCGTATCCAAGCACTCTTGTATACGAATAATTAAGCGACAGCTCAAAAAATGGCATACGCCACTTAATGAACCCACCAGGACCAACACTCAAGCCATCCTGTGTCGCCCAGCGGTATTCATCACCATCAGGCCGCTTTGTATCCGTGCTATACCACATAGCATCGGCAAAAGCGCCAACCCAAAGATTTTTATTCTCTGAGTTATTAGACCACAGACGAGCACCGAGCCCCATCTGTGCGCCACCAGTCAGGTAACTCTTGCCTGGCTTTTCGGCCGTTTCCGGATAATAAGCCCAACCGAGCTTACCCTGAATATAACCGCCGAAAGATTTTCCCCAACGCGCCAATTCAACACCAAAATATGGTGTCCATTGACCGTCAAGGTCATAGCTCATACCTACAACCGGCGCAATTTGCCAGTAATAGATATTTTTTGCCCCCATAGAAATTGGAGCCGAGAAATCAACTCCACCATCTTCATAGACAGCAAAAGCAACCGTACCAATACGTGCCTCACCGCCTGCAATTATCTCTTCCTTTACTGTTGACTCATTAGACAAGTCCACAATTTGGGAAGAGATTATTTCCCTTTGCGCTTTCTCTCGGGGAGACAACTTTTTCTCAATTAACGAGAACGTTGTCATTACCCGTTTCTCTTTATCCTTCAAGCCAATAAAGACCCGTTGAACAAAGATACTGTCTCCATCTTCCCATGAAGCTTCGTCCAGCAGACAAACTCCTTGGGGGTTTGAAAGTAGAAATTTTCCGATCTCTTGGATGTCGGAAGTTTCTACTTTATACACTTCCATTTTTTCCATACCAAAAAAGCCTTTAACAGCGTCTTGGGCTTCATTGGATAAAGAAAACACATTCGTCTGCGCAATAGCTGTAGCCGACGAACACATACCTACCAAAGCAATGCATATAGCTATCACCTTGGCAAAATTTTTAAAATTTTTCATATTTATTTTATTTAAAATTTATTATCATTTTAAATAGCAATTTGAAAAACCTTAAGTGTATTACAAGCCCCATAAAGGATTACATTTATAATATACCCAAAATAATTCAAATCGCATAAAAATTTTTTTACATATTTACTATAACATTTTTTCCTCTTGTTTTCAATACTTTTTTTGTGGATTCTGTCAAAGTAACCATGTTTTGACTCATTTTTTTAAACAAATAGACTTTAAATCAACCGATTCGTTAACACCTCTACCGCTTTTTCCAGATCTGCGACATTTTCCAATCAATAGTCATAAAAAAAACAGCAAACTTTTGGATTTGCCCAAAGTCTGCTGTTTCTTTTTTCGTAATCCTTAAAAGGTCTTGGCAACCTTAAACATCAGAGAAGCTCTGATGTCATCGGTTATCCCCTGATGCGCATAATTTTCATTATACGGCATCAAAAGAGCTGCGGCATTGAAACCAATACACCACCCCCTTGTGCCAAGACCCCACAGGCCTTCGAGAGTCAGCCCACCGCCAAACCCCCAGCATTTTCCCCAAAGATCAGCTCTTTGAGAATCAGTCTGGAGATTGCCCAGAAGCCCTTTCACACCCACCGCAAAGTAACTGCGGTGATCAAGGGATTTCCATACCTTATATCCAGCATTAATCTGGAAATATGGCATAGAATACCTGGCATCCGCATACTCGGCATTATCAGGATACCAGGCTTGGGTCCAACCAGCACCTGCACCGACTAACCAGCTACGTGTTTCGTAGCCGATATTAAACTCGGTTATTGGTGCAATGCCAGCTTCACCCACCGTAACACCGGCAGAAGCGGATACGCTAACTTTTCGTATCTTTTTCCCATTCGCCGTTTGCCTATCGGCATTGTGAGCTTCAAGTTCTCCATTACGGATACTTTGAAACTCCTCCATTGACATGTCCTGCAATTTTTTTACAGGAACATAAAGAGTGTCCCGGAAAAGCCTAGGCTTACCATTAAACATAGCCACCCGGCTACGTTCAACAACTTGCCCCCCGGTAATTTTACCTATCTCTTTTAAATTAAAAAGACAGGTATCTACTGGGTTTTTTGCCAAATATTCCCTAATCTGGTCTGTCGACCATCTTAAGGAATTAACACTTTTCTGGGCATTAGCCGACGAACACACACCTGCCAAAGCAATGCATATTGCTACCGCCTTGGAAAAAATTCTAAAGTTTTTCATATTATTTTTATTTAAAATTTATTATCATTTTAAATAGCAATTTGAAAAACCTTAAGTGTATTACAAGCCCCATAAAGGATTACATTTATAATATACCCAAAATAATTCAAATCGCATAAAAATTTTTTTACATATTTACCATAACATTTTTTCCTCTTATTTTCAATACTTTTTTGTGGATTCTGTCAAGGTAACCATGTTTTGACTCATTTTTTTAAACAAATAGACTTTAAATTAACCGATTCGTTAACACCTCTACCGCTTTTTCCAGATCTGCGACAACCTCAAGCTTCTAACATTTAAACAAATCATATCCACAAACAATCTGCTGTATTGCTATTACACATTTTATCCTCTTTACTTTTAAACCAAGCTTTGCTAAACTGCCACATAGCATGATTTTTTATGGAGCAAAAGAAAAAATGTCTTATAAAGAAGAACCCAGTCTGGATAAACAATTTAACGCTGAAGAAATAGAAAAACGCTGTGACGCATATTGGAGCGCTAATGAAATTTATAAATACGACGCCACTCAAAGCCGTGATAACAGCTTTATGATAGATACGCCACCGCCAACCGCTTCGGGTTCGTTGCATATCGGGCATATTTTCAGCTACACGCAAACAGATATTATCGCCAGATACCAACGTATGCAGGGTAAATCCGTCTTTTACCCTATCGGTTGGGACGATAACGGCTTGCCAACAGAACGTCGTGTTCAAAACTACTACAACATCGCATGCAACCCCAAAATCCCTTATGACCCGGCTTTCAAACCGGTTCACAATGACAACAACAAAAACGAGCATCAGGAAATCTCACGCAAAAACTTTATTGAAGCCTGCGAAACATTAATTGCCGAAGATGAAAAAGTATTTGAAAATGTCTTTCGCCGTATCGGCCATTCCTACGACTGGAATTTAACCTACTCCACCATTAGTCCAACATCCATAAAAATTTCCCAAGCCTCATTCCTTGATTTATACCAAAAAGGCAAAGTAGTTGCCGTAGAAGCACCGATTATGTGGGATGTAACATTCAAATCCGCCGTTTCCCAGGCTGAAGTGGAAGACAAAGAAATAGAAGGCTTTTTCCATGACATCCGTTTCAGCATCAAAGACAGTGACGAAACATTTATTATTGCCACCACACGCCCGGAATTACTTGCTTCTTGCCTGGCCGTTGTTGCCCACCCAGATGATAAGCGTTACAAACACTTATTCGGCAAAACAGCTATTGTTCCGCTTTTTGACATTCCAGTACCAATTGTCCCTTCAGAACATGCCGAAAAAGACAAAGGAACTGGCATTATGATGGTCTGCACCTTCGGCGATGCCGCCGATGTTGCCTGGTGGAAAAAATCTGGCCTACCGATTAAACAAATCATCGGTCTCGACGGTAAAATTATGAATATTACTTATGGTGAAGGCGCTTTTAACACTCTTAACAAAGAAAAAGCGCAAAAAAACTTCAACCAGATTATCGGTCTGCCCACCCACATTGCCAAAAAGAAAGTGGCAGATATGTTGAAAGAACAGGGTTTTTTAATCAGCGAACCAAAAAAAATTATCCACCAAGTCAAATTTTATGAAAACGGCAACTTCCCATTGGAATTTGTTTCCTCCCGCCAATGGTTCATAAAATTGATGGATATGAAAGAAGATATGCTCTCTGCCGGCCGTAAAATTAAATGGTTACCGTCTTATATGCAACACCGTTACGAAACATGGACCGAAGGTCTTAACCAAGATTGGTGCATCAGCCGCCAGCGCTATTTTGGCGTGCCGTTCCCGGTTTGGTATAAAGTTGATGCCAACGGCAACATTGATTATTCACAAGTCATTCTACCATCAAAAGACCGTCTGCCGATAGACCCGATGGCCGACACACCAGATGGTTACATCGAAACACAACGCGACCAGCCCAACGGTTTCGCAGGCGATCCCGATGTTATGGATACATGGGCTACATCATCATTGACACCACAAATTGCCTTGGCTATGGCTAAAAACGGCACAAATCTTTCCCTGCCATTTGATATTCGCCCACAGGCACACGACATCATCCGCACCTGGGCTTTTTACACCATTGCCAAAAACCTGATGCATGAAAACACAATCCCCTGGCATAAAACGCTTATCAGTGGATTTATTCTTGACCCGGATCGCAAAAAGATGAGCAAATCCAAAGGAAACGTCATTACACCAATGAACCTGATAGAAGCTCACTCTGCCGATGCCGTCCGATACTGGGCTGCAAAAGCCAAATTAGGAGTAGATACCGCTTTTGATGAAAAAATGATGCAACAGGGACGCAAGCTCATTGTCAAAATATACAATGCCAGCAAATTCGTATTTATGATTGTCGGCAACTCAACCTCGGCCAATTATACCCAAAACATATCCG
Organism: uncultured Acetobacter sp.; assembly: GCA_964416205.1. GTDB lineage: Bacteria > Pseudomonadota > Alphaproteobacteria > RF32 > CAG-239 > CAG-267. The sequence goes on along the minus strand of CAYQDC010000065.1, from coordinate 729 downwards.
CAGCATTAGATAAATCCTGGCTCAAAAAACTAGCTGACACGGTAAATTCTGCTCGCCACAGTTTTGAAAATTATGATTATGCTCTTGCTTTGGAGTCCATTGAAACCCGCTTTTGGGATTTCTGTGATAATTACGTCGAAATCATCAAAAAAAGAGCCTATTCAGCAGACAATGCTTCTGCAATTGCCACATTAAAACTGTCATTAGATGCATTCGTAAAGCTGTTCGCACCTTTCTGTCCATTTATAACCGAAGAAGTTTACCAAGTTCGCCCGTGGAAACAACCTTCAAACATCTCTGTTCACAAAGAGCTATGGTCATCGCTTGATGTTTTACAAATGGTTTCAGCCAAAGATTCTCTGCTGTACGACACCATTTCCGCCATTTCAACAGAAATTCGCAAACAAAAAACATTTGAAAACAAATCACAGAAAAATCCAGTATTAAGTTTGGTTGTCAAAGCTGACGAACAAACAATTTCATGCCTTAAAGCAGACGATTCAGACTTAATCAACGTAGGCAATATTACCAGCAAAGGCATTGCTTACCAAACAGCTTCTGAGTTGCATGTAGAACAAATTATACTCGACCAAAACTTTATTCCTGAAAAGAAAAAAGTTGGATAAAAAACAAGTTATATTCCCCGGAAATCCGGGGGATATTTTTATGAAACGGAGTGTAAAATAAAGGGAGCCTGTTGCTCCCTTTATTTTTGCTTTTATTCCAAAG
>CAYQDC010000064.1:0-6950 GCA_964416205.1 uncultured Acetobacter sp. | reverse complement strand
AAAATTTACCTTTTTTCAGTTTTATAGAGATTGAAGCGTGTTGAGTTGTAAGTTAATGTACATCGGTTAAAGTTTGTTGGTGTGCACTGGTGGCGCTGGGATTATACAGTTATTTTCGGTTTGATAACAGCAGGGAAAATTTGCGAGAAGTATGCTGACGGTATGGCAAAGGGTTGATGCTACGATGATGACCATGAATGGTTATAAATTAAGAAAATTTTGTTTTACGATAACGTGAGTATATTGCCGTGTTTTCGGTTTCAGTGTACGGGTAAAGATGGATTTTTTCTGTTGCGTAATATGTTTTTTTTCTTGACTCTTGGCGCGAAAAAGTTATGTTTCTAACAAAATATATTTTTAGGAGAAAAACTTATGGAAATTAAAGGATCTAAAACTGAAGCCAATCTGCAGGCTGCTTTTGCCGGTGAATCTATGGCGCGCAACAAATATACTTTTTATGCATCACAGGCTAAGAAAGAAGGCTATAATATTATTGCTGATAAATTTGAACAGACAGCCAATAATGAAAAGGAACATGCGAAAATCTGGTTTAAACTGTTGCATAACGAAGGAATTCCATCAACAGTTGAAAATCTGAAGGATGCGGCGGCAGGTGAACGCTATGAGTGGACTGATATGTACGATACCATGGCTAAAGAAGCCGATGAAGAGGGTTTTAAGAAAATAGCGTCTCTGTTCCGGATGGTCGGGCAGATTGAAAAAGGGCATGAAGAACGCTACAATGCTTTGTTGGAAGCTTTGGAAGCGGGCAAAATTTTTGAACGTCCGACAAAGGTTATCTGGGAATGTGCTAACTGTGGCTGTCGTGTGGAAGGTCCAAAGGCGCCGGCGATTTGCCCGGTTTGTAGTCATCCGCAGGCATATTTCTTTGAATTGCAGGAGAAATTTTGAGGCGATATTTTTGACGTTGGAAAATTGATTTGGTTGTTTTTCGACGGTAAAGTGTTTGGTAAGGCGCTCTTTAAGAAGGGTGCCTTTTTTCTTGTCTGTGGTGGCGATGCTTGCGGTGTTGGCAGAATGTGACAATGAGAGGGAATAATGTGAAAGTGGCTGGCGGTTGGTTACAAAATATCTGATATGGATAAAAAGTTTACAGGTTTTCCGGGGTAAGGCGGAGAGCAGGGTTCCAACCGATTTCTTCCAGTAGGGCTTCGGCCTTGGCGAAATGGCGACCGAGGTGAGTGGGTTCGTGTGCGTCATCGCTTATGACGACTTGTACGCCGGCTTTGGCCAGCTCTTTTATCATCCACGGTGCGGGGTGCGGGAGATTGATGCGATCGTAGCCGCTGGTGTTGATTTCAAACGCGGTTTTGGTTTCTTTCAATGCTTCGATAATACGGTATTTGTCATCATCAAATTCCGGTGTATCGCCGAGCCCGAAAATGGTGCAGTAATCCAAGTGCGCGATGAAGCGGAAATAGCCACTCCTGATTGCCGTTTCCAGGTTTTTGAAATGGAGATGCACATAACGGTTTAATGTTTCGTCATCAGGGCGTGGATTCAGGTATTTTAAATGGTAAATGTTGCAAAGAAAACTCTCGTCTTCGTTTTTCAAAAAGTGGCTTGCACCGATGAGATAATCAATCTCCAACGATGGCAGCATTTTTTCAAAATTGGTGCGCCAGCTTTTATTTTGTAAAAAGTCGGTTTCAAAGCCGATTTTAATGTCTATTTTGTGTTTGCTTTTCAGGTTTTGTAAAATTTCTATATGGCGTTTGCAGATGTTGGCTGCTTCGGCATAATTGTCAAAAAACATTGGTTCGCGAGTACGGTATTTATGCAGGTTTTGGTGCATGATCAAATGATTAGTTACGCCGATGGTGTGGAAGCCTTTGGCCTCGGCAGCGGATATCATCTCATCGGCAGAGGCACGGCCGTCAAAGCGGAGTTCGTTGTTATGTGAGTGGAGTGTGAAATTTTGCATTGTCTTTGTTCCTGTTGTTTTGTTGTGGTTTATGTTTTAGGCGGGTAAAAGTTTACATTCGGTTAATTTTTTGGCTTAGAGGAAATACTGCAAGAGCGGCGGAGAGGGAAATGTGGAGGAATAGAGAGGAGAGTAGGCGTGGCGGGTCTGTAGATATAAAAAAGAGACCAGCCTGCATCGCCGGCGATTTTTCATTAACGGGTATAACCTTTTAACACTGGCAATCCTTGAACGAGGCTACAAGTGTCTGGCAGATAAAATCTGTTACTATTTACCCGTAAATCTAAAGTCTGCTGTACCTGCATTAGCTGACAAAGAAAACGCACAAATCGCAATTTGTATATAATGCGCGGTAAAATTAATGCGATGACATTGGTGATACATAAAATGCGGTAGTATAAATCTATCAAATATTTGCTTTTTCAAGTTAAAGTAGATAAAATCAGATAAATTTTTAACATTTTAGGAAAATGAGATGCCTATTTTGGATTGGTTAGGTAGAGATGAAGCCTTAAAAATGGCGAACAATACACCATATCGTCTGTTGGAAGAAGTTCAGGAACTTGGATATGGTGATAAGAACACCGAAAATATGATTATTCAAGGCGATAATCTTGAAGCTTTACAAGCTTTGTTACCGTTTTATGCAGGGCAAGTAAAGTGTATCTATATTGATCCGCCATATAATACAGGCTCAGCATTTGAACATTATGATGATAATTTAGAACATTCAACGTGGCTTTCAATGATGTATCCTCGTCTTGAATTGTTAAAGGAATTTCTCAGAGAAGATGGAAGTATATGGATTTCTATTGATGATGATGAAGCTCACTATTTAAAAGTCATTTGCGATGAAGTGTTTGGGCGCAAAAATTTTATTTCAAATATAGTATGGCAAAAAAAATATGGACCAGCAAACGATGCAAAATGGCTAAGTGATACACATGAACATATTTTGTGTTATTCTAAAAATAAACAGATATGGCGCCCCAATCTTTTTCTTAGATCAGAAGAACAACTGAAAGACTACAAAAATCCAGATAACGATCCTAGAGGAGTATGGCGTGCAAGTGATTTATCCGTTAGAACATTCAATGATAATTGTTATTATGAAATCATAGGCCCTACGGGAGAAAAATTTTTACCTCCACCAACAAGAGCATGGGCAGTATCTAAAGAGAAATTTCAAGAATTAGTGGAAGATAATAGAATATGGTGGGGAGTTAAGAAAAATAGCCGTCCAATGTTTAAAAAATTGGCTCAATTATGATTTGCGTATGATAACATAAATCCTTACAGATTATTAGAATTGGGCTATGAATTTTTATCAAATAATTTAGTAAGGATTTTTAATGATTGGCTCTATTAAACAATTTTCTTGAAATAATCTATCTCTAAATCATACGCTAATCATAATTGAGCCTTAAAAAATAATTATATAACAGTTGAAAGTGCAACAAATAGCGAGATTCCTCCCTCGCGCATATATTATGAAAGAGATACGCTGCTTACATATATGCAAAACTTAAAAGAACAACTAAAAAATGCGATAGATAATGAAAATAATGTTTTTAGCATTACCACAACAACTATCAAAAAAAACGGAAAAAAAGATATAATTGTTTTGCAATCAATTAGTGAGCAAAAGGATAAATAACGATGCAATTGAAACAGTATCAGATTAATACCCTCAATGTATTACAAAAGTTTTTTGAAACGGCTCGTATATGTGGTGCAAAAAATGCGTTTGAACGAATTACTTCCGAACTTGAAATTAAAAACAGGTTGTCTAAACTTGCATCGGATTATATTGTTTGGGACAGCATACCGAATGCTCCCAGAATATGTTTAAAAGTACCAACTGGCGGTGGAAAGACTATTTTAGCAGCCCATTCAATTAAAATAGCCTCTGAAACTTGGTTGGAGAAGGATTTTCCGTTTGTTTTGTGGTTTTGTCCGTCTGATACCATTAGAAAACAAACTTCGGAAGCTTTGAAAAATCCCCGTCATTCATACAGAGAAGTTTTGGATGAACAATTTAATGGTAAAGTAAAAGTTTTTGATATTGATGAAAAATTTAATATTAGAGAAAGTGATATTGAACAAAATTTATGTATTGTTGTTTCTACCATACAGGCCTTTAGTAAAAAAGATACATCAAAGTATAATGTTTATAAACATAATGAAAACTTTGAGCCTCATTTTTCGCATATAACCGCAACCGAAGGTATGGAAAAAGATGAAAAGGGGAAGTTAAAGTTTTCTTTTGCTAATTTACTATACTTTCATCGGCCGATTATGATTATTGATGAAGCGCACAATGCTGTTACGAATTTAAGTGCAGAAATGCAAGGACGTATTAATCCCTCAGCTATTATTGAATTTACTGCAACTCCGCGTTTGAATAACAATACCTTGTACAATGTTAAAGCCACCGAACTCAAAGAAGAAGAAATGATAAAGCTCCCAATTGTTTTAACCGAACATAATAATTGGGAATTAGCTATTACCGAAGCCATTGCTAAAAGAGCAGAATTAGAAAAAGCAGCTGAACATGAAAAAGATTATGTACGACCGATTTTGTTGTTTCAAGCTCAAGATAAAGATGGTGAAGTAAATGTAGAAGTGTTGAAAAAACACTTACTTAACATACAAAATATTTCCGAAAATGAAATAGCAGTTGCAACCGGAGAACAAAAGGAACTCGATGGAATAAATGTTTTTGATGCAAATTGTTCTATTAGATATATCATTACTGTGCAAGCCTTAAAAGAAGGTTGGGATTGTTCTTTTGCGTATATTTTATGCTCTTTAGCCAATGTCCATAGTGATACGGCCGTTGAACAGTTGTTAGGTAGAGTTATGCGCATGCCATACGCAAAAAATCGCAAAATTTCAGCATTAAATAAAGCTTATGCTTATGTTTTATCTGCAAAGTTTGGTGCTTCAACAGAATGTATAGTTAGGAAACTAGAAAACAAAGGGTTTTCAGATGAGGAAGCTTTGTCTGTTGTGGAACAAAAACCAGCTGATTTTGGGTTATTTGGGGTAAAATCTCAAAATAAGATTCTATTGCCTCCAAAAACCGTGATTGAACCTAAAATATTACCTCCAACAATTACATTACAAAAAGAAAGAGATGGGACGCAAAGCCTTTGTTTTACGGCAAAAACCGGCAAAGAAGAAATTGAACAAATTAAGCAATATTTGGATGAAAAACAAGTATTTGAGTTGGAAACAAAATTTGCAAACTACAAACAAATGCTTAATGAGCCTTGTCCGGCCAAAAGTGGAGAAAAATTTAAAGTTCCTTGTATGATGGTTGAAGTACAAGGACAACTGGAATTTGCAGATGCTGATGTCGTTTTTGAAGATTTTGACTGGGATCTTGAAGATTACGCATCTTACAAACTTGAGGCTGATGAATTTAAAATTTCAAAACAAGGTAATGGTTTTATGATTGACCTTGATAATAATTGTTTGAGGTATTCAATCGCAGGAGAAGACCAGTTAGTGATGTCTTTTGTCGATACTTCTAATTGGACGGAAGCTCATTTAGTTAAATGGTTAGATGCTCAATTAAAAAATTCATACTTTTCACAAGGAATAATGATTTCTTGGTTAACAAAAGTTGTTAATTATTTGGTTATAAATAGAAATATCAGTATTTCAGGACTTATGGTTGCAAAATATGCATTGGCAAATAAGCTGAAATCCAAAATAAATGATGCTTTTGCTAAAGCTAAAACACAATCGTTTCAATTATCATTTTTGAGTCCAAAAGCCCGTATAGAATTAAATTTTGATAATGGCTTTGAGTTTTTTGATAGTATGTATGATGGAGAAATGTATTATCGAGGAAGTTATAAATTTACAAAACATTATCTTGGTCCAAACCGTGTACCACAATTTGATAGGGGACAAAATGGAGAAGAATTTCAATGTGCACGAGCATTAGATAGAAATAAAAATGTTAAATTCTGGATAAGAAATGTTGCTCGACACAGAAACTCTTTTTGGTTACCAACTTCAACTGATAAATTTTATCCCGATTTTGTTGCTGTGTTAAATGATGGTAGAGTTTTAGTTGTTGAGTATAAAGGACAACATATTGTTGATAATGCAGACACGAGAGAAAAAAATAATATTGGAAAACTTTGGGAAAGTAAATCTGATGGTAAAGGTTTGTTCTCTATTGTTCAAAAAATAAAAGATGGTCTGAATGTTGACGAACAATTAAATGCTATTATAGGAAATTAAACGATGTCTGATTTAAAATTATTTAATGTTCAAAATGAAAAAATGGCAACAATACATTTAATGGTTGGTTTTATTGGCTTCGGTAAAAGTACCATAGCAAAAAAATTATCAAAAGAGCTTCCTGCTGTATGTTTATCTCATGATGACTTTATGGTTATGCTATATGGAAGAGATATTCCTGAGCAAGAATTTCGTAAAAAATATGATATTGTGGATACGATGTTGTGGGGTTTAGCCAGTCAAATAATAAAATGCGGGCTTGATGTCATTATGGATTATGGTTTCTGGAATAAAGAAAAAAGAGCTGAAGCTTATTCTAAAGCAAAAAAAATTACAGATAATATTATTTTTCACAATGTTCATTGTGATATGCAAATAGCAAAACAAAGAGTTTTGATGAGGACTATGGAAAATAATAGCTCTTTAAAAATTGATGAAAACTGTTTTGATTTATTATCCAAACAATTTGTCCCTATTGAAGATGATGAAAAATATAAAATAATTAACTATGATAATTCATAGGCAGAAAAAGATCATCATAAATTGATTGTATTAAATTTTTTATGAAAATCATTTGATATCAAATCTTAACTTTTTTGTTATTAAATTAACTATAGGATTAATTTTTACTATTTTTTTTATGTAATTTGCCTTATCTGCGTCAGCAACAACGAAAGTAACTTTAGATAAAGGCTCAATTAAAGAAAAGTGTTGTTTTTTAGACTATAAAAATATTTCACTCTAA
>CAYQDC010000063.1:0-7919 GCA_964416205.1 uncultured Acetobacter sp. | reverse complement strand
TCAAGGCTGCAACACGGGTTCCAATCCCGTTGGGATCACCAATGTAAATGACAGGTATAAAAGCTACTTTTTTATAGATCAAGTGCTTCGTCGAGTTTGAATAGTATAAATTTCAAAATTGTATTTTGGTATAATTTCCTGAATTCTTTTATGTAAAAGTCGTTATTTTTTCGATGTTTTGAATGAGTTGGAATCTCGTTGGATTTTGGGATTACTTTTTTAGTATGAATCAGGTTTCTAAAAGAAAAGTTTTTTGATGTTAACGTAATGTCTTCGTATTATAGCTGTTAAAGGGTATTGTTTCTTTATTTTATGTTGTCTTCAATTCGTCTAATTCAAATAGCAATTTTTTTTACAATGTTTTATTTTTCATAAATATGGGTGCTCAATTCTTCTTTTTTATTTGATTGGCGTAGTTTAGTAATAATTCTTCTACAATATTGTCGACGTTATTTGGCTGGATAGATTGCGGAGGATTATTTTGTTATTTGTAGACAGTTTGCGTTATTTTTTTCTTCCGGCAGAATTTTTATATAGATAGCGATTACTAAACGAACTCATAATTATTAAAATACAAAATTTTGCTAATTATTAAAGATAAGACCTGTTGTTTGTGTAAGTAGAAAAGCAGAGCCTTGTTAGGTTGTCAATACTGGTATCTCTGAAAATTCAAAAATTATATATATGCAGAATATGTGAATATGCAGTTTGAAAGAGTAAAATCAAAAATTGTTGTTAAAAATATTGATGACGGCGGAACGGGTAAAAATAATGCAGAAGTGCTTAATGAAAACGGAAGATTGTCAATTTTAATATGGCACCCAGATAAGGTTCAAACGATTTCAAAAGCAGATTTACAGAGGATGTGTTATTTTTTTGATATATCAGGCAAAAATCAAAGATAGTATGTGGGGCTATTATCGTTTAGAGTTGTAAGTATAAAAAAATCCTTGAATGAAGGTCAATTTTATGAGTTGATGGGAATTTTTAATTGAATTATCAGGTTTAGGGAGTATACTTTTGGTTATAGAAAATAAATGAGATTTTTCTCCGGGGGTTACAGATGGATGATGAGCAAGTTTCGTTCTCACCGATTTTGATTATGGAATTTATCAGGCAGACGACCATGGCACGTTGTCTGGCTGGCGAATCGGCTGAAATAGTGGTAAAATTTAAATTAAGTAAAACATATTATGATGAGATAATGGCGTTTCCTCTAAAAGCACAGCTTATCCGTTTGTATCTTGATTATGATGAAAAAGAAGAAGTTTTGACGGTTAAGACCGATGAAACCTTGTTAGGTCGTTTTCGGGAACAAAAGTCTTTGAAGGAAATTGCTGGGAAATATGAAGATAAATTTGCGGAAAGGTATAAAAACTTTATAAAGGTTGTTAAATAAATGACGTAAAGGGAAGAGTGATGACGTTAATTAACAAATATATTTTTGGTGAAAAGGATGGGGAGGTAAGCCTTTTGATATTGGCGGCAATACATGGAAACGAAACGGCGGGGATGCAAGCTTGCTATAAGCTCATTGATGAGATTAATCGTGAGCATATTAAGATAAGGAAGGGGCAATTGACTTTAGTGCCAGTGTGTAATCCGGAAGCATATCGGCGTGATGTTCGGTTTGTGGAAGAAAATTTGAACAGAGTTATGACGATGCATGAAAATCCGGCTACTTATGAGCAACGGTTGGCTAATGAGATTTGTCCGCTTATTCAAAATAACAGGATTGTTTTGGATTTGCATTCTACACATTGTGAGGGAGATGTGCCGTTTGCTTTTTGCGATTATCCAGACTGTTATAATAAAAAATTGATTAATGCACTTGAAATCGGTTATGTTTTGGAAGGATGGCCGGATATTTATAGTAAACAGGCGATAATTCAGGATTTTTCTACTGAGCATTGTGCGCATATTTACGGCAATACGGGTACGACGTTGGAGTGTGGTTATCATAAATCTCCAGCAGCTGTGAAATTGGCTTATAAGGCAATTATCCAGACATTGACAGCCTTTGGCATGATTGGTGGTGTTGAAATTAAATCTTATCCGAAACAGCATATTCAGATGAATTGCTATGTTATTAAACAGCGGGCGGGAAGATTGTGCCGAGCATATAAACATCTTGATAGGGTTTTTGCAGGAGATACCCTTGCTGTGTATGATGATGGAGAGTCATTAAAAGCACTGAAAGATGGGTATATATTGCTGCCTAATCTTAATGCCGAAATAGGTACCGAGTGGTATTATCTTGGTACACATATGGCATAAGAGATATAAGACTTAAATTAAAGAGAGCTGACTTTTTTATTCCAGATATTATTGAAATTCAGGATGTTGGTGTGTGTTTTTTCTTGTTTTTGCCAAATTAGGCTTTTTGTTTCTTTGTTTAGGTAGACTCCTTGATATCCTTGTTGGATGAGGTACTTCATTTTATTAAACAGAGCCGGAATTTTGGTGTGGATGTTTTCTCCTAAATAAAGGTTATAGCAGTTTTGTACATTTAGATGAGGAGAGATCAGTTGAGGCTCATTGTGTATTTTTTTTTCCAGATATAGTACTTTTACGCCGTCGGAAGGATCATGATCTACTTTTGTTATGGACATACCATGGTGTAAAGCGCTTATCCAGCTGGCTGGGTTGTCAATGGCTATTTGTATTATAGAATGTTTTCTGCCATTGTTTAAGGCATGGCTTTCAATATATTTCAACATTCTTTTCATCAGACTGGAGCCGCGATAAGCAGGGTCGACCAGAATTGCTTCGTATAGAACGAGATCTTCATTGGGGATATCGGGGCAAAATTCTGGCATGTCCCGCAGTTCACCTTTTTGGGGCATGACGAAAATTGTTTGGCCTATTAGTTCATCCTGATCAAATACACCTAGCATATTGGAACTTTTGCCATTTAGTGATTTGGTGTAATCTTCTTTTGTCCGGTGTAAGATAAAATGTTGTTCATCTGGATGTAGGCTATTGATAATTTTTTGTTGCAGGTTCATAACGTCATGCAAATTGTTTATATCTAATTTTTTTACGGTTAAATGCTTTTTATTCATTTTCATTCTCTGTGATTTTCATTTATACTGACATAAAAAAAAGATTTGAGCATACCCAAACCTTGCGACGAACTTATTTTTATCAAAATAAGTCATCGTCGCAGTGAAAATCTGCGCAGACGCAGGGAATGTTGTTTTAAAATACTAACCATTGTCCAATCTTGTCGTTTGATTTTTGTTTATGTCATACCTTTGTCTTTTTGTCAAGCTGTTTTTGTGGACATTATCATATTTTATAGCGTTTTTATGATAGTGACGGGTTTTAATAGCTAGTGGCTATTTCAATCATAAAATCACCGGTTTGCATTTCCGGATATGGGAGAACGGTTGTGCCAATACTTTTTACGGTTGATTTTGATATATACCGCGTTGCAGCTTTTTTTGTTTGATGATGTATGGAGTTATTTTTATATGTTTTTACATATAATGGGGGCATAGTAACAGCTGTTGTAGCGTCCGACATTATTCTGGCTATAAAACGTAATAAAAATGTAATGATGAGCATAAAATTTTTTTACAATGACAACATCTGTAATAACTGATATGTGTTTGTTGTGATTCCGATTTAGCTTCTTTTTAATTGGATAGTTTTTAATTGCAAAAATAAAAATAGATTCTAAAATTTTAAAAAGCAGATGGGGTAAAAATGGCACGGTTTATGGATTTTTTATTGGAACTGTTAAAGTGGCCGGTTGTATGTTTAGCTGTATTATTACTGCCAGCGTTAATACATGCGCTGGAGAACTTTCAGTTAGGAAATTTACGTTTTTTCTCATTTGTTGGAGGGGCTTTTCTTTATCTAGCTTTGAAAGTTTTAGCGTCTTCCCGTTCTAATCTTTCTATGCAGATTTTGGCACATGAGCTTACGCATACGTTTTTTGCTTTGTTAACGTTCCATAAGGTGGTGCATGTTCATCTGAATATGGACGAATCTGGAGGTTCTATGGGTTTCATGGGAAAAGGTAATTGGCTGATAACAATCGCCCCTTATTTTTTTCCTTTGTTTTTGTTTTTTCTAATGATGTTTGCTACTTTTTTTGCAGACATGATACCGGACAGTTTGATGGTTAATTGCGTGTTTGGATATTTTTTTGCGTATCATCTTGAAAGCATTGTGGTGCAGATACACATCGAACAACCTGATTTTAAGGAAGTTGGTTTTTTCTTTTGCTGGCTTTTTTTGCCTGCAGCCAATTTGTTTTCCTGTTCGGTGGTGTTGGCTTTTAATAACGGTGGTTGGCTGGGAGTTGAGCATTATTTGGTAGCAGTTTATAAGTTTGGCGTATATGATGTGGCCAATGTATTGAGGTATTTTACCAACTAAGGGTGCATTTCTCAGTGGTGGCGGTTATATTTACGGTGCTGCCAAGTGGTATAATGTATCGGTTTGGAGTGTGTCCGTAGTCAAAGTTGATAATGACAGGTATGTTTAAGTTTGTAATAAAATCGTTGATACAATCTTCTATGTTGCCATCAAAATCATCAGTAATGATACAATTGGTGAATTTTCCGATGATTATTCCACTTAAATTTTGAAAATTTTTTTGTTGGCGGATCTGGTTAAACATCTGGTCGATTTTGTATGTTTTTTCATTCGTATCTTCAATGAGTAGGATTTTTTTGTTAAAATCTGGCATATATTCTGTTCCGGCCAGATAGAGAAAAGAGGAAAGGCAACCGCCGATGATTTTCCCGGTTGTGCTGCCGGTGATCAATGCTTTTCCGCTTATTATATTATGTTTGTCGGAAAAAAGGGCTTTTTTTAGCGACATCTCTAAAATTTCTGATTGAATTTTTCCGTTTTTGATATCATATACGGGTAAGAAACCTGTGTAGGAAGCTATTTCAGTCTTTGTGTATATGGCATTTTGTATGGTTGAGGAATCGCTTAGGCCAAATAATGGTTTGGGGTGGGTGGCCAAAAGTTGGTAGTCTAGATGATCCAAAAGACGAGCAGATCCGCCTGCCCCACGAATGGCAAATAGAGCTTTGATTTCCTGATCAGTATACATTTGCATTAAGGTTTGAGCACGTTCTCTGTCTGTTCCAGCCATGTAGCGGTATGAAGAGGATAAATTTGGAGCCAGTTTTACTTTAAGGTGCAGAATATTTTCAAAGTAACGGACCGCTGGCATTATATCTCTGCCTTCGAGACCTGAGGAAGGTGCAACAAATCCGATAGTATCTCCTTTTTTTAACAGTGTCATTTTAGTTTCTCCAAAAGTTCATAGCCAAGATCGGTAATGGAGTTGTCTCGGGCTCCCATCAAAACAATCCGGTCTCCCGGACAGGCTATTTGTAGCAAGTACTGTTTTAATTTTTTCCGGTTGGGAAAATAAAGTGCGTTTATACCTCTACCGCAAGCTTCATTTATTAAGTCTTGTGAGGAAATGTCTTTTTTTACGGTTCCGCCAGCGAAAAATATTTCCGGAATAAGCAGAATATCGTTTTTATCTAGATGCGAAGCAAAGCTGTGCATGATTTCTTTCCCCATTAGGCGCATGGGTGTAAACCCATGAGGTTGAAACATTATTAGCAATCGGCCAGGATAGCTTTTGAGGGCAGAAACGGAGGCGGCTACCTTATCTGGATTATGTGCAAAGTCGTCTATTATGGTTATGTTATTAATTTTTCCGAGTACTTCAAGACGGCGTTTTGTGCCTAAGAATGTTTCAAGAATCTTACATGAGGTTTCTGGAGTAATATCTAAAAGTGAGCAGCAGGCAGCAGCACACATTGCATTTGCGACATTGAAGGCTCCTATTAAGTTCAGTTTGTATTGTTTGGTACGGAAAACATAGGTTGTTCCATCGGGTACGGTTTTGATTTGTTCAGCAAAGAAATCGGCGGAGGCATCTTTTATACCAAAAGAAAGTGTTTGATGTGGATTAGCTTTTAACAAGGGAAGGCTGTTGAGGTTATCTTTGTTGATAACAGCACCTTTGGTGGCTCGGGTAGTGAATTTTTTGAACAGTTCTTGTAATTCCGTGATAGATTTGTGATCTAGCGAGATGTTATTGATGACGGAAATTGCTGGTGTGTATTTTTCAATAGAACCGTCACTTTCATCTGCCTCAATGACGCAGATGCTGCCGTTGTTTAGGATTATGTTTGGAATGCCTGGTTGCTGTTCATAGTTTTTTAGCAGAGCTCCATTGATGACAAGAGGTTTTTTCCCCGCTTTATCTAGTATGTAGCCAATCATTGCTGTGACGGTGGATTTTCCACTGGTTCCGCCAACGGCAATACCGTTAGGGAAAGAGGTGAATATTTCGGCCAATAAATCGGAACGGAGTTTGATTGGGATGTTTAGGTTTTTAGCGCTTTTTATATCGGGAACGGTATTTTCAACAGCACTGGAAATGTAAAGAGCCGAGAAATCTTTATCAAGCATTGAACCGTCTTGTGGGTAAATTTTAATACCAAGGTTTTCCAAGGCCTTTTTGTTTTTTTTATCTTTTCCTTGATCAAAACTGCGATCTGAGCCGTAAACATCCTGTCCGAAGTATTTTGATACTTGGGCCAAAGCGCTCATACCACTGCCGGAAATTGCACAAAAACCAATTTTAGTCATATTTTTCCTTTTTATCATTACTGTATTTATTTAGCTAACTATAGGTCGGAAAAGTTAACTTTTTTATAAAAAAAACTTGAACAGTGTTCAAAAATGTTTTATCTTTAGTTGATGAAATGGTAAATTTAAGGCAGTGTGGTTGAAAATGGCAAAAACAAAAGAAGAAATCCGTGGTGATCTGATTGTAAAAGCGCGGAAGCTCTTAACGGATAAAGGGCTTGAGTTTTTGACTGCCAGAAAGCTTTCAGATTATTCCGGTTATTCTGTTGGGACGATTTATAATCAGTTTAAGAGTATGGAAAATCTGATTGTCTGGGAGAATTGCCAGACCTTAGATGAGTTGTATGAAGTACTTTTGTCGGCAGAGATGGGGTCTGATTCTTATGAAAATCTTAATCGGTTGTTAGAAAAATTCGTGAGTTTTGTTTTGCAACATAAAACATTATGGTTTACTTTGTATAATACGCATTTTCAGGATTCAATAGAAGCTTATGAGCCATATTATTTACGGCGCATTATTAAAATTGTACGATTGTTGGAACGAAATTTGCATAAGTTGTTTTCCTCTGTTTCGAGAAAGGAACGCCAGGTTTCTACTGAAGTTTTATTTGTTACGGTATTTGCATTGAGTTCATTGTTGACTACGGGAAAAGATTTTGCAGGATTGGAAAAAGAATATGTGATGCGGATATTATTTAATACTTATTTGGTTGGGATGTCATATTTGTCGGAGAAGTAATTGATTGAGCAGAGCGTTATGCTTATTCCAAGTCGGTAATGATTTAACAGGTTATTTATTTCTTTGGTATTGCCAAGCAATATGATAGTTTGGGAGTTATATCTGTTAATTAAATGCTCAATTAAAGAAAAGTGTTGATTTTTAATGTATTTATGCTCTATTAAACAATTTTGTTGAAATATGCTCTAAATAAAAAATCCTTGCTTAAATTATTTGATAAGAATTTATAATGTGATTCTGTTTAATAATTACGAAAGGATTTGTTATGACAGAATCAAGAAATAGAAAAACTTTTTAATAATATAACAGAAGAAAATGCTGATACTATAATAAAAGAATACAATCAATATATAGATGATAAATTTATGGAAGAGTCAAAAAAAGGGGCATTCCAAACATTAGCCTATTTAAAGAAAGAATATAGCATGATGATAAAAATACATCAAGAATTGCTAAATATTTTAATCAAATCAAAACAGCACGTTGATGAATTAGATAAATTATTTCATCGCATGGATTAAATCAAAAATCATACTATAAT
>CAYQDC010000062.1:0-8012 GCA_964416205.1 uncultured Acetobacter sp. | reverse complement strand
TAACCATGATTGATGAAAATTCGGCGCGTTTTGCAATTCACTCGGAGAAACGCAACAAAAGCTCTGCCGAAGAACTTAACTATAATCAAATAGAATATGAATATAAAAAATATATGCAAAAAAAAGAACATAAAAAGTAGTCCACCCAAAAAATCCCAGCCTGACCCAAAAACAAAATTTTCTTGTTACCAAAATATACCTTATTTCCAGGCGACGACCTCCGTAAAAGGCTTTTCTACGATATTTCGGGGTAAAGACAACATGATATTTGCAATTCCATGTTGTATGTGCTATTGTATGTGTGTTCATAAAAAAACTCCTTTACTTTTGTTAGACTTTTGCCAGACCGTCTAACTTACTTTAGCAAAGGAGTTTTTTTATGTGTAAAGCTATAAGCTCTTTGAAACTACCGGTCTAAACGGTAGTTTTCTTGTTACAAAAAAGAGCTACTTTTTTGTAGCTCTCTTTTTATCGCACCTTACAACAACGGCGACCATGCTGGATCACTGCCTTCTGCCGGCGTCAACACTATCCTCTCATTCGTCCCGGTAATATCCACCGAATACAAGTGCGTTTCACCGTTACGCGTCGCTGTCCCACGGCTTTGACGATAAAACATCAACACACGCCCGTTCGGCGACCAAGTCGGCCCTTCCAGATAAAAGCCTGACGCCAACGTCCGCTCACCGGTACCGTCCGGATACATCACACCGAGATAAAACTGGTTACCCTCCATGCGTGTAAAAGCAATATAATCACCACGCGGCGACCATATTGGCGTCGCATAGCGACTCCCCTGACGGAAACTGATACGCTGTACATCACTGCCATCGCGATTCATCACATAAATCTGCTGATTGCCACCACGATCAGAATTAAACACGATTTTCGTACCATCGGGCGAATAATTCGGACTGGTATCAATCGCCACCCCTGAAGTCAGCTTTTTACTTTCGCGTGTTTCCAAATTCATCTCATAAATATCGGTAACACCGTTCTTGGCATAGCTCATCAATATATACTTGCTATCCGGAGAAAACGCCGGAGCAAAAGTCATGCCGGGGAAATTACCTAAAAGCTCGGTCTGCTGCGTTTGCATATTATAGAGATAAACCCGCGGCTTATTATTGACATACGAAAGATAGGCAATATATTTCATATCCGGCGAAAAACGCGGGGTCAGTACCAGATTGGCACCGCTTGTCAAAAAGGCATGTCCCTCACCATCCTGATCCATCAACGCCAGACGTTTGACACGTCTGCTGGAAGGCCCACTTTCAGAAATATAAGCAATAACTGTATTAAAATATCCTTTATCACCAGTCAGTCGCTCATAAATAGCATCTGCCATAGAATGCGCCAACCGCCGCCAGCCAGACTTGCTTGCCGTATAAACTTCATAAAGTAACTCTTTTTCGCTGATTATATCCCACAATTTAAACCGCAACTTAAGCTCTTCGCCCTGTTCTTCCAAAATCACCGACTGCACCAAAATCTGTGCATTCAAAACCCGCCAGTCACCAAACACCGGCTGCTGATCAATACTATTAAAATTTTGAATATAGCTACGCTCATTAATAACACGAAACAAACCACTACGCTCCAGATCGGCCAGCACCACATCACGTATTTCATTGGCATATGAAAAGCCCAAAAACGCCCCAAGCCCCTGATTATCAGAAATAATTTTCGGAAAAGCCACCGGAATCGGTGCCTGCTGCGCCCCGCTGATTGTTATATTAAGCTGCGCCTGCGCAGGGGATACCAAAAACATTGCCGGCAAAGCAAAAATCACCGTTGCCACCATCGTCACCATTTGCCGCTGGAACCTCTCCGTCATCAGTCTCCAACCTCTGGCACTCCAAACTGCAGACATAGCACAATTCTCCCTGCCACAAACAACCCTGCCGGCACATTTTATTCTGGCAATCATCACATTGAAAACGGTCGTAAACATCGGCTTTTCCTTATTGCAATAAACCAAGATACCGGTATAATAGTGTCAACACTGCAAATGTAAAGTACAAAATGCAGAATATAAACTAAAATCTATTGCCTGCCACCGAAAACACCAACTTCATCATCACCACCCGGTTATGCAATAGACACGCCCAAACCCATATCGGCTCTCGCCCTATCCAAACTTTTCCGCCACCTGCGCCACATAAAAAACGGGACAGCATGCACCATCCCGTCAAAAATCACCCGGTATTCCGTTTTAACATTTGCTTTTCAGCGGTTTCAACTCATCAGCTTCACCGAAAGAATACATATAGTTATACCCGCAGTCGGCAATCAGCGCATCAATCTGCCGCCCGAGCTTCTTGCTGCGTTTCAGCATCGTCACATACATACCCATCATCTGAAATTTTTTCGCCTTGTCCGCAACTTTCACAAAATCGTCATGAGAATCATAAACCAGCACAACTTTATCCTTTTCTGGCAGGCGGTAACCGGTTTCCAGCAGGATATTACAGATTCGCTCAAACCCAATGGAAAAACCAACCGCCGGAATTTTCTCACCCAAAAATTTACCTATCATATTGTCATAACGTCCACCGCCGGCAATAGAACCGCCAAAATGTGGACTGACAATTTCAAACACCGTACCGGTATAATAACCCATACCACGCACCAACGACGGATCATATACCACATTAAATTTATAAGAAGAAATCTCCCGTGCAAACCGCATAATCAATCTCAGCCTTTCGGCCACCGTTGGCTCATCGGTCAAATCGCGTGCCCAATCCAGTGCCTCATCTTCATTACTCGAAAGTTTTTCTACCAACTGAAGAAACGCCTCAATTTTTTCATAAGCAAGGCCACGATCTATCAGTTCACCCTTAACGCCATCCGCTCCGATTTTATCCAATTTGTCATAAATCACACATACCGATGCCGTCTCATCATCGCTGAAGCCTGCCCTTTTAATCATGCCCATCAACAGCCGTCGATCATTCAGACGCAGGGTAAAATCGTGAATACCAATTTCCAGCAGAGCCGATGTTGTTGCCGCAATCAATTCCATCTCCGCTTCAATGCTTTCATCACCGATAATATCAATATCACATTGGTAAAATTCGCGATACCTTCCGCGCTGCGGACGCTCTGCCCGAAATACACGATCAATTTGAATAGATTTAAACGGCATTCTAAGACATTGTCGATTATTGGCAAAATAACGCGAAAGCGGCATCGTCAAATCATAGCGCAGACCACTATCCACCAAATCGTCTTCTTCAAGGTTTTCTTTTGTCAAATCAAGCTTTTGCCCGCGTTTGAGAATTTTGAAAATCATCGCCAGATTTTCACCACCATCGCTGGAATTCAGCCTTTCAATATCCTCCATGGCCGGCGTACCGATTTTTTGAAAACCATATTGCCGATAAGTTTCGGCAATCTTGTTTTGAAGATAGTCGCGAAGTTCCGCTTCATCGGGTAGATAGTCTTTTGTACCTCTGACCGGCTGTGCTGAAATTTTCATAGCGTATTCAATCCTTTTGCTAAAAATTAAAACAAAGTCATTTTCACACATAACTTAAAACAAAAAAAAAATCAAACAAAAACTTTCCCCTCTTCTCCCAACAGCCCTGTCGAACTCCCATTCGGCCGGTATCTGTCGCCCGCACCAACCGCCAACAGATATTTCACCCTTTCCACCATAAAATTTTTCTTTAAATTTACTTTTTTTTATGTTATACTATACAAAAAGGAGAAATGGAAAGTCTTTACTGAGGAGAACGGAAGATGAGACATAAACTGTCAGATATTGATGCCTTGCTAAACCAAAAGTACGTTGACTGCCGGATAGATGATATTCCTGCCACCATCCGTTGCACCTATTCGGCCATCGACAGCAAAAAGGATGATATCCTGCTAAGCCGCGAACTCCGCGTCTACGATAAGGTCATTTTCGGCATTGAATATACACCCGAAGGAGAAATCGCCAGCCTGTACAAAGAAGATGACAAGGGACAGCGCATCACCCATCGTTTCAATAATGCCGATAAAGACCGTACCCCTGCAGAATTTATAGAAAAACAAATGGAATTTGCCCAAAAGCTGATACATAAGAACGAACAACAAAAAAACAATACCTCATCAAAAGATGCTCGCCTGGAACCGGTTCTTCGTACGCCAGACAATCGCCGTACCAACAGCACCGAAGACGCCACATCGCAGACAAAAAAAATATCTGCACGTCGCATAAACAACACCGAAACACTGCGCAGACTGGACGATTACCGCAACAATCGCCGAGCCTAACACATTGCAGACAAAACAGCAAAAAGCGTCCTCCAGAAAGAGAACGCTTTTTTTTGTAGGATCGTTTTTTTTACAAAACATCACCACCCCGGCCATCACGAAACTTCTCCGACACCATTGAAATTTCCTGCACAAAGCACTCTACAGCACATCTTCTCCATATAGTCAATAAGCCCCAGGCGAACGATAAAATAAAACCATTTCCCTGGATCTTGTCAACACATACAGGCAGCAAGCTTCCGTTCAGATGGTGCCAATATACCACTTCACTGAATGGATTTTCATCAAAATTCTTTATACCTGCAAAAAATAGAAAAACAAATAAAACAGTCTTCTCCTTTATCCAGCAATTATTGTTACCTGTAAAAAAACGCACAAGATAAAACAAAACTTAAATAAACACCCAAAGCTTACCTTACCCACTTTAAACTACAGGAATTTTATTTTGTCACTGCCCATCACCATTGCCGGATACCGCCCTCTTGTTTTGAAAAAATGCCGTCAACAACCCACCACATTCATTCGCCAACACTCCTGACGCCACTTCCGGACGATGGTTACACGCCGGCGACTGAAAAAAGCATACACCATTTTCAACTGCCCCACCTTTGGGATTAGGCGCACCGTAAACCAGTCTTTTAATACGCATCATGGAAATGGCCGCAGCACACATCGTACAAGGCTCCAGCGTTACATAAAGGGTACAATTCCACAACCTCTTCTGCTCCAGCGAAACCGCCCCGACGCTCATCGCCACCGCTTCGGCATGCGCCAGCGCGTGCAACCCATGCTCGGAAGTATTATGCGTCGTAGCCAAAATACTCCCATCCATCGCAACCAACACTGCCCCAACCGGCACTTCATCTTCGGCAAACGCTCTTTGCGCTTCTTTCAACGCCACCCGCATATAATATTCATCGCTTTCCGCCATGTTGCATACCTCCAGACCTACCCTGCCCTGCTCCTTTCCGACCGGATAATCCGAGCGATATTCTCATCCCGTCTCCTCTGCCAGATATTTTAGACAGCTATAACGCACAACTTATGCAAATGCAAGTTTTTTATCTGCATAACCTCATCCCTCTCAAACACACAACAAAAAGCGCGGGCGCCTGAAATACAAATTCCAGGTCAATCCCACGCTAAAAATTTATGCTTGACGGCAACCTTCTGTTTCCAGCTTTTCTATTGCCATCTTGACGAAATAACTCATCATGATGACAAATATTCCGGCCATCAATATGGTAAACCAAACCATACCGACAAGCTGCCAATAGTGACCGGATTTCAGCGCCGCCCAGAATACAGCAATGCCAAAAAACAGCATTGATAGCAAACCCAAACCGCTACACCAGCGTAAAACCGTGGGTCTGAGGCGCGTCTCTGTCGTAACACAAGCAGCACCAAACAAAGCATAAAAACCAGCAACCCAGTTCAGTCCCCAGGCTCGCAAGACAGTATCATACGCTTCCGCCGCCGGCATTGCCAATGCAGAAAAAACACTGATAATATTCATTCCAACTCGGCAAATGGCTACCGAAAACAACAATACTGCAGCGCAATTAGCTACCGTAACAAAAATTTTTTTTGTCTTCATTTTTTTGTATTTTAAATTAAACAATAAATCAAAACAGCTTTATCCGTACGATTAAAAACATCAGATTCGCCTTTCTTTTGATTACCGCCGTAATCTGAAAAACAAAAATGAAAACTTTTCCTAATAATACCCATAAATCTATTTTGACAAAACAAGTATATCACATTTTTCCACATTAAGCAAACAAAAAAGCGCAAAAGGCTTGAAATAAATTCAAAACCTTATGCGCCCAATACGGTTAAACGTCTTTTACAACATCATCACCGCAAGCAACGTGTCCATGTTCGTTGCCACAGTCAACTTTGCGTTGATGTACCCACCACACATAACAGTTCGTCGCCAGTACGACCAAAAACCACATAAAGCAGGAGAACCAGGCCAGACCGGCGGCCTGCCAATAAGCTCCGCTTTTAAGCGCTGTCACAAATACGACAATGCCGAAAAAAGTCAAAGCTGCCAGTCCAAGCATTCCGCCACAACGTATCAACAGCAATTTTATCCGTTTTTTAACCGAAAAAACTGCCACAGCGCAAACAGCACACAAACCAGCAACCCAATTCAACCCCCATGCCTGCAAAGCCACACCAAACGCCTGTTCGGATGCAAAATGGTTAGCACCAAGGGTCAGCACTGCCCAAACGTTAATCACAGTCAGAGCCAAAACCACTCCCGTTAAAATGCTTGCCAAGCAATTCAACGCAAATCTGAAAAACTTTTTCATGTTATAAAAATTTAAAGGGTTAATGAATAATCAAAACAAATTCATCGGCATACGCAAAACACACGCATTCGGACTTTATGGCTGATTACAGACGCACCCCGAAAACCAAACACGAATATCAAGAATAATACCCATAAACTTAATTTTGTAAAAAACATATTATCATACGGAAACTGCATTGGCAAGCAAAAAACTTTTAGTCGTATATAAAAAAACGGTTTCAAACTCATATTAAAATTTATATGAACAATTTAACATTATTAAACAATTTTGCAAGAAAAATAGGATATTAGGTGCGGATTTTACCCGATATTAAGGAAAGGCGTGGTATGTTCTGTCCATAGTGTTATTAAGAGAATATTAACCCAATAATGGCTATGTTCCGCCCAGGAAAAAGCAAAACGCAACAAAATGAAAGCAAGGTGCAAAGATGAAAAAAACCGTTGTCGCGCTGGTTTATGACTTTGATGAAACGCTGTCTACAACTTATATGCAGGATTATGTGCTGATTCCTGAACTCGGCATGACACCAAAAACGTTTTGGAAAAAGGCCAATCAGTGGTCGGTGGAGAATTGCGCTGACCAGATTACTGGCAGCATGTATTATTTTATGAAAACCGCCAAAGAAAAAAACATACGCCTGACGCGCGAAAACTTTGCCTATTGCGGGACGTTGGTCAAGTATTACAATGGTGTGGAGAGCTGGTTTGACCGCATTAACGCCTACGGTGACAAGCTCGGGCTCAAAATTGAGCATTATATTATTTCTTCTGGGTATGAGGAAATTCTGTGTGGCACGTCAATCAGCAAATATTTTACCGATATTTATGGTTGCAGCTATGCATTTGGCAAAGACGGAACGCCGGTGTGGCCAGCCAGAGTAATTAACTATTCTACCAAGGTGCAATATCTTTCCAAAATCAATAAGGGGCTGGGCAAGCTGGACGATAAGCTTGTCAACGAGTTTATGGAAGACAGTAAGCGACGAGTGCCGTTTCCGCGGATTATTTATTTCGGCGACGGCATGACCGACATTCCGTCCATGAAGTTGGTCAAAACCCGAGGTGGCAACGCGATTGCGGTTTATAAGCCCAAGAGTGCGCATAAGGAAAAGGCCATCAAACTCTTAAAAGATGACCGCGTCAATTTTGCCCTGCCGGCCGATTATTCTGAAGGCACGGCGATAGACACCGTGGTCAAAACCATTTTGGATAAGCTTGCCACCGAACGCAATCTGGACGAACTGAAAAAGAAAGAAGAAGAGAAAAAACAGCGGGCATAAACATATCAGCAAAACAAACGGCAGATGTTTATTCTGCCGCTATCTGGCTAAGGGCGTTTTGATTATTATAGCTACCAGGCATTTGTATAAGGCATTAGCCCTCTGAAATCAAAAATTTTGCTTCATCACAATTTATTTTTTCA
>CAYQDC010000061.1:0-9021 GCA_964416205.1 uncultured Acetobacter sp. | reverse complement strand
TGTTAAACAATTTTATTGAACTAATCTCTCAATAAATCATACGCTAATCATAATTAAGCCTTAAAGATTTACGAGATTGGGCAAATGAAAATGCAGTTAGTGCATCTGTTTTAGAGACGTCCCAAGATAATTCAAATAATGGTCTTGGTGGTAGAAAAATTGATTTATAGAGAAATTGAACAATGAAAAAGATTTTAATAACCTGTTTGTGTACTTTAATACCTGTTATGGCGAATGCTAATCGGGAATTGCAATAAATAAGTCGTAAAAACAAAGATGATGATAAAATAGATGTTATCATGATTTAGTGAATGTTAGAGAAAATTAAGGTATGTAAGACATCCGAAAAATTGTTTAGGCAATGTAATTTTTGAAGATATAGACGGCTATAGGATGAGGTGATTTATATATTGCAAATGGCAGTGATGCCGTCGGCGATTTCCCGAGAAGTGTTTAGTATGGTGTGTGGTTGGAATGTGGCTAAGGTTTCGTCAGATAAATCTGAGGCCATATTGTGGTCATATAGCGATTGTACGAACCTTAGATGTTTTGGTGTTAGCCAATTTTCGCCTGTAAATATTCGCAACGTCTTTCCTGTTGCGGTAGCTTCGCTACACATGGAAACAGAATCACCGGTTACTATGATATTGTCGGCACAAGCCAGAAATCCCAGATAAGGGTTTTCATCGGAGGAATTCCAAAGATATACATAATGAGGTAAGGAGTCCAATATGGACATGATTTTTTGTTCGGCATTGACACCTGTACGGCGTGAAGTTGTGATTAGCAATCCTCCGCCTTCTTTTTCTTTTAGTGATTTGACGGCAAGAGCCAGTTTTTCTGCATTTTGCAGGGAAAAGGTGCCATTCTTTATAGCTCCGCCAATAATTAAGGCTGTGAGCGGGTGGGGTAATCCTGAGAATTTATTATACCATTTCTGATAGGCATTATTTAATTTATCTGCAGTTATGAAATGTGGGCAACCGATGGTGTAACGAATGTTTGTTGCGTGATGTTTGTTTTTATCGTGTTCTGGGGTGTATACCAAATTAAATTCTTTTAAGCCAATGCGTCCGATATGTCCCAATTGGATTAAGATTGCAGACGGGTTTTGTTTTTTTATGTAACGAGCGATAGGTGCGGTACGTCGAGAAGATGAAAGGACTATGTCTGGGTAGGGGGCTCTGATAAGCTTTTGAGATGCCGTAGTTAACCCGAGTTTTGACCGTCCACGTAGCCAGTTCGGCAAGGCGGCCAGTTTTGTGTAGATAAGTTCTTTGAAAGAGATGTTAAATTGCGTTTTATCCAGATAATAGGCTATTCCTTCGGCTTGATGTTTGCTTCCTATGCGGTTGTCTGTCAGTATCCAAACAGTTTTTGTGGTCATAATGTTGCCTTTCATCTGAGATTACGCGATTTTTTAGACTTTATTAAGTTATATATGATAAGTGTATGTTTGCAAGTTAAATTTTGTTTATGAAGAGTGTGTTATGGTGAAAAAAATTATTGCAGTTTTTTTTGTGATGTTTGGTTGTTCCTTGCCGGCAGATGCTCAGATAGCAGCTTATAATCAAGCTAAATATATTATAACCTTAAAGGTTGTTACAGATCATAAAATGAAAGATGCGGATTTGGTGTCTGATGTAGATGCTTTGCGCAATAATAAAAGGTTTAATCAAGATTTAGTTTCTATGTTGAAAAAACTGGATAATTCTCGTCCCAATAGTGCTAAAAACCAGAAAATTATGCGTATTTTGGAGCGGGCGGGTAAAGAAGTATATAATGAATTAAAATAGGAGGGTGTTTATGAAAAAGACTTTTATCTTAATGCTGGCAATGTGGATGATGAGTGCCTGTACGACGGAATATATTTTAATGGATGAAAATGCTAATCCGATTAAAGACGGTTATTATACCGAAAATATGAATAGGAGCAACTATATTGGAGATCCCGTAATTGCACAGGGTGTTTTTGCGGAAGATATGGTGTTTAATAATTCTGGAATACGTTTGATTACGGCTAATGATGTATTTGTTGTCGGTGAGGGAAAAGATTTTGTGACTTACCAATATAAAAATGTCAGAATCGATGAAATCTCTCCCTTAGCTATGATGTATTGTGCTGATGTAGCGCAGGGTAGGACGCCTTATTTACGGGAAGTCAATTTATATTATAATGGATTTATGCGTGCAACGTTTGATTGTGTTAATCTTGCAATCTGACAGACAGTTCCCTATATTTTAGGTAAAGAAGGGAATGTGTTATGGTAGAAAGTCTTTATGAAGTTTTGGGCGTTGCTAAAAATGCAACGGAAGCTGAGATTAAATCTCAGTATCGGAAATTGGCGCGGAAATATCATCCAGATTTAAATAAGGAAGATAAAAATGCAGCGGAGAAATTTAAAAAGATTTCGGCGGCTTATGATATATTGGGTGATAAGGAAAAACGGCAAAAATATGATAATAATGAAATAGATGCGGAAGGAAAGCCGACAGGGTTTGGCGGTGGCCGTTATGATGATGCTTTTCGTTCGGGGGGAGGCTCCTATCGGGCATATACAACAAATGGTTTCGGAGATGCTGGCGGATTTGATTTTTCCTCGTTATTCGGTGAGGATATTTTCAGTCGTTTCAGTGATCAGACTGTTGGTGGATTTGGTCGTGCTGGTTATGGTGCACAACGTACGCAAAAAGGGCAAAATATTGCTTATTCATTAACGGTTGATTTTCTTGATGCGGCTAAGGGAGCCGAAAAGAGTATTGTTATGAACGGAAGACATCTTAATGTTAAAATTCCGGCAGGGACAACAGACGGACAAGTGTTACGTTTAAAAGGACAGGGATATGCTGGATTTAATGGCGGTTTTAACGGTGATGCTTTAATTGCTGTTAATGTGAGGCCCCATCCTTATTTTAAAGTGGATGGAAAAAATATTGTTGTTGATTTGCCAATTTCTTTTAAAGAAGCGATTTTGGGTGCAAAAGTTACGGTACCGACTATAAGTGGGAAAGTTAGTGTTAAAATTCCGCCGTATGCGTCAAGTGGGGAAAAGTTGCGCTTAAAAGGGAAAGGTATTAAGACGACAGCAAGTGTTGGTGATGAAATTGTCAATTTGATAATTGTTGCACCAAAAACGAAAAATGCGGTTTTGGAAGAAGCACTGAGTAATATGCCTGATGAACAAACGAGGTTTTTTTGATGCATTTTGAAGTGTTGGAAAATTTTGAGTGGCTAAATGATCCTGAAAATGTTCGATTTGAAGATGATTCTATGATTATTTATGCTCGACAAGGGACGGATTTTTGGCAAAGTGTACATCGAGGCTTTAGAAAAGATGATGGGCATTTCTTTTTTTGCAGACAGACAGGAGATTTTTTTCTGACATTTAAATGGAGGTTTGGTGATTTAGATAAATTTTCGCAATGTGGCGTTATGGTGCGGATAGATGAGCGAAACTGGTTTAAAGCATCGTTGATGAATGAATACCGTGATAGCAGTGTGTTGGCTTCGTCTTTGACAATTGGTGGGCATTCTGATTGGTCCGGTTTTAATTTTGCAAATGATGTTTGTGAAATCTGGTTTCGGCTAAACCGTGTTGGCGATGATTATATTGCTTCGTATTCTTTGGACGGAATACAATTTACGAAATTTCGAATGTTTTATATGCAGAGTTATGAAGATATTAAAGCAGGTGCTTATATTGCCAGCCCAAATAGAGAGAATTTTTGTGCGGAACTTTCTGGTATAAGACTAAGTAACGGTAATATATAAAAATTTCTTGACAAGTTAAAAAATATAGTGTTTTTTTTATGTTGTTTTATATACATACTGGTATGTATATGTGAATCTGGAGGTTTGATGGTTAGAAAATGTAAAGAAGATGCCGAAAAAACTAGGCAGGCTGTTTTGGAATCGGCATTGGATGTTTTTTCGGAAAAAGGGTATGCCAAAGCAACTTTTGATGAAATTGCGGCAAGAGCTGGTTTTACTAAAGGTGCTGTGTATTGGTATTTTAGAAATAAAGCTGATTTGGTTGCGGCATTGGTTATAGAATATGTCGGAAGAAAGAGGGAAGAATTGATGCCAAGAGTCCCGGCAGGGAATACGTTGGAAAATTTATTGGAATATTTCGTACTTTGGGCGGAGGCAGGGAAAAGAGATTTGCGTTTTTCACGGTTTAACAGGTTTGTGATGTGTCAGATGGAGTGGTCTGAGGCGGTAATAGAGCGTGTTGACAAGGCTTTGGTTTTAAATAAAAATTTTCATTTAGAAAGAATTAACCAAGTTTTGGTAGATCTGAAAGCAAAAGATCAGTTACGTGAGGGGTTGGATATTAATATGATTCAACATATTATTATGTCTGCGTATGTGGGAATTGTTTTTGCTTCGTTAAGTAAGCGGTTTAATTTTGATGTGACGGATATGGTGCGTAAGGGACTAGGTCTGTTGTTTGAAAGTCTTAAGAAGTAAGTTAGAGAGGATGAAAATGCAAAAAGAAAAGATTGCGAAAATTGTTGAAACAGATGTTCAAGGGGGGCTAAGAGTTATGAAGAAAAGTTATTTATTTGCAGGAGTTGCAGGGTTGCTTGCTGTGATAGCTGGGTGTCATTTCTATGGCCAGAAAACAGAATCTATGCCGATACCTTTGGTTAGTGTTACGGTTACGGAGGCAAAAGAAGAAGTGATTAATAATCCGAAAACGTATGTTGCCTTGGTGGAAGCTATTAATAGTGTTGATGTTGTGGCTAAGGTTAGTGGGAGTTTGGATAAAGTTAATTTTGAGGAAGGTAGCTTTGTAAAAAAAGATGATCCTTTGTTTATTATTGATAAGAATACATATTTGGCAAATTATAGTTTGGCTAAGGCACAATTGGAAAGTGCTAAGGCTAATTTAACAAAAACGGAACGTGATTATAATCGTCAAAAACAGTTAACGGCCAAGAATATTGCGTCAAAGGCAACTTATGATTCGGCAGAAAGTGCTTATTTGCAAGCAAAAGCTGCTGTTTCTCAGGCACAGGCTCAATTGGATTTGGCTAAGATTGATTTGGATAATACGGAAGTTAAAGCTTATATTGATGGTTATATCGGAAAAACGAATGTGACGGTCGGCAATTATGTTAATGCATCTGCGGAAACACTTGCTCGTGTGGTACAGATCAATCCGATACGGATTGCTTTTTCTTTGACAGATAAAGAATATTTGGAAATGCAAGCTGCAGGTGAACGTGATTTAAATGATTTTGTTGTTAACATAGAGTTGGCCAATGGTGAAGTTTTTAAAGAAAAACTGACTAAGGTTTTTGCAAACAATGAAGTCAATCAGGGAACGGCGACGGTGGCAGTATATGCCGATATCGATAATGACAAAGGTTTGTTGAAACCGGGGGCTTATGTTAAAATGTTTATTACATCTGCGAATCCAAAGAAAAAAATAGTTGTTCCTGAAGTTGCCATTGTTCAAAATGATGAGCAGGCTCAGGTGTATGTTGTCAATAATGATAATGTTGCTGTGCTCAGAAACGTGACACTTGGCGATGCTTTTGACGGTAAACAGGTTATATCCTCAGGATTAAAAGCAGGAGAAAAAGTTGTTGTTAGCGGACAGCAAAATAGAATGATGAGATCTGGGGCCGAAGTTAAGATTGTGGCGGCTAGTTAGTGGCAGCTATTTTAAGTAGGGAGAAATTAGGTTATGTTTTCAAAGTTCTTTATTGAAAGGCCTCGTTTTGCGGTGGTTATTGCTATTGTGATGAGTTTAGCGGGGCTTATTGCTATTTTTATGTTGCCGGTGGCCATGTATCCTGAAATTACGCCACCACGCGTTTCCGTTACGGCTGATTATACTGGAGCCAGTGCCGAAACCGTGGCAAATACGGTCGCTATTCCGATTGAAAAAGAGGTTAACGGTGTTGATAATATGATGTATATGGAATCCTCTTCGTATAATTCGGGGCGTTATGAATTGAATATCAGTTTTGAAATTGGTACGGATCCAGATTTGGCTCAGGTTAAGGTTCAAAATCGTGTTGATAAAGCTTTAAATAGCTTGCCGGATGAAGTGCAGGCACAAGGTGTTAACGTGGCTAGGAGATCATCAGAAATTTTGGCGTTTTTGCAGGCTGTTTCTCCAAATGGGACACACGACAGAAATTTCTTAAATAATTATGTTACCAATAATATTAAAAATAACTTAGGTCGGCAGTATGGCGTTGGCGATGTTAACGTTATGGGATCGGATTTAAGTATGCGTGTTTGGCTAGATGCCGATAAAATGGTTGCTTTGAATCTTTCCCTCAGTGAGGTTCAGGCGGCCATTACAAGCCAGAATTATCAGCCGTCTCTGGGGTCTGTTGGGGCTGAGCCAAACGATGGAACAAGTAAGGTCGTCTTTTCTTTGGAAACAAAAGGACGTCTAAATGAAGCTAAAGATTTTGAAAATATCATTGTCAGAACTGAGGAAGAAGGTGGCTTGGTGCGTCTAAAAGATATTGCCAAGGTTGAAATTGGGCCAGAAAGTTATTTGACAATTTCTGATGTTGATGGACAGCCAAATGTTGGTCTTATGATTAACAAATTGTCTGGAGCTAATGCACTGCAGGCAATGAATGCCGTTAAAGCAGAATTAGCGCGTTTATCAAAATATTATCCAGAAGATTTTGACGTTAATATTTTCTTTGATGCGACAGAATTTATTCGTGTTTCTATTGAAGAGGTTGTATTTACTTTATTTTTGACGTTTTTGCTGGTTTTGTTTGTATGTTATATCTTCTTGCAGAATTGGCGAGCGACTCTTATTCCATCCGTTGCTATTCCGGTTTCTCTGTTGGCAACATTTGCCGTGATGTTGGCTTTGGGGTATAATCTGAATATATTGACTCTGTTTGGTTTGATTTTAGCCATTGGGTTGGTGGTTGATGATGCTATTGTTGTAGTGGAACGTGTTCTTTATTTGATGCAAACGGAAAATTTACCGCCGAAAGAAGCTTCTGAAAAGGCTATGGAACAGGTGTCATCAGCGGTTGTTGCAACAACATTGGTGTTGTTGGCTATTTTTGTGCCAATTGCTTTTATGGGTGGAATTACCGGGCGTATTTATCAGCAATTTGCTATTGCTATTTCGTTTGCTGTATTGTTTTCTGGTGTTAATGCGCTGACATTGAGTCCGGCTTTGTGTGCGACGTTGTTAAAGCCGATTGAACCGAGGACTTCTGGGGTGTTGTTTCGGTTTGAGCAGTTTATCAATTCAACGAAAAACAGGTATATTAAAGCTGTTGCCTTTCTTGGGCGTAAGATTGTTGTTATTGTGGCGATTGTATTGGCTTTGGCGGTGTTAAACCTATTTTCAATAACTCATATTAAATCTTCGTTTTTGCCGGATGAAGACCAAGGTGCCATTATGGCTAACATACAATTACCGGAAGGTGCTGCAGGGCAGCGAACGTTGGATGTTATTGATCAGATTCGCCCAATAATGAAGTCAGAAGACAAAATTGAATCGGTGATGAATCTGCGTGGGTTCAGTATTTTGGCCGGACAAGGAGAAAATGTCGGATTTAATGTTATTGCGCTTAAACCATGGGCCGAGCGTAAGGATATTATGGATTATTCTTCTAATATCCGTGCAAGGTTAAATGCAGCTATTCAGGGAATTACAGATGCGAATATCATGTTGTTTGAGATGTCGGCCATTCCGGGGCTTGGCAACAGTAACAGTATGGATCTCCGTTTGCAATCTATTGAAGATTCTGATATGAATGAATTGGAGCGTACGTTGAATAAGTTTTTGGTGGAATTAAATAAATTACCAGAAATTGACGTAGCGTATTCTACCTTTACTTCCAGTACGCCACATGCGTATCTTGATATTAACCGCGAAAAAGCTGAATTGATGAATGTTTCTATTGGAGATATATATTCAACCTTGCAGACATATCTTGGGTCTTTGTATGTGAATGATGTCAATTTTGGTACGCAGGCCAATAAAGTTATGATTATGGCTGATTGGAAGTATCGTAAGAATCTGGAAAGTATTAAAGATTTGTATGTTCAAAGTAGTACTGGAAATATGGTGCCGATGGGTAGTCTGATTGAAATTCGCCGTGTTACGCGGCCACGTGCCATAGATAGGTATAATCAATATGTGGCGGCTACTATTAATATTCAGGCTGCGGAAAACTTTAGTTCTGGTGTGGCGATGCAGGCAGTTGAAAAACTAGCCGATGAGATATTGTCTAATAAATATGCATATGAATGGTCTGGAATAAGCTTGCAAGAAAAACGTAACCAAGGGCAAATTGCATATTTGGTGGCTTTGGCGATATTATTTGCGTATCTTTTTTTGGTGGCGCAATATGAAAGCTGGACAATACCGTTGTCAGTTATTTTATCAGTGATGACAGCGATGTTGGGAGCTTTTGTCGGTATGTTTGTTACCGAATTGCCTTTGAGTATTTATGCTCAGCTCGGATTGGTTCTTTTGGTTGGTCTGTCTGCAAAAAATGCTATTCTTATTGTTGAGTTTTCAAAAGAAGAACATGCTAAAGGAGTATCAATTATTGATGCGGCTATTACAGGAACGAAGGAACGGTTCAGAGCTGTGTTGATGACGGCGTTGACTTTTATTCTCGGTGTGGCTCCGCTAGTATGGGCAACAGGGGCTTGTTCTGGTTCACGTATTGCTGTTGGCGTTCCGGTGTTTTCGGGTATGTTGTTCGGAACGCTTGGGGGCTTGCTGGTTATTCCGTTGATATATGTTATGATACAAACGATGGTTGACCGTTTTATTGTGCGAAAAAATAAACAGTGAGATGTAAATGTAAAGGCGGTGTGATAAACACCGCTTTTTATCTTCAAAACAGTAGTATGGCACTTTTAACAGGGAGAAAATATCTTTTGGTTTTATCAGAAATATTTGTAAAAATCCGAGTTTATGATGGTATTTTATGTGTGTTCAAGAAAAAGCTTGCAATCTAAAAATATTTGTATTATCAAATAACTGTTTTTTGGCGGTCCCATCG
>CAYQDC010000060.1:0-9073 GCA_964416205.1 uncultured Acetobacter sp. | reverse complement strand
CAACGACCTTCAGGTTATGAGCCTGACGAGCTACCGGGCTGCTCTACCCCGCGATATTTCAGGTTAATCGTTTCAATTAACGCATAAACATATAACGAGAAAAAAAATAATTGTCAATAATATTTTTTAATATTTTGCATAAAATTTTTCTCATGCTAAAATCCTGCCGTGAAAAACGATAACGAAAGGTCTGTGATATGAACAAACCGAGCGCGCCGGAAGCCAATGCCGGCATAAGCCGCAACCCTGAACGCAAGCTGGGTATAATTGCTGGCGGCGGTGATTTGCCAAAACAGGTGATAGACTGGTGCCAGGCACACAACCGCCCGTATTATGCACTGGCGATACACGCCAATGCCGACAGGCGTTATTTTCCAGCAGAAGAAAACCGTTTTTGTGAATGGATACGTATCGGCCAGGCAGGTACCGGTTTCAAGCGTTTTAAGGAAGAAGGTGTCAAAGAAGTGGTGTTAATCGGTACCATCAAACGCCCAACCTTGGCCGAGTTGGTGCCGGATTTTCGCACCGCAGCCTTTTTTGCCAAACTGGGGTTGAAAGCCATAGGCGATGACGGTATTTTGCGCGCATTGGTAAAAGAAATAGAAGCTGACGGGATGAAGGTCGTTGGTATTCAGGAAGTTGTGCCCGATTTATTGGCGCATGCCGGCGTGTTAACAAAAAAAAAGCCGGATAAAGAAGATGAAGAAGACATCCGTCGCGGTTCCGAGGTTGCATCAGCACTGGGACGCCTGGACGTCGGCCAGTCGGTTGTCGTGCAGCAGGGACTGGTGTTAGGAGTGGAAGGTATAGAAGGGACGGATAAACTGATAGGACGCTGTGCCGAATACGTGCGTAAAGGTAAAGCGCCTGTCCTGGTCAAGTTACGCAAGCCAGAGCAGGATATGCGGATAGATTTGCCGACTATCGGCGTCCGAACTGTGGAAAATGCCCGCCGGAGCGGATTGAAAGGGATAGCTGTCCACGCTGGTAATACGTTGATTGTCAATGAGCCGGAAGTAATAAGATTGGCCGATGAATACGGATTGTTTATCAAAGGGATTATTCCCTCGGAGTATGAAAAATGCTGATATATTTGATTGCCGGCGAACCGTCGGGAGATATGTTGGGCGGTCGCCTGATGCACGCCTTGAAAGAAATGGCGCCAGAGGTTAATTTTGCCGGTATTGGTGGCGAAAATATGGAGAGCGCTGGTCTGAAGTCCTTGTTTGACATCAGTGATTTGGCCGTTATGGGTTTGGCAGAGGTTATTCCGAGCATTCCAAAAATTCTTCATCGTATCCGAGAAACAGTTGCCGACATTGCCACGCAAAAACCTGATATCGTAATAACCATAGACAGTTGGAGCTTTTCAGTACGCGTGCATAAGGCGCTACGCAAAAAAGGAATAAAAGTTATACAAATGCACTATGTTGCGCCACAGGTATGGGCATGGAAAAAAGGGCGCGCCAAAACCATGTATAAATACATAGATCACCTGTTGACCCTGTTTCCAAACGAGCCGGCCTATTTTACGCCTTATCGCCTGCCAGCGGACTGTGTCGGACATCCGGTAGTAGAAAATCCGATGTTGTCAGCCACCCCTGGGGACTTTGGGGCAGAAAACAGGATTGCCTCAGGCAAACGTATGGTATTGATATTGCCGGGATCGCGCCATAATGAAGTGTCGCATCTGCTACCGGTGTTTCTGGAAAGTGCCAAATTGTTAAAAATGCGTTTTAATGATTTGTATTTTGTTCTGCCAACGGTCAAAACTGTAGAAAAACAGGTACGCAAAATAGTTGTCGCCAATACCGGATTGTCGGTGAAAATTGTGAATACTAGACAGGAGCGTTACAGGGCTTTGTTGACAGCGACGGCGGCTATGGCAGCTTCTGGCACCGTTTCACTTGAGCTGGCAATAATGAAAGTACCACATCTGATTGCCTACCGTGTGGCTCCATTAACGGCTTGGCTGGCCAGACATTTCCTGAAAATCAAATCAGTCAATCTGCCGAATATTATCTTGGGCGAAAGCGTCGTGCCGGAACTACTGCAACAAGATTGCAATCCGGCGCGCATTGCCACGGAAATAGGCAGATTTTTGGCACCTGACGGAGCAGGGGTTTGCGCCGCATTTAAGCAAAAAATGAGCAACCTTAGCCAGATGTTGGGAGAAGGTGAAGAGACACCGAGCCACAAGGCCGCCACCATAATTCTGGAAGAAATTGCCCGTAACCGTCGAGCGAAAACCGGAAAGCAAGAGGCAGGGCAGTGAGATGGTGGCTGCGTAAACAAGGGCTGCGTTTAAAGTTTTATGCGGCCGAAAATTACCAAAATGAAGCGGAAAGCCTGATAATCTGGTATGCCGTGGCGTTTGCTCTCGGTGCCGCATTTTATTTTGCCCTGCCGTGGGAAATTTCGCATTGGCTAATTGTCGCTTATTTAGAAGCTATCCTTCTGTTACTCTGGATAAACCGTCGCAAAGATGGCGTTTTTAAACTATTGACGTATGCCGCAGTGTTTTTGCTAGGCTTGAGCATAGCCAAAGCCGACGCAATGTATCGGGCACGCAGAGTGGAGGCTGATATACCAAAAATCAGCTACTTACGCGGCCGCATAAAACAACTTGAATATAATTCCAACAATCGCCCACGCATTTTGCTCGCTGACGTCAATAACTTTGAACGGGAGTTGAAAGGCGAATTTCGCGTCAATCTGAACATCAGAGAGCCATGGTTGCGTCCTGGTGCCTGCGTGGAGCTTGTAGCACGTTTTTCCGGCCACATGACGCCCAATCCCCTAAGTAATTACAACGGTGATCGCGCAAATTTTTACAAAGGGATCAGCGCCGTCGGCTATGCAACAGGGCCGGTGTTTGAAGTGGAATGTCCGGCTTCAGGTGGTGCTTCGCTGTTTGAAAAGTGGATAACCAATGCGCAGGCTTATATTGCCACCGTTATAGATAATGGAGCATCATCTGACGCCGGCGCCATAGCCAAAGCCTTGACTATCGGCAACCGCAGTGACATTTCGCCACAACAGAATGAAGCCTATCGTACATCCGGACTAGCGCATTTCCTGTCCATCTCCGGTATGCACATGAGTCTGATTGCTTTGTTGGTCTTTTTTCTGGTACGGATAACCATGTTTCCTTTGGGCGAGGGGAAATATGATTTACGCAAACCCGCGGCTACAGTGGCCTTTCTTGTTACGTTTGTATATTTCTTAATTTCAGGACAGAGCGTATCCTGCTTAAGGGCATTTGTGATGACTTCGCTGGTATTAACGGCAGTATTGCTGAATCGCCGTGCCATCTCCCTGCGTCTATGGGCTTTTGCTGTAATCGTTGTTGTTATTGGTACGCCGGAAGCCGTCGTTTCAGCGGGCTTTTTAATGTCTTTTGCCGCAGTGCTGGGATTAATCGCATATTACGAAAAGAACGCCACCCGTGTGCAGAACTGGCTGGATAGACGCAGCCTTACCGGACGTTTGGTGGCATATGTCGTCGGGCTGCTTATATCTGATTTGGTAGCGAGCCTGATGACCCTGCCGTACAGCGTGTATTATTTTAATCAGATTTCAGTATATACAAGCCTTGGCAATTTGTTGGCCGGACCAGTCATCGGTTTTTGGATTATGCCGGCGTTGCTGCTATTTTTGCTGAGTCTGCCACTAGGGTTGGGAAGCTACACCATCAAACCGTTTGCTGCCGGTGTAGATGTTGTTAACCGTATAACCATCTGGGTAACCAGTCTGCCCGGTGCTAAAGTCGGCGAGGGAATAGGGAGCCTGCCCGATTGGGGTATTTTGCTTTTAACCATGGGACTGCTTTGGCTTTGTATCTGGCAGGCACGCTGGCGTTTATTGGGGATAGCAGGCATCATCTTTGGTACATTGGGTATTTTCTTCAGTTCAGACCCGGATTTTGTCTTTGATGAAAAAGGCACCACTTTTGCCTACAAAAACGTTATCGGCAATCTGGCGATAACCCCATATCGCAAAAATAAATTTCTGGAAAAAATGTGGACTGGCTCCAAACATACGGGGAAGTATGAAATACCGGCAGAGGAACCAATGGCGTGCAATAAAGAGCGTTGCATCTATAAAGGGCGCATAGAGTTTGGTTCAGGCTGGCTGAAGCTGGACGGCAGGGAAATCCCCCTCCGAGATGGTGGCTTTATCAACTTAAAGTCAGGTAAAGTCTGGTATTATCAGAGCGAAACTGGGCGCCTTTGGAACCATAAATAGGAGCGACACTCCGAAAAATTTTACCTTAACATCCAACACACTTTTCACCGGCTTACAGAACGGCAGTTAAGCTCATCCACCAGAAAGTGCACTTGTGGCGCAATCTGCGACAGAATATTATCTGCCACGACAAAAAGTTCATACTCGGTTGAAAAAATCCGTTGTTACCAAACGTAACAATATATTCCAAAACATATTAAAAGAAAGGCGAACACACAAAAAACACACGTTCTTTTGCATCACCCCGCGCCAATTTTACGGTTTCGGTGCTGCTTTCGTTGCACTCTTTTTTCCCTGTGCCAGCCCGGTAGCTGCTTTAACCGCATTGTCTATTTGTTCAGCCAGATCTTTTTCGGAAACAGTCTTACCATCCATTTTTTTGAGAATACCGCGCATCTGCTGTTCAGCTTCTTTTATTTGCTCCGGCGATAAATGCGCATCTTGCCCTTTTAATAAAACCCTGTCCATAATTGTCGCAATAGCAGCTTTTTGCTGAGCCTGTCGTGACCAGTCATCAAATTTGGTACCGGTAATTGTCAGCCATACAACAAAAATCATTAAAGCAATCAGGCGAAACTTTTTTATAATGGGCAGATTGTCTTCACCGTAAATTTCATCATTTTCGTTTGGGGCACCATAAAAACCTTCGCTTAAATCTGTTTCGTGCGAAAATATCCTTACCAGCAACATAATCCAGATCAGGAGAAAAAAGCCTGCAATATAAATTCCGATAAGCAAAGAACTGGCGACAATAATCACCCCGGGAAGAAGATAAAGCGCTGCATTTTTATTAACATCATGCAGACGCCGTGCTGTGACAGCCACCGTCGGCAACAATGTTGCCAGTAGGAAATAATAGGGTAACAGCGACATATCAATATATTCACCTAAAAAGTACAGCGGAATCCAGACAATGCCAGCCACCATCATAAATCCCCAAAACTCCAATCGGCTCGCTCGCCCGCGAAACATCAGATATTTTTCGGTAATGCCACGCAGGTAATAGTCAAAGGCATCACCCCATGCCTCACTCATATGTTCTTTGCTGATGCGTGGTTTCACCTGCTTTTGCAACTCTTTTTTTTCTTCATTATCTTTGGGATTATTCGGATCTTCCGCTAAAATATCTTTGTCTTTAACCAACATAATGTATCACTCCTTTTCTTCGGCAAACCGGAAAATATTAGCAATTGCACCACTTCCGCCATCTGCACCGCGCAGTAAAACTCTGTCGCTTTTTTTTGCGGTTGTTACTAATTCGTCACTTTTTCCGCTTTTGTTTCAGGTTCTACTTTCGTTTTTGCCTTACTCGTCTTGTGATCCTTTTCAGTAGAAACAGCCTTGTCGTTTGTATTTGATTTGTCGTTCCCTTTACCTGTGAGAACAGAGCTTTTTTTCCTGTCGGCGGAAACCTTTGCCTGTTTGATTACCGCAACTGAACCGGATATTTCGTCCGACGTATTAGCAATAGCAACATCTTCCGTATCAGCTGCAATATGGCTGGCAGTATCATCTTCTTTTATTTTTTTGATGAAACGCCCTGAGGCATCTCTTTTTGGTGTAGCCGGAAAATTATAGAAAAAGTCATACATCTTGAAGTAAAGAATACTGACAAAGGCAAAAATTGCCGCTCTGGCAATCAAAGCCAACAAAATATGCACATACGTCAAAGCAATCATCAACACCAACAACAGAACCCAGGCGCTGAAAGACACCAAAGCAATCTTAAGCAGGCTGCCTTTGGTTTTAACGTAAGTCATCAGCAACGAACGGCTCCTCCCGGTAATTTCAGAAACGAACGCAAACGACGGTACAATAAAAAAGACCACAAACAACATAAAAATAATCAGATATTTTCCGATCAGCCAGAGCGTACTGCCTAATACAGCTTGCGCAAAAGCCGTGCCACTTTCGCCAAAAAACATCCTTAACATATAGATACCGATGTTAATGATTAGCGAAGCAACAAAAACGGAAAAGCAAAACAGCACAATTGCTATCAGAAAGCGTAAGCTGGCTAAAGCAAAAATCTTCCAGTCCCACAAAAGCTGCTGCCTGAAATAACAACCGGCGGCAAAGTAGAAAAAAACATACATATATACCAGCGATAAAAACTGGTAAAAAATATTAAATGGCTGTTCTGGCGCACTTAACAACAATGGGGGAATCTCGCCCAGAAAATAAAAAATTGTCAGAAAGGCAAAGGCAAACAGATGGCTCATAATGTAGCGGTATGTATTTCTGTAAACTTTCCTGACTGACAATTTTTCTTTCATTTTCAACCCGTTTCGCTTACTTGTTAATGTAAAACTTCAACGAAAAACAGAACAGACGCCGGTTATTTGTCACGTTTGTTCATATATTCCGTCAACCAATGAATGTTATACTGCCCGTCAATAAATTCGTTTTGCGAAATAATTTCATGATGCAGCGGTATCGTCGTTTTGACGCCCATAATGATAAATTCTTCCAATGCCCGACGCAAGCGCATCAAAGTAGCATTACGCGTTTTGGCATGTACGATAAGCTTGGCAATCATACTGTCATAATAGGGTGGAATGGAATAGCCGGAATAAATTTCTGAATCAACGCGGATACCAAGTCCTCCCGGTGCATGCCATTCGGCAATTTTGCCGGGGCAGGGCGCAAATGTCTCCGGATCTTCAGCATTAATACGGCATTCTATAGCATGCCCGCGGAAATGAATGTCATCTTGCGTATAGCCCAGAGCCGCCCCCGAAGCGATTCGAATTTGTTCTTTGACAATATCAATTCCGGAAACAGCTTCAGTAACTGGATGCTCCACCTGCAGACGAGTATTCATCTCCAGAAAATAAAACTTACCATCTTCATACATAAATTCCAATGTTCCGGCGCTTTGGTAGCCGATTTTTCTAATGGCATTGCAGACGATGTCGCCGATTTCTTTGCGTTGAGACTGGTTCAGCGCCGGCGACGGACATTCTTCAATCACTTTCTGATGGTTGCGTTGGATAGAACAGTCACGTTCACCCAGATGAACGACGTTGCCATATTTATCAGCTAAAACCTGCATTTCAATATGGCGCGGACGTTGCAGATATTTTTCCATATAAACCACATCAGACGGAAAAGCAGCCTTGGCTTCAGCTCGTGCCATAGTATAAGCTTCGGCGATTTCATTATCATTAAAAGCGGTCTTCATGCCTTTGCCACCACCACCGTCTTTGGCTTTAATTATAACCGGATAGCCGATTTTATGCGCCCACTCTTTGGCATGTTCAATACTTTCCAGAGCCGGAGACCCGGGAGTTACCGGCAACCCTGCCTCAATAGCGGCTTTACGTGCGGTAATTTTATCACCTAAAAGGCGCATTTGTTCAGCAGTCGGACCGATAAAAGTAATGCCGTGTTTTTCAACCATTTCAGCAAAGTCGGCATTTTCCGATAAAAAACCATATCCGGGGTGAATAGCATCTGCCCCCGTAATCAACGCCGCCGAGATAATCGCAGGCTTATTAAGGTAAGAATCGGTTGAGCGGGCTGGACCGATACAAACGGCTTCATCAGCCAGACGTACATGCATGGCATTGGCATCAGCTTCGGAATGGACAGCCACCGTCCGGATACCAATTTCCCGGCAGGCTCGATGGATTCTTAGAGCAATTTCTCCGCGGTTGGCAATTAAAACTTTTTCAAACATAGATAATTTCCCGTTTTTTTATTTATTCCAATATTTATTCAATAACCACCAGCGGTTCACCATATTCAACCGGATCGCCAGTCTCGACCAGAATTTTGATTACTTTGCCGTTTTTGTGCGCTTTAACCGGATTAAAGGTTTTCATAGCCTCAACCAGGCAGAGAGTATCACCTTCGGTCACAATATCGCCTGGCTTGACATAATTCGGCGACTTCGGATCTGCAGAAAGGTAAACCACGCCGACCATCGGCGATTTAACGGCATTAGGGCTGTTGGTATAATCAACATCGGCAGATTCGGATGCTTCCTGTGGGGCAGGTTGAGCTGCGACCGAAGCCGTTGCAGGAGCAGCAACTGGTGCTGTTGCAGGAATATATGCGCCGGAAACAGCTGTACCGGCCGGATTTCTTACCAGGGAAATACGACACCCTTCGTCTTCATATTCCAATTCAGTCAGATTGGTTTTATCCAAGATTTCGGCCAGTTTACTTATTATTTTTGTATCCAACGGATTAGACATAGTT
The DNA here is from genome assembly GCA_964416205.1 of uncultured Acetobacter sp. Taxonomy (GTDB): domain Bacteria; phylum Pseudomonadota; class Alphaproteobacteria; order RF32; family CAG-239; genus CAG-267. The sequence continues at coordinate 619 of CAYQDC010000060.1, read as the reverse complement.
ATCCTCTCATTAAAAATTAAATCTGCATTATCTTTACCGCGTTTAAGAAAAATTACAAGCATTTTCTTAAAAAAACTCCCAGCCTCTGCTAATGACCGCATAAAAAGGCTACAAAGAAGAGGTAATTACGCTGGCAACCATGATATGATATTAAATTTATGCATTAGAAACAAAAAGATGAAAAGTATATACCCAAAATATGCAAAAAAATAAAAAAACTTCTTGCCATTTAAAAAAAACTTCTATATAAAGCTATCCGTAGCTGGTCAGATAGCTCAGTTGGTAGAGCAGAGGACTGAAAATCCTCGTGTCGGGGGTTCGATCCCCTCTCTGACCACCATTGATTTTCAAGGCCTGGCGAGAAATCGCTAAGGCCTTTAATTTTTACTAGTAAGCAGAAAAAGACACCAGCCAAATTTTGTTGTATTATAGTAAAAAGATTAGCCGCTTTTTGATAATGCTGAAAATGATTCGCACTGGTGATTATGTAGAAGTTCATAGCATTGACTGCTTGGCTCGTAATATTCACCAAACCAACCTATTATCGGTATAAAAAATAGCAAGGGCAGGGTATTGCCCTGCCTGTTCAGTTAAAAAGACTGTTTATCATTTCAAATCC
>CAYQDC010000059.1:0-9081 GCA_964416205.1 uncultured Acetobacter sp. | reverse complement strand
TAGACTTTTCCCTGACCGTCTAACTTACTTTAGCAAAGGAGTTTTTTTTGTGTAACGCTATAAGCTCTTTGGAACTACCGGCCTGGCCGGTAGTTTTCTTGTTACAACAAAGTTGCAGAATTTTACCTCCTGCAGCTTTTGACTTACGTTTATGTCGGTTACCTGTGATAATTGCAACCGATCTCTGCCCCGCTTACCACGGATCTTTATATTTCAGGCTCGGATCGTTCAGACGGTCAACATAATCACCGCTCCCTTTCTGATTATAGTCTCGGTAATTGCCAAGCTGGTCAACCTGGTCAACCAATCCCTCCCACTCAGTAGTATTAAAATCTTCACGGTTAAAGTAGCAATAAACCGTTGCATGCCCTTCCAGTGTATTAGTCGGTACCGGAAACACATTCCATCCATAGTTACCCTGCAACGTTGTCGGCATATTACTGGCATCATTGTAACCTTCCTGATTATTTTGCGAATAAATACCAGTATTACCCAAGCTATCAAAACCTGAATAATAATCCATATCATAAATAAACCCGAGATAACCGCTCCAACTGCTGCTCGTCGGCACCACCGACGCTTTCAACCAGTTATTAGACTGGAAATAAAGAGGCTGCGCCATTGTAAAAGTTGAAGAACCATCCGGCGAATAGGAATAAACAGAAATATTATCAACTGTATCCGCACTCATCGTCGCTGACGTTTGCGTATGAGCAGAGTCATCATAGCTCGGCTTAACCCCCAGATACCACCCTTCTGTGCGGGCAGTCACCGACGTTTCAAAAAAGCTCTCAAAAGTATTGTCACCAGTGTAAATACCATTATAAACCATGGAGCTGACAATTTCCATCTCCGGATACATAATGCCATCGTTACTCATTGCCGCTTTCAAAATCTTACCTTGTCTGAGCGCCGGGTTGATATACCATTTTCCTGCATGACTACCTTTTACACTTGTAAAGCTGTCCGCTTCAATCACGTCACCCGCAGTCCCGACATTAAATGATGTCGGCACGATAGTCGCCATATTGCGATATCCTGGCGGACACATCGCATACGGTATCTCACCAACATAAGAATTGGCCCATGCCACGTCATACGCTACTCCAGTATAGCGACCACCGCTACATTCCGAACCACAACTCCAGCTGATACGCTGTGTCGTACTACCCTCTAAAAAGTCGTTGGAAATATTATACACACCTTTCAGCACAAAGTCCGGTAGAATATCACTCAACCGCGCACCACCGCGGGTAGTCAGCTTGATGTCATGCATTACCGACGTATAAGCCGGATTGACCATATACTGGTCATAAGCCTCGCCAGAGTCATAACCGCTCAAAGCTGTGGTGGGGACACTTGGCACATACTCACCCGCATTGGAAACAAAGCGGTTAGCCTTGATATAACCAAACCCTTCATCCGCAGCAAATCCTTCCGAACCAGAACTATAGCTTTCTTCCAGCTCAATCGCGCCCTTACGGATATAGATGGACGCATCATCAGTATCGCTGGTTGCGCTGGAACCACCGAGCGTATCCAGCGGATTGATTCTCAACATCGCATAATAACTGCTGGAAGAGCCACCATTACCAACATAATTGCCCGATGTATCCTTAGACCAGATTTGCACATATTCTGGATCAATCTCAAACATCGCATGTTCATTGTCAGTCGTTCCAACCGCATTGGACGAGTTGGAGGCAATATGGATAACCTCGTTGCCAGTAACATGGAATGAACCATTAATCTGCACGTTTGCCTCATCAGACTCGCTATCTGGCAACGCATTTGGCGCCACCCTGAAACGTACAGTACTGGAATCATCCTCCACCTGAAAATCAACCCACCGTGTCCGTATCATATCTCCATCGGCATAAAGTTGCGCACCTTCATCCTGATCTGACGAGCTGACGTCTTTGGTTTTTAAGGTAAATACACCTGTTTTAGCATCAATACGATTGGCATAAGAAGAGGTCCAATGTCCGCCGAAGCGCATCGCCTCGCGTTGCACATCCACCACACTGGAAACATCATCATTATAAGTATAAAGGTTAACCAGTGTTGAGCCAACCACATTCGCCGAACCCTGCCCACTGGTTCCATCTGACAAATCAGCAAAGAAGAAATTTTCATTCGTACCGATTCGGGCGCTACCGCTTTCCAACCAGGCCCAGGCACCGGATGTTCCGTATGCGTCGTTTAAAACAATTTTTTGTGAATCAGCATATAGCATTGCGTCATTAAGCCCGGTGTTAACCTCACCTTCCGTATCCTGGCTGGCTTTCGGTTTGTTGCGGATAATGACTTTGTCATCATAAACATTAAGCCACGCCGTCCGCGACGAATTTTGAAATTCTTTGAAATTACTGAACCCGGCATGCAGTTCTCCCATTCCAGCCTGCTTCAACCATGCCTGCCGCGCCCACAACAATTCATCAATCCATGCCGATCCGGCAACCCCCAGGCGATAATCATTACGAGCATATACTCCGTCATCTACATCAGAAGACTGCATATTTTTATTACCAATATAAGTCGGCCCAAAAATATCCGTATAGCGCGAAGCAATAGTTGTCAGCCCCGTCATAGACGAAGAACCGCGTAGAGTCGCATATTCGGAAGAAATGGTTTCATCGCTCGGCTGCAATGCCACCGTTCCAGTTTCGTTGCCAAGATAGCCGTTGTCCGAGTAAACGCGGATACCACCACCGCGAAGCGATACTCTGTCTTTATCGGCATACATAATATGATCGACATCATACGGATCACTGATGCTACCAGTAGTATTACTAACTGTATGCCCAATGGTAAAAATGCGATTATCAGTCGTCGAGCTACCGACATTTGCAAGCAAATGAACACGTGAACTGCCATTATCACCCTGCGCGATTAACCAACCTCCCTCATAACCAGCGGTAAAGTTACCTCCCATATCGTTGATATAGGTCAGCATCGGTGTGGAGTGCGACGACCCGCCGTTAATATAAACGGCACCACCCTGGCGGTTGATTTCGGTAATAGACGAAGTTGAATTCTGGTTGATGTGTACTTCGTTGATACCACCATCGGCAAACGCATGGATAAATGCCCCCTCGCCACCAATATCGGAAGAAGATCCGACCAGAAATTCAACAGTAGAAGACCAGTCACGCACCTGCACGAATTCATCCAGAAATGAAACACGCGAAGATCCATCTTTGTTTTCAGCGCGAAACACAATTTGCTCCACATCACCGACATCAGTGCTGTTGACACGGGCAAACTGCATCACGTCATAACCGGTACTAAGGCGATTCATTTCTGCATCATAACCACCATCCATATCATCGAAGTCGCCCTCATACAGATCAGTTTCACGGAACAACTGGAAGTTCTGGCTCAAAGCTGCCAGATTGCCATAAATCCACGCCGCACCGGTATTGCCTTCGATTTTGGAGTATTCAGCATCATTCAGCGTACCGTGCCCATACATCGCAAACGGCTTACCGATATAAAGGTCAGCCACATCCCGATCGCAAAAACCACCAGCCGTAGAAGAAACGGCACCACTGATATAGTCACGATTACAGTTGGTGTTCATAGTCAGCCGCCGCACATTATAAATAGAATAGTAGTCATTAGCATTCGCCGTATAATCCGTATTTTCGCTATGCCCACCCATATAAATATCGGTAACCATCGTATTGTGGAACCAGCTTTCATCATTTTCATTCGCCGGCGGCACACGATATAGATACTTTGCACTGTCATCATAACTCATCGTAATCGGCTCTTCCGAGGTCACAATCAGTGAATTTTCTGTCAGGGAAGATTGATCCATATCCAGTTCATCCACCATCGTGCTGTCCAAATACCATGCCCCTCCTGTCCCTTTCGCCTCTTTGCTCGAGGTTATTACACCACCGTTAGCACCAACCAATGACGCCATACGCGCCGCACGCTGATTACCTGGATCAACAATTTTCGGATACAAAATATAATAAACCAGCGTGCTGTTGTCACGATGGACATAAACCTTCGGAGTATCATAGCCACGCAATTCATTAGAGCGATAGCCATAAGGCAGATAACTGGAATACCCAACAGAGTAAGCACCACTCTGACGGTCATCAAAATCAATCACCAGTGTGCTATTGGACTCATTTGCTGCCGAACTCATCAACCCGGAATAGTTCTGCCGCACAAACGTATCCATCACGCTCGCCATGGTTCTGGCCTGTGCTGCCACATTGATATCGTTTATTTCATTAAGCCTGTCCGCAGACTTCTTGTAAAGGGTCGGCGTAACCATGGCAATCAGCCCCAGCATAGCGAGCGCTTCCACCAAGAGCGTCCCGCGCTGTTCTGATTTTTTCATATTCTTCGTCATTTCTTAGGCCTCCTTTATAATTTCGTCTGATCAGATGTTGTTAATCCGAAACAGGCAGGGCTGTGTTTCCGAACATATTTTTTCACCATCAAGCCCTATGAAAAAGTCCTTATCAAAAACATCCGTCGGCATTGTCCACATCGCACGGTTGCGCATCTCCGCCGGATAGTTGACCATATTTTCATACGTTTCATCCCATTCTTCCATATCATCGGCATACACTGGCAAAAAGCTGATTTTCCCTTTGAACACCCAGGCGTTCTGATTGGTTTCCGATGACTTCATCCAGCGGATAACCCCTGTATTATCATAATATTCACGTTCATTGAGCGCTTTAATCATATCCATCGTCGCATCGCCAGACACCCGATTGACCCAACGCGGATCAAGCTTTTTATAAGAAATAACATACCGGCTCATATCAGAATCATCGCAACACGAGCTGGTATAGTTACCATCCTCATCGGTGGCAGAAGTACAAAAGCTACTACCACTCTCATTAAGCGGCTTATCCATACACATAAACATCGTTACCATTTCGTCGCCATTATAGACATTTGTACCCATGCGGATATAGTCTTTAGCATTCGAACCGTTAGAATTGCCCTGGCTATCCTTTTGGCGCAGATAAATGATTAGATCGTCCCCTCCGTCTTGGTGCAAAAACGTATGTATATACTCATTGTCACTCGCTGCAGAGCTGGAAGCGTCGGCATAGAGCATATCACCGGGCAACAAAAATGACACCGAAGTTCCATCTCCGGTAACAAACCCTCCTTGAAGAATATCAACGAAAATCTGGCGCATTGCCCGTTCCTGCATGGAAAATTTAAAAATAACGGCCGCTGCCTTTTTATACGCAATATCCCGGTCATAATCGGGACGCGCTGATAGATTATACCCATAAATAGACGCCATAAACGTCGCAAGTAACATCAATAAATACATAAAAAAGCTCCAACCCTATATATGCATATACGAGCAGTATACACCTTTTTTTCAAAAAAATCAACAAAAAACTATAAATATCCCACTCTTACCCCACAATTGTAACACAACTGTAACATAATATTTCTTCCATTTTATTGCATTTCGTCACAAAGCATTTTTCATGACATCCATAACTTTGTTCTTTTCTCTCACAATATCCATCTGACCTTTTAAACAAATAGCCATACCCCCATTCCTTTATCAAAGAGACCACGTCCCCCCCATTCACCATTATCGGAAATAACACCCTGTATCCACTTATCCGCATTCTATCGCGAAAAATCTCTGCATTATTTCTTTTTTTTGCTTGAAAATCTACTGCAACAGTCTTATCTTACCCGCATAAATAAGAAAAAGGAGCGCAACAATGGAAAATATATCATTAAACCTGGCGGAAACCACCATAAAAATGCTCGGCGACCGCTGGAAAGTCCAAATCATTGAGTGCCTGATGGACGGCACCAAGCGTTTCGGTGAATTAAAACGTGAACTCGGCAACATCACACAAAAAGTTTTAACATCCAATCTGCGTATGCTGGAAGAAAACGGCATCCTCATCCGCCACGTTTACGCACAGGTTCCGCCACGGGTGGATTACACACTGACCGACATCGGCTACAATTTAAAACCGGTCATAGAATCCATGGTCGCATGGGCCGTGGAATACCGTAGCACACTGGTTCAGGAAATAAATGATATGAAAGAAAAAGGAAAAACAAAAATAGAAAATAAAATCAAAGATATAAAAAAGAATTTTTAATTGATAGATTAACAGAAATTTCAAACTAAAGGCTTTTCTTTGCACCTTGCTCCAGGTGCTTTTTTTATGATCATCAACCATTAAGCAAACAACAATTTGTATATTCCGCCCCAACAGAACAAATATCTCGGCACCAATAGACTGCAACGCCATCGCATAAAAACACACCTCTCACAGTGATTAAAGATAAAAAATTCCCCTGTTCCAGATACTTAAAGAGATAAAAACAGAATCCTCCCCAAAAAGACGTATACAAAAAAGTACATGACTCGACTGAAACTAACGATTAGATGCTAAAAATTCTCTTTTTTTTAAGAATGAGAGGCACGGCGTATCCTGTCATTAATTGCCAACCCCACCCCTTCGGTCGGAATCGGTGCCATCGCCATACGCGAAAAACGCGGGTCTTTATCGGCAGCCCGCATATAGGCAAACAAATTTGCCGCCGCCTCTCGCAGATCGCCAGCGGGGCTGAGATTCATCTCCGCCCAGTGGTACCCTTCGCCAAAACCGATAAACAGCTCGCCCGGTTCACGCGCTGTGGCATTAATACGTAGTTTTTTGCCGGGAGCATAATGTTTGAGTAGCTGCCCAGGCGACGTCGGCTTATCTGGGGTACCATCGGAAATCAGCACTTTTTCATTAAGCGCCGTCTCCAGCTCTTCTTTAGTAACTCCCCCTGCACGTAGTAAAACCGCCTGCGAGGTTGTAAGATCCAAAATGGTGGATTCCACCCCGACATGGCAAGCGCCACCGTCCAAAATCATATCTACCTTATCGCCGAGACTATCATAAACTGCCTCTGCCATCGTCGGCGAAATCGTCTGCGAGCGATTAGCTGAAGGCGCAGCAATCGGCACCCCGCTTTGACGAATAAGTTCTCGTGCCACCGGATGCGACGGACAGCGCACCGTGATTGTTCTTAACCCTGCACAAACCAGATCCAACGCCGGATTTTCATCTTTACGGTGCAAAACAAACGTCAGCGGTCCCGGCCAGAACTTCTCTGCCAGAAATAAAACACGACTGTCAACCTCAGCATAACCCGCAAGATCTTCCGGCTCAGCAATATGCGAAATCAGCGGATTAAATGTCGGCCGCCCTTTGACGGCAAAAATCCCCGCCACGGCATGCGCATCATACACATTGGCGCCAAGCCCATAGACCGTTTCGGTCGGAAACGCCACCAACCCGCCCGCCTTGATAAGTTTCGCCGCACGAATTATATTGTCTTCGTCTGCCTCAAAAATACCGCTCATTATATCCTCTTTCTGCCTTCACCGGGAAAATATGCAAAAAAATCCACCTCGCCGGACTTTTGCATAAGATTAGCACGATAAAAAGCAAAGTCAACCCCGGAAATTTAACCATTTTTTCAGAAATCACGCCCCACAATAAATAAAATACATATAAATACACCCATAAGGCATGCTAAAGTGCCACGCTGGCAGCTGATTTCCAACCGCGATGTACAAAATAGAATACATAAGGTCAAACATCTGCAATCATGACAGCACTTTAGCTCGCCCTGTTTAGGAGAAAAATAGATGACCGAAATATCTTTTACACCGGATAAATCCGCCGCCGTCAAAGTCTTGATAGCGACAAACGAAGAACCCTTAAACTACAGCGTCGCCGGCGGTATCATCGGCCGCGCGCTGTTCAACCAGCTTAAAACCCTGGCAGAGCGTGAGGACGAAGGTCGCGACAAGCCGAAAGAGATTCTGCTCTTGGACAACGGCAAAGACATCGTCGCCCTGCTCCGCGTACCAAATATGGCCAGCGCTGTGGATTTGGAAAACATCGCCGGCAAGCTTTACCACAGGATTAAAGGGCAGAAATCAGCGTTGATATACGCCCGTCACCTGACAAAAACGGATTTTTCCGCCAAAGATGTCGCCTGCAGCTTAGGTTTAGGCTTTGAGCTGGCGTCATACAGCTTTGATAAATACCACACCAACCAAAAACCGGATACATTGCCGAAGCTGGAAACAATCAGCTTTGCTACCAAAGAAGGACTGGATAAAAAGGTTTACGCACCTGTCGCCGCGCTGGCCAACGCCGTCCGTTATGCACGTGATTTAACCAATGAGCCCTCCAACGAGCTGACGCCAGAGATTTACGCGCATGACATCAAGCGTCTGGAGCATCTGGGCTTGAAAGTAACCCTGTTTGACAAAGCGGAGCTGAAAAAACGTGGCTTTAATATGCTGCTCGCCGTGGCGCAGGGCTCCTGCAACGACCCGTATGTCGCAGTTTTGGAATATCACGGTAACAAGGATAAAAAAGGCTATGACATGGCACTGGTCGGCAAAGGCGTCACCTTTGATTCCGGCGGCATTTCATTAAAACCTGCCGCTGGCATGGGAGATATGAAGCAGGATATGGCCGGTTCCGCGGTCGTTGCAGCCTCGCTAAAAGCCGCCGCGCAACAAAAGTTGAAATTAAACCTCGTCGGTATCGTCGGACTGGTGGAAAATATGCCCTCTGGTACAGCCACCCACCCCGGCGACATCGTCACATCACTTTCTGGCAAAACGGTGGAGATTTTGAACACCGATGCCGAAGGACGCCTGGTTTTGGGCGACTGCCTGACCTTTGTGGAAAAGGAATATAAACCTGAACGCATTGTAGACTTGGCTACTCTGACCGGAGCAATTGTCGTCGCTTTGGGTAACGAAATGGCAGGTTTGTTCAGCAATGACGACACCTTATCCGAATTACTGATGATTTCGGGCGAACAGGCGGGCGAAGAACTGTGGCGCTTTCCATTGACCGATGCCTACCGTAAAATGATTAAATCGGAGATAGCGGACATCAAAAACGTTTCCGACGGTCGTGCCGCAGGTTCCATTACAGCTGCGTGTTTCTTAGAGGCTTTTCTTCCAGGCCATACCCCTTGGGCGCATCTGGACATTGCCGGTGTGGACATAATAAAACAGAGACCTTTATACCCTAA
>CAYQDC010000058.1:0-9124 GCA_964416205.1 uncultured Acetobacter sp. | reverse complement strand
GCCCTTTTTGTTCTCGTCTTTTCCCTTATGTCATGCCCGACCTGATCGGGCGTCCTCCTCCCCCCTATGTCATGCCCGGACTTGCCCCAAACATCCAGTTAAATACAAGGCTTCTTTATCGACTGAATTCTCGGGGCAAGACCTAAGAATGACAATAAAAAACAACACTTTTCTTTAATTGAGCGTATTTTTTTGAAGAATGTGCTGTCACATCTTTATTTTGATACTCAGGCGGTTATCCAGTAGAAGAGTTCTTTTTTAATCTGTCAAATTTTCTTGTTGTTAGCTAGCCAGACTTCAATGGCAGCTTGGTTTGCGGCATCATGAGCTTCCTGCTGGGAAGTACCGTTAAGCAGTGATGTAATAAAGGCACCGGCAAAAGCATTTCCTGCACCATAGGCAAAAGCCTGTTTGATGCTGCTACTATTTCTAACAACGGTAATATCCTTTCCGTATATCCGGTTTTCTTTCGTTACATCGGTAATAATCAGATACTGAAGTCCAAATTCTTCTTTAAGTTTGATACACATATCTTCCATATTACCACTTATCCGCAGCAACGATTTGATAATTTTGAGCTCATCTGTGTTAAGCTTTAAAACATTAGCTTTTTGCAGTAACGCTTTAATAGTTTCTTTATTATAATAATCCTGTCGCAGGTTAACATCAAAAAATTTAAAAGCACTCCTCGGCGCCGCATCAATTAAATCCAGTATGGTTGCACGCGAGTAGGGGTTGCGCAGGGCAAGCGTTCCAAAAAAGACGGCATCTGCGTCGCGAACGCATTGGTCAGCTGCTTCCGTATAGGGAATATAATCCCACGCAGCATTTTCGAGAATATGCGCTGTGTGCTTCCCGTTTGAATTTTTAAAAATCAAAACCCGCCCGGTCGGATACGGCGTAACCGCCAAAACAGGAGTTATATCATACTTATTGAGTTCCGTAATGATTTCTCTACCGAGATCATCTGCACCGATAGCGCTGACCAACGACCCTTTGGCACCGAATTTGACTGCATAATTCAAAAAATCAGCCGGTGCCCCGCCGAGCTTACGGCTGTCCGGCATTATGTCAAAGACAACTTCGCCGATAGCAACGACATGAGGTTTTTTAGTTTTTTCTGTCATAATCACTCTGTTTGCTGATAAAAATTAAAGCTTAATCCAAAGTATAATCGCTTTTTTTTGAGAGTCAACGCGTTTCATACTTGTTCAAGCGCAATTTTAGGCTGTTTTGCAATATTTTCTCGGTTTGTTCTGTTGAAATCTTGCATAAACGAGTCGGTTCGCCTCTGCGATACCATGACTGATAGGAAAGGCAGTCAGCCTTATCGCCAAGGGCATTATAGCTGTCTAGGGCAAAATGAACAGATGGTGCTGTTTGATAATAAAGGTTGATATTTTTCATAACCGACGGCAAGCGCAAAATTTCTCCGCGTGAATCAACCACTGCCAGGCAGGTATGCTCTGGCAGATAATACTCGCAAAACAGGTTATTGTTATCAAAAGCGATAATAGGTAAATCTTTTGAAACAAATTGGCGAATATCCTTAACCAGCTTTTGCGTTCCTGTATCAAAAGAAGATGCGCGTACATCTAGATATGATGGAATAAATCCCAGCAGTATCGCAGCGAGTAAGCCACTGTTAAAAAAACGTATTCGACATAAAACCAGCGCTCCAGCCGTATACCACAACAAAGAAGAGATCATCATATAGCGAGCCGTAAGCATCGGGCGCACCCAAAATGATAAGACCAACAATAGCAGATATGTGCAGAAGACCGAAAAGGAAACGGCATAAAAAAGTTTCGCCTGTCGTTTTATCTCCAGATTGGTTTTATTTTGATCGTCAATAAAAGTATGCGGGCATAAAACACCGCACCAGACAGAAAAACTTAAAGCGGTTGCCGAAAAAATAGTCAGTAAAAAAAGTGGAGAAGGCAAAATTTCTTCCTGCAACGGTGAAAGAAAAAAAATCGGGCTCATCAAAACAAACGACATATTAACATACCAGTCTTGTCCGATACTGGCGCCGGTTTTAAGCGGAACAGACAGCCACGGGATAAAACAGATAGCAGAAGCTACTGCCGTTACCACAAAGCCTTTTAATTCCAGAATTTTTTTATGTCGCCATAAGTCAAACAATATAAAGAAGTATAAAAACATCAGCAGAAGAGCACAATAATAATGCGTATAAAGGGCAGTTATCGTTGTCAATCCGAATTTGACATAATCACCACGTTGTGGGACATTCGTAAGTCTCAGGCCGTATACGGCAGTCATAAGCAACAAAAGGGCAGATAACATATAGGTGCGCACCTCAAATGCCAGCCAGAGCGAATGCGGCATCAATGCCATTAGAACCATCAGCCATAGAGCAACTCTGTCACCGTAATCACGTCGTACGGCCGTTGCTGCAAAAAGTTGAGCCACTGGCAACAAGATAAACGAAGCAAAATGTGCACCAAAGATTTCATAAGACGCCGGAAATAATGTTAAAACAGCTTTCAAATATAAATAGTAAAGTGGCGGTTTGGAATCTTCGGTAAACAAAAGATGAAACATATCTGGCAGATTATCTTTAGCTATCAGAACCGAATAAATTTCATCCGTCCACAAATTGATGTTATTGATAAGCGGGGCATAAAACAGGATAGTCAGCCCGACAATAACCCCGGCCGCAACTTTGAAGCTGGAACATATATGATGCGAAAAGAAAAGCATAGATTATGACTTCCAATTAAAACATAGTCTAGCATAAAAAGAAAAGCGCCACCCGTCAATTCCATGAATGAGTTTGCCCACAATAGAACGTCTGTAAAAATACGGCAGAGATAAGCAAAATTTAACGCTATTCAACAAAAAAACTGCCATACAAGAAAGTAGGACAGTTTTGGTTTTTACCAATGAAAAGCAGATATCGCTCAATATCCTTATTTTTCCATTTTCAGATAGTCGCAGAGCCATTTGTAAAAGGGATTGGGAAAATCTGCATAAAGCGCTTCTGCCTTTTCGACAGTCACATCTTTGCGCGCCAGAGCCAATTCAGTCAAAATCGTACAAGTATCATCGTGAATATCAGCAACTCCGCCAGATATCAGCCATTCTTCTTCCACGCCGTTACTTTCGTTCAGAAGCTTGACTGCCCCCATATCCAGCGCCATCAGCGTCGGCGCTCTGCCTTTGATAATCGTCAGCGGTTTATTATCAGAGGGCAAAAATATCCGGTAAGCTTTTGTGGTGAGCACAAGTTTTTCCGGCATATAAATTTTCAGCTCAATATCCGCGACCATAGCTTATGCGGCTCCTTTCATCTGTTCAGCTTTTTCTAGTACTTCCTCTATGGTGCCGACCATGTAAAAAGCCTGCTCTGGAACATCATCGTACTTGCCTTCCAAAATACCTTTAAAGCCTTTAATCGTATCTTCCAGATTAACAAAACGTCCCTTTTTGCCAGTAAAAACTTCCGCCACATGAAAAGGTTGAGACAGGAATTTTTGGATTTTTCTGGCTCTGGAAACGACCATTCTGTCCTCGTCGGAAAGCTCATCCATGCCGAGGATAGCTATAATGTCTTGCAAAGAGCTGTATTTTTGTAAAATTTCCTGAACGCCACGTGCCACGGCATAGTGTTCTTCACCAACCACGTCTGGGTTCAGAATGCGACTGGTGGAATCTAACGGATCAACTGCCGGATAAATACCGAGTTCAGATATTTTTCGAGATAGCACCGTCGTGGCATCCAGGTGTGCAAACGTCGTTGCCGGCGCCGGATCAGTCAAATCATCGGCCGGAACATAAACCGCCTGCACTGAAGTAATAGATCCATTTTTGGTAGAGGTAATACGTTCCTGCATCGCACCCATATCCGTACCCAGTGTCGGTTGATAGCCCACGGCAGAAGGAATACGCCCGAGTAGGGCTGAAACTTCCGAACCTGCTTGGGTAAAACGGAAAATATTATCAACAAAGAACAAGACATCCTGATGTTCCTCATCACGGAAATATTCAGCTTCCGTCAAACCTGTTAAGGCCACACGGGCACGTGCACCAGGCGGTTCATTCATCTGCCCGTATACAAGCACGGTTTTAGACTTGTCGCCATTCAAATCAATAACACCCGATTCTATCATCTCATGATACAAATCATTACCTTCGCGGGTTCTCTCACCAACTCCGGCAAAAACCGAATAACCGCCGTACCCTTTGGCAATATTATTGATAAGTTCCATAATCAAAACCGTTTTACCAACACCAGCACCGCCGAACAAGCCAATTTTACCGCCCTTACAGTAAGGTTCCAGCAAATCAATAACTTTAATGCCTGTAACGAAAATTTCCTGCTTTGTGGCCTGATCCGTAAATTTCGGTGCTTCACGATGAATAGACATATTCATTTTTGCCGTAATTTTACCACGTCCGTCAACTTCATCACCGACAACATTGATAATCCGTCCCAGGAGCTCCGGTCCAACCGGAACGGTAATAGGTTTTTCAGTATTATAAACTTTTAATCCGCGACTCATTCCGTCTGTTGTATCCATGGCAATCGTACGTACAACGTTTTCCCCCAGGTGTTGCGCCACTTCCAATACGACGCGGCGCCCTTTGACTTCGCATTCCAGTGCCGATAAAATTGCTGGCAGAACTTTCACGTTCTGAAATTTAACATCAACGACCGCCCCCATAACCTGATGAATTTCACCAAGCTTATCACTTCCTTCCAGTTCTTTAAGCTTGTTATGCAGTTCAGTTAAACGAACATCTGCCTCTTTTTTAAGATTCTGCACCTCCGTCTGTCCTTCGGCCGTTTTCTTTTTCTTTGCCACCATTTTTTATTACTCCTAACAAAGTTTTGCAATATTATCAGCCGTTTTAACGTTTCGGCCAAAACTATACTCATGCCTTATCATCAGCACGTAAACAAATCTCCTACATGGCCTCAGCTCCAGCCACGATCTCCGTCAGCTCAGTCGTAATAGCCGATTGCCTCAGGCTATTATATTTAAATGTCAGTGAACTTATCATCTCACGGGCGTTGCGGTTGGCATTGTCCATAGATCCCAGTCTTGCGGCATGTTCCGAAGCCTGAGAGTTAATAAGCACCTCAAACATCGCCGTGCGCATATAAACATCCGACAGTTTCGTCAGCATTGACAACATATCAGGTTGATAATCATAAAAGGCATCACCGACGCGGTCAGCCTTGACATCTTCATCTGTCAGTTCAATACCAAAAGGAACGACCTGTTTGGAAACCAGCACCCGCGACAAACCGGATAAGAAGTCGCTGTACACAATCTCACAAATATCAGCATGATACTGTTCTTTCTTTTGACATACGTCATTAAGGAAAGATAAAGCTTCTTCATAGGTCAGATGTTTCTTGATAACATTGGGATAGCTACCTTCAATCTCGGTAAAACCTAAGCGACTCAGTGCCGTATATCCTTTTTTGCCATAACAAAAGACAATAGTTTCTTTGCCTTGTTTATGCAATTCGTCAATCCGCCGTTTGGCTTCTTTGGCAATCTGCAGATTATAATTTCCGCATAAGCCTCGGTCAGAGGCCAAAACAAACAGGGCATAACGTTTTGGGTTCTGAGGCTGTTGCAACATCCGGGGCAACACAAAACTAATACCTCGTTCCGCCTCTTTGGCTCGAACCGCAACCAGGACATTTTTGATATTGCGGATTATCATTTTTTGAAACAGCTCGCTTTTATCCAACGTCAACTGCGCACGACGGTATTTTGAAGCGGCAACCATCTTCATTGCCGAGGTAATTTTTTGTGTGGACTTAATGCTTTCAATGCGTGTCCTCAATTCTTTTAAACCTGCCATCATCAGCCCTTTCTAATTTTTTTATACGGAGACCTCAACTCTTTTGTCGGACAGCCTAACCCCGAAAAATCTGAATCCTTCAAAATGATTACCGAACCTCAAAAACAGGAAAGCCCGAAAAATTTTAACTATGTAAAATCAAACTGCCTGCTTTCATTTCATCTCTGTCGGCTTTTAACCATCTACTCCAGATATTCCAAATCTGCAGATATTTAGGCCTCAAACCTTATCAACCTGTTAGTATTCAAATCTTCGATTTCCAGCCCTCAAACTTCAGTCCTTGGTCTCCGTCACCCTCCGTCAGTTGCACTGCTTATGCAGCAGTTGTGTTCTTTGCGGCATTTTCATCAGCTTTGATTTTTTTAAATGCTGCAACACATTGTTGAACATACAAAACAAGCTCTTTTTCCAGTTCATCTGAAATAACCTTTTTTTCGCGGATTTCTTTTAAAAGACTGTTTCTTTCACGTTTGAAACATCCTAGCAGATACGTTTCAAAATCCTTAACCTGATTAACGTCAAGCTCGTCCAGAAAACCTCTGGCACCTGAAAACAACGAAACAACTTCTTCTTCCAGAGGCAACGGATGATAAACCGGTTGTTTCAACAATTCCGTCAGCCGTGCACCACGCTCCAGCAATTTTTTTGTAGATACATCTAAATCAGAAGAAAACTGAGAAAAGGCTGCCATCTCGCGATATTGAGCCAAATCAAGTTTCATCGTGCCTGCCACTTGTTTCATGGCTTTAACCTGAGCGGCAGATCCAACGCGGCTGACCGAAATACCGACATTGACAGCCGGTCGCACACCTTGATAGAATAGGGACGTCTCCAAAAAGATTTGCCCGTCGGTAATGGAAATAACATTCGTCGGAATGTACGCCGACACATCACCAGCCTGTGTTTCAATAACTGGCAGAGCCGTCAGAGAACCGCTCCCTTTTTCGTCATCAAGTTTGGCCGCACGCTCCAAAAGCCTCGAATGCAGATAAAATACGTCACCAGGATATGCCTCACGCCCCGGCGGACGGCGTAATAACAGGGACATTTGCCGATAAGCCGTTGCCTGTTTGGACAGGTCATCATAAAAGATAACAGCATGCATACCGCGATCGCGAAAATATTCACCCATGGCACATCCGGCATAGGGCGCGATATATTGCAACGGTGCTGCATCAGATGCTGTCGCTGCAACAACGATAGTATAATCTAAAGCTCCGTAATCACGCAGTGTCTTAACCACTTGTGCCACGGTAGAACGTTTTTGCCCGATGGCGACATAAATGCAAAAAAGCTTATCTTTGTCGCTTTTGGCCATATCATTAATCACTTTTTGGTTAATAATCGTATCAACGATAATAGATGTCTTTCCTGTTTGACGGTCACCGATAATAAGTTCGCGTTGACCACGCCCAATAGGAATAAGTGAGTCAATCATTTTCAGACCAGTCTGTACCGGTTCATGTACACCGCAACGTTCAATAATACCCGGTGCCCGCGTTTCCATATTAGCAAACTCTTTGGCCTTGATTGTGCCTAAGCCGTCAATCGGATGTCCTAGCGCATCAACCACACGCCCCAGAAGTTCTTTGCCAACCGGTACACTGACAATGGTATTTGTACGTTTAACAGTATCGCCTTCTTTAATTTCAGCATCTGAACCAAAAATAACCACACCGACACTGTCTTCACCGAGATTAAGAGCCATGCCTTTAACACCGGATGAAAATTCCACCATTTCATTGTATTCCACGCCGGTCAGCCCGTAAACGGTAGCAATGCCGTCACCGATAGAAAGAACACGCCCAACTTCCTCCATATTCGGATTAAAGTTGTACTGTTCTATCTTTTCTTTCAGAATTGCGGAGATTTCTTCTGCTTTAACCGCCATCTTCAATTTCCTTTCGCCTTACTCGTTACGAATAACATTCTTCCTCATTTAAACTTTACCTTGTTTAATCAGACCTTCTATTTTATTTAGCTTGCCCTCCAACGTATCATCAATCAGCTGCGATGCAAAACGTACCCTGAGACCGCCCAATATTTCAGGCTTAATATAATATTCCGTCATAACGGTAGCACCGAGCTTTTGTTCCAAGACATCACGCAGTCGCTTGTCTTGCGTTTCCGACAACGGGATAACCGTATCAACAGTTACCCGAACAACACCTTTATCTTCATAATAAAGGCGGATAAATTCATCGGCAATCAGACCGATAATGTCTGATTTGTTGTTATCAGCAATCAACAACAGTGTTTCTCTGGAAACATCTGAGAGTTTGAGCTTTTTAGCCAAATCTGCAATAATATGCTTTTTGACACTGTTATCATCAGCCGGCGCGGCCAGTAGTTTCCAGACTTCGGGAGCATCACGACAGGCATCTTTAAGTTGCTTAACCTCGTCAAAAACTTTTTCCACCGTTTTTTTATCTTTGGCCGCATCCAACCATGCTCGTGCATAGACAGAAGCCATTTTATATTTAGAAACTTTTTGCATAGACACTTATGTCTCCGATATTTCCTGTTTAAGCATTGTTTTTTGGAAAAACCTTAACCACCACTATCACGAAATTACTTATTTTAAATTAAAATTTCCACCCTTAAACATATTTTTTCACAATCAAATTGCAAAAACAGGTATGGAAATAAAAAGCACTCTCTGCGTTAAAACAGAGAAATCAAAACAAAAACTCAGATTTTAGCCATAAAAAGGCCAAAGCAAAGTAAAATAATACGATCAAATTGCGAATTTCTGCCGGAGCAGTGTTCGACGCTTTAGTTATTATAAAATTCATTTCTGACAACGAAAGCCGTTATGGATGATTTTGAAATAATCGTCATTAAGAAAAGCGATTCGTTTATTGTCAGCATCATATAAATACGGATTGCACAAACAATTACCGTTGCTACGGTAGGTTAAACCAGTTAAATTGTAATTTTATTTATCTGTAAATTTTGACGCATTACTGCATAAATAAAAATGAAATTAAAAAAGGTGAATAAAATCGTTTCTTTATTTTCTATAATTAAAATAATTTTTTGTCACGTGAAAAATTTTGTTTTTACATTCATTTTTTCGCATAAAATATTAGTAATTCTGACATTCTCTTTATATCATCTAACGCCTTTGAAAAAACATAATGTTTATTTTCAGGAGGAAAAGATGAAAAATACCGAACAAAAGCCACAAGTTTCAGTTCTTATTCCAGTTTACAAATCACATCCGGAATATCTGCGAGAATGTATAGAGAGCGTTCTCTCACAGACTTTTAAAAATTTT
>CAYQDC010000057.1:0-9289 GCA_964416205.1 uncultured Acetobacter sp. | reverse complement strand
AACAGCGATGCACTAAACGTACCCAGCCTTTTCTTAAAGAGGGCAAATCTTCCAGCTTATTAAATGTTATTTTTGTATCTTGCCACCTATCCATATATCCTCCAATGCGCTTATTATACCCTAAATTTCAACATTTATCAATATAATTTTGTCTAGTTTTGAGAGAATTTTCCAAACCTTTCTCTGACATTTTTCTTTCAACATCAACCAGAGTTAACAAATTTTCCAACCAAGCTACACAATGAACAGGGAAAATATCTTAATCAAGAGATAATTTTTGCTCTATATCAGCTTTATTCTGTTCACCATTTCAAATTGCAGTCTATAAACAGCTACTGTTTTTTGCTTTCCAGGACATTCAGCAACTTCTGAAGTCATAAATTCCTCCCCAAAGCTCCTCACTGATGATTTTTTACACAAAGTTCCCTCTTCTCCAGTAAATTACACCCCTTCCCACATCCTGCACGTCACACCGCGCATACCTCAAAATTACCCTCTCAACTGCCACCACCGTACATTGTCCACCAACAGCGCTACAAAAAATTTTGTTCACAACCCAAATAACCCTTGCCATAAACAAAAAAGCCTGTTATAAGGCTTTCCACATAATGGGTGTGTAGCTCAGCTGGTTAGAGCGCTACGTTCACATCGTAGAGGTCACAAGTTCAAGTCCTGTCACACCTACCATCAATCAAAACTCCTCCTCCGGTAGCCAAAACAAGACTACCGGCTTTATTGTATCAAAAAAACCACTGGCACATAAAGCTTAAACGATAACACTCCTTTTGGTTAAAATTTTGCCGTCCACCAGACGCAAAATAAATAACGTTAAAAATATATCATGTACAAGCAAATTGGAATTGTAAAAAATCATATTGTATTCACGCCAAAGTATAGTAAAAATATTATTTGCCACCGTTCCTGCCAGATGACAAACATTGCCACTATCCACTGCAACGTTTTGGCAAATACTTCCTTACCATACAAAGCGAAACACGCCCGCAATGCCTTCTATCTGTGCCATTACCAGTCCGCGGAGCGTTGTCTTCACCTCAGGTTCATCCAATATCCTTTAATATTCTTTCACACCCGGCAGCTAATCTGTCATGCACAGTCAATCCTGCCATCAACCAAAATCATTATATGACAACAATCTCATCACTTTTCTTTTCTGCAAATACATTCAGAAACACATCTTCCCTTGACAAAACACCATCCTTCCATGACAGGCAACCGTTCCCGACTGGATATCCTCAGACACGCATTCTCCGAAAAAAATTATACTAATCCTTTATCATCCAGCATCTTCAAACGTCACCTGGCATGCTCCCTGCTCTCCAAGTTCGCGCACCAGTTCTTCCGCATCAGAAATATGCCCGATACGCGTATAAGTATAGGCAGTATTAAAACTTTTATAAAAAATCACCAGACAATCATCACCAAACAACATCACATCACCAGCATTTATCCGTCCGATTCGCTCAGGACGTGCCGGCAACGCCTCCGCCAGATAACAATATTTTTCATTGCCGTTCAAATCATCCATCTGCAATGTCATAGGCAACAGATGTCGCAAAACCGTCACTGCCGGAGTTACCTCCGTATTCAACAGATAATTTTTTTCGTTAACAATCACTTTCAACATATTCCCCCCTTCGTTGCACTCTCTCATAGCATATATAATTGTTAAACCCTACTCTAATACAACACTTTTTTAACAGTTATCAGATTTTTCAATTATTCTAAAAAACTCACTAATATTTTTTACGCATTTTCGGTAAGCTGACCACATAATCAACAAACAAATCTCCCATATCACAATTGACATTACAATAAATCGTATTCGTATTACCATTATAACAATAGAGGAGAAAAAAATAGCTGATTATTCATCAACAGATTTAGGTATATATGATAACATCGCCAAAAAGAAAAACAGCAAAGCGTTTACAATACAACACAAGATAAGACACGACACAACGCTCAGATACAAAACAGCCACCGACGCCGCTAATAAAACCATAATCACAAAAAACTAATTGCGCGCCACAATATTCTTCATTAAATCAATAGCACCACCATCTTCCGGCAATACATCGGTATCTTTTTCATCAAACGCTATCTCTCCGCTGACATCGGCCACATTTTTTTCTACTTTGCCGGTTTTATCCGCAGTCACCGCACCTTCACCGACACCGTCAACCTGCTCTTGAGCAATTTCATCAACCACCTGCAAAACCGAACGCAGCAGTTCATTTTTATCAACAGCCTGTGTCGTCTGCCCAATTTTTGCACTGTCAGCCACCCCCTCACCGACCTTTTCACGGCTCTGCACCGCTGCCGGAATCAGCATCACTGCATCTTGCTCCGGTGCCTTGTCCGCCACTACCACTGGCGATTCTATTTGTTTGCTCTCCGCCAAAGTGGTGCTTTCTGAAACTTCTAATTTATCCACCACCGGAACTTTCTCCTGTTTTTCCTTTATATCCGCAGTCACAGTCATATTTTGCGCTTCCGACACACCTTTGTCAACCACGTGATCACCTTCCTGTCCAATCACAACTTCATGTCCACCAACAACGGCCTGCTTTGTCATCTCAACGGCAACCACACCTTTCTCACTGTCATAAATTTCTATATGCCCGGCACGAAACAAAACCTGCTGTGAACGAAGCACTGGTTGCGGTTTAACCGGTTTAATCCTCGCCAACGACGCTTCCGACCTGGACACGGCCTCAACCCGACGATGTACATCTCGCATATAATTCAGAAAATCGGCCACTGCTTCTACCTGCATTGTCTTTTCCTGCAAAGTGACAGCTTCATCGCCCGACACTGTATTGCCATCTGCAACCATCTCACTGTCATTATGCTCTAGCGCTTCTTTTATCACCGCCGGCACAATACCTCCCTCATCGGTAGCAACGTTCGCACCACCCTGAACCGTCGCAACAATACCGTCATCAACCGCCGCTTGTTTTTCCAATTCAGCAACCGTCGGAGCACTCAAAAGAGATTTCGGTGCTGACGTTATCGATACATCTGCGCGTGTCCGTTCCTGCAACAGATGTTCTACTACTGCCACAGCAGCCAGAGTCTCGCGAACTTCCGTACTGGATAACGGCCTCTTGCTTCTGTCTGGTGTCAAAATGTCAGTCGGCACACCCGGTGTAGCTAACACCTTTTCCGGCAATTCAATAATCAATGAAGTCGTAGCACTCGGAGCCGAGGCGCGCCGATGTTCCACGGCCAACGCCGCTAACGCTACCAGCGTCAGGACCAACACAGCCGATTGCACTTTCGCCCTGGCTTTCTTTCGAAAAAATTCCTGACTGTCCATAATCCGCTCCGAATAAAAAATCAGCGGGCGCACCTCGGGCAAGACCCACCACAAATACGTTTTTCAACATTATAGAACCGCCACAACAGAAATGCAAGCTTTTCTTTACGGCAATGCCAAGACCCATCATACTTCCGTCATGTTCTTCTGCTTCATAGCAGTTATTTTCCTGTTCCCCCCGTTTTTGTATATCCTTTTCTGTCTTCATCCTCGTTTCACTCAAAGACACAAAAAAGCGCTTGCCGCTCCTACCTTCAGCAAAACGCTTCCTATGACATTCAATTTTTTAAACTAAAACAATACGCGCCCAAAAACAATTTCCAAACGCACTCCACCACGATACTATTTTCCATAACATACCATGACGTGAAAGTCAAGAGTTTCAGAAAACCGAAGTATTTAACAAAATAACAGAAAAAATTTAAACCTTTAAACAAATTGTGTATAGATTTTTTTGTTTGATTGACTAAAAAGCTCCGCCACCATACCCTGAAAAACATGAAAAAAGCGCCGTCACAAACATCGGATAAACACCCCGCCTCCCGACCGCTCTCCCAATTGCGGACAAAGCTTTTCAACACGTCAGGACAAACCTCTTTCACGCTTTTTCAGCCACAGAAAACATTCTCCCACAGCAAAGAGCCAGCCACCACAACGCCCTACCGCAACACGCGCCTTGCTGCCCTGTTAGACTTTGACCTTGCCACCCTGATAAAACGCCACCTGCAAAACGCCGATAAATTGTTCTGGCAGGCATTTACCACCGCTTTCACTGCATTGAACATCATATTTTTATTCCACGGTGCACGGTTTTTATTCGGCGACCACGACTGGAAATACCTAAAAGGCGGCATTCCTCCCAATGCCGGACTATTTGAAGGTCGCTTTGCTCAATTTTTACCAATAAACCTGTTGAGTGGTGGCGACATTTTGCCGATAGTCAATAATGTATTGGGCTTCGCCGGTTTTTCTCTCGGCATAGCACTGCTGGCACGATATTGGCGCCTACCACAGCGTCAAAGCGCTTATGTCTTGTTTGCGCTGTTCACATCCGTGACCCCGTATGTGCTGTCGTTTATGTATTTTGCCTTTTTAGTTGTACCAGTGCTGAGCTGGAATGCATTTGTCACCAGTGCCCTGTTGATAAGCGAAAAAGAAGAGCGTTTTTCCCTGTGGCGAACAGGCGCATCAACGTTTTTGCTGACACTGGCTTTGGGCGGATATCCACCCGTCATCAACCTGATTGCCATCGCAATAACTGTACGCTGGCTGTTTGCCGTACTGTTCGGAGAATTGCAAACACTGCCAGGACTCCTGTACCGCTACCGCTGGACTCTGATCAACCTGCTGCTAACCGCGACATGTTACAAACTATGCCTGTGGGGATTGAGCCAGATCGGTGCCATCAACACCGCTTATTACAATCTGCAAACCACGCCAGTATCCGAATGGGGCAACAAACTCCTGTTGGTGAGTAAAGACACCCTGCTACAGTTTACCGCCACACTGCCTTTTATCACTGCGCCGTATAAAATTGTCGCCGGAATCGTAGCTTTATGTGGCGCCACAACCCTGCTGTTGCGCCTCTCAACCCAATCGGCCGAAAATTCATTAGTCGCTACAAAAAAAAACGCCATCAAAAGCAAAATCCTATCTGTAGCCTTATTTGCCACCACTGTCAGCGCTCCGCTGGCAACGCTGTTTATCTCCGCTGACCGCGCCCAGACCGAATTTGCACCACGCATAGACTTTTTCGGCTTTATGTATTTTTACGCCGCCATGCTGACCCTTTGCCAGAAAAACGCCGCCACATCGGAAGCATCTGGAGCCAAGCTACTGAAAAACCTGTCATTTGCCGCTGCCATCGGAGCAATAATCATTTCTGCCAACAATCTGTTTGCCGCACAAAAAGTCTGGAAACTTGGCTTTGACGCTGAAATGAAACTATACCGTCGCGCTGCTGCCCGTTTTATGAGCGACCCTGCCTTTTACCCCGGCAACCGTTATATCATGGTACAGGGCGGTTCGCCAGCATTCCGCCCGCGCTTTTACCATAAACCCTATCGCTATTCGAGTGACGATCTGTTGGGCACATCATATGTACCGGGCATGAATCCATCTGTGATGTGGAATTATTATGGCGTCAGCGAATACGGCTTCCCTGAAGCATTTGTTTACACTTTCCGCCCGACTGAATCGGATGCGGAAATTATCAAAAACGCCCGACCATGGCCTTCACCAAAGAGCACTGCCGTCATACAAACCAGTCCATCGTCGCAAAACTGGATATTACTACTATTGACCCCGGACGGACACACAGGATTAAAAAACACCTACAACATCCGCTAACCTTGCCCCCAAAAAACATCGTTCCTTCCTTTCTCTCCGAGTTCATCCGCTCCTCCCCGTTCGCAACAATGGCCTCAACATTTTCCCATTTAAAGAGCGGATAACCCAAAAATCAACTTGAAAAATCAGCTCATCACGGCTATTACTATCAATAATGATAATCTACAAATAAGGAATGCCGATGATTTTTACCAAAATATTGCTGATGTTGCTGACAGCAGGAAACCTCATCCTGTTCGCCAAAGCACCGCTTGCCTCCACCATCAAAACCAAAGCAGACGCTACCGATATTGAAAAAATAGAAAACTACCTCAACACCATCAAAACCATGCGCGCCGACTTCGTACAGATAGCCAGCAATGGCGAAAAAGTAGAAGGTCGAATGTATATAGAAAAGCCAAATAAAATCCGTATGGAGTATGGCAAGCCCTCGGACGTACTGATTGTAGGCAATGGCGATTACGTCGTTTATTACGACAAAGAACTGGAGCAAATAACCAATATAGATTATAATGAAATCCCGGCCGCTGCGATTTTGGCCGACACGGTCAAGATTGACGGTAAAGAAATTGAAATAGTGGATTATTACGAAGACCCTGGCATCACGCGTATCGGATTAAAGTATGTACATTCCGGAGATTTAGGACCATTCACACTGGTGTTCGCCAATAACCCGTTTGAACTGCGCCAATGGAAAGTTATTACCCCACAGGCGATAGAAGTATCATTGTCGCTATATAATACGATAACCGACGGTAAGCTGGACGAAAGCCTGTTTGAATTCCGTAAAAACGAAACCAGACAAGATAACCGCCGCGACCGCTTCAAACGGAAATAACTCCCTGTATCCTTTATTCCCCTCCGCTCCGACCAACCCGATAAGCAACAGGCGTGTTTTGAAAAACACGCCTGCTCAAAGGGCAAATGATATTATCACCTCAATTCTCTACCTCTAGCACCTTTATTCCTGTTCTCTACTTCTCAATGACTTCTCACCTTTTCAGGCAATCGAACGCTTTTTCAAAGGGCTGTCCACCCGGTATTACAAAGCAAATCCTGTTTGTCGCGGCACCCCATATTGTCATATCACTGCAGAGTCCTCAGATGTCATTTCACATTGACCTGACAAAACTTTTTTTACCAGACATTTCTATTCATTGCCACAACATAACAAAGCTCCCTTCTTACCTTTTATTCCTCATTAGGTCATAAACTGTTCTCTTCCCCCTGTGGAAACCAGCATTATAGAATAAAAAACAGATAAAAATTTCAACACTTTTTATGACCTGCTCCATACGCTCCTCACCCCATTAGCACCTTGACTCACGGCAAAAAATATGCTATACTCCTCAACAATTATACACATATCTGACTAGTTGGGAGAAATATAAAAAATGGCATCTAACGAGTTGATTTCGCCGGAAATCATCCTTTTAAAAAAGCTAGAAGAAGTTGATAATTCCCTGTCACCAGCACTGTGGCAGCAAATGTGCTCGGATGTAGATATGGCCGATTCGCTGGAGTACGCAGATACAACAATGCTACCTACCATCCGCCACCGAAAACGTATGTTCTTGCGCGATTTTGTAGAAAAAGCCGTCAGCCTACCCTTAAAAATAATCCCCAACGTACAACAGGAGACAGCCGACCAACTCTACCGATTGCACTTATTCTGCTGCCAAAAGGTAATACACAGCCCCGAAGTGCGGCACAATCCATTCCGCCTTGGCTTCAACGCCCTACGCGAAATGAAAACCGCGCTGATGGGCATGATGATTTCCTACCGTTTGATAGACCCATCCTGCCCATATAGCTGGACGCACAATTTTTTTGAATCCAACATCATCACCGACAAAGAGGCGGACGGACGCACAATTGTAATATTCAAAAACATTCCACCACACATCATTCCAATGGCAATAACCGAAGAAATGGTAACCGACTGGCTGATATACCGCGCTTATGACAACAACGGCATCCGCACCTTGATGGATTATAAAAACAATCTACTAACCCTGCCGGATTACCAGCGAGGCGGGGCACCGGAAAACGAATTTTCGCGTTTTGAACGCAAGATGCAGGAGCAACGCAACCGCGAGGAAAAGCACAAAAACCAGGAACTGGATTTGGAATTTCGCAAAACGTTGGTCAAAAGCGTCGCAGAACAAACCGCCGAACGCCTGCTTGGCATGGGGCTGTCGGATTTAGAAATCTTGAACTGTGCTTACCATGGCGATTTGAACACACTGATAGACATGAATCCATTGCCACGCCAAAAATCCACCCATACCAGCAACCTGCCACAACAGACGGCTTTCAACCAAGCACTCGCACCGAACAACAATCCATATCTTGGCAACAACAATAAAGACAGCACCAGGCTATCCCATCGGAAAAGCAACAATGTACCCAATCATGACAACAGATATTCCACCGATAGAGAATTGGAATATATCCACGAAACTTCGGAATACGGCATCTCTGCCACTTCCGCAAACAATAACAGGACATCATCTGACCGTAGCAAACCAGTTCCTTCTTTAAATTACAACGGCTCCTCCTCTTCCGCCGGCCACAACACCTACAAAACAAACACTGCAATCAAAAACAAAACAGAAAAAGACCCTGACCCATCGTTAATAGACGAAGTCATCGCCCGTTTTCTGGATGAATAGCCTGTAACCTATATCCCCTTTAACAACGATGATAAAAATTTCTAAAGACACTTACTCCGCCGTTCTGCACCAAAGACCGGAAAGACATTCCATCTCAAATATTATCTAACATGTCTACGACGCCACACCAAAAACCGGCGGATGACCGTCCATCATCTCGCGGTTTCCGGGACGTTGACGCTTGTCAGTAAAACGACTTATTATCTGGTCAATACGTTTACTACGATCACGTATCATTTCATCAATGATTTCTTGCTTTTCATCAATCTCTGACTCTTCCCGCGCCGTCTGTTTTAGCTCCTTCAGTTCGGCTTTTTTACGTGCGATAACAGCATCATAATCAGTTTCTACCTGCTCGCGCAATGCCGCATAATTTTCCTCCGTCGGATTCTGCCGATAGGCAAAAATCAACTGCCGGATCTCCTCATTAAACGCCGGTGGCTCACCTTCTGCCTTTGTTTTCATCCTCGGCCCATAGGACATGGATTTATCCTGCGCCACACCAAAAACCGGCGGATGACCGTCCATCATCTCGCGGTTTTCGGGACGTTGACGCTTGTCAGTAAAACGACTTATTATATGGTCAATACGTTTACTACGATCACGTATCATTTCATCAATAATTTCCTGTTTTTCATCAATCTCTGAATCTTTCCGCGCCGTCTGTTTTAGCTCCTTCAGCTCGGCCTTTTTACGTGCGATAACAGCATCATAATCAGTTTCTATCTGCTCGCGCAGTGCCGCATAATTTTCCTCCGTCGGATTCTGCCGATAGGCAGAAATCAACTGCCGGATCTCCTCATTAAACGCCGGTGGCTCACCTTCTGCCTTTGTTTTCATCCTCGGCCCATAGGACATGGATTTATCCTGCGCCACACCAAAAACCGGCGGATGACCGTCCATCATCTCGCGGTTTCCGGGACGT
>CAYQDC010000056.1:0-9599 GCA_964416205.1 uncultured Acetobacter sp. | reverse complement strand
AGCATAAGCTCAATAAACGCGCGGTTGTACGAACCAAGAATAGCTACCTGCAAATCTGCCGGCAGAGCCTCCGCAGCCAACGAAACCATCAACTTGTCAAAATTTTTCGCTTTTTTCGCTTTTTGTTTAAACAGACGATAAAAACGATAAACAACAACCTTAAACGCCGCGACATTGTGTTCCTCAAAAATAAACCGCATAATTTCCTGACTCACTACCCAACGATTGGCATAAGCGGAAAACAGTGTCGGATTATCACGTTTTAACAAACATTTGACACGTTCGTCACTTTCCAAACGGTTAAACTTCACATAAAAACGCACGGCCTCATTGCTACCATTTTCAAGCAGATAGTCCACATCGTCAAAATGACGCATCCGAACAAAATCCCGTATGACATCAATCAAATTCTTTTTAATGATGTACTTTTGCGTTTTCTCGCACAAACCGTAATAATTAATATAAACCAGTCTGATATCCGGAGGTGCCACGGCAACAAACATCACCTCGGCATCTTCACTGAACCGAAAACGGTTAATGTAGCTTTTCACGGCCGGAATAAAAAAATGCTCCAGCATGACTTTTTCATCATGGCAGTCCAGCGGATTTTCATTCGGCAGGCTTTCCAAATACGCCTGCAGCTCTTTATCAGCCTTTCGCTCAATAAGAGTTACAAATTTATTATCCATAAAGCAAAATATATTAAAAATTAAACAAAAAATAATAAATAAAGTGACATAAATATAGCCAGATTTTCAAAATAGTCACCCCCCATTTGCTACCAAACAGCCGCTTTAAAAAAAATTTGACTTTTAGCTAAAAAGTATATATGATAAACGAAACGTAATTAAAATAAGGAGCAGACAATGCTGAAAAAAATTTTTGCCATGGCAGGGGTGGCCATTTTGACACTGGGCGGATGCGCCCGCGAGGTATATTTGCAGCCGGTTCCATGCGAACCAGAATGCCCGAAATGCCCCTGCTTTGCTGACGCAACGGAATGCTGCCCGGAAACCAGGATGGAAACACGTACCATTACATATCAGGTATATGACATCCCGGCGCCAGCAGTAACTTATGTTCCTTGCGACAACCATATCAAACGTTGCCGCACCGTTTGCCGGGAAGTCAGCATCAAACGATAGGTATTAAGGTATAACGGCCCATACCGAGACAAAACGAAATTTTGTATTCCAGAACATAATTGTTATAAATAAGCCGTTTTAAACCAGTATTCTGAACTATCCCAAAAAATTGGAGAGTAAAAGAATCCCGAAGACTGCAATAGCAATTTTCGGGATAATTTTTCATATTCGCCGGACAGAGTTTATTCAACCGACATCAGATATCTGTAGTACAAAGGCAGTCAGCAAGCCTATTGATTTGACTACAAAATTTAATATTATTAATGAACGTTACTGATAAAACTTAAACAAAATAACTTCGGCTCAACACCGATGCCATTTGCTTAATACCATTTAACACTCCCGAGACTTTTTTATTCTCCAATTTTGTAAGAACAGTTCACATATATGGTGTAATTTCTCAGATAGTAACAATGTTATTAAAACGACTGTTACACTTGCAATAACTATTTGTATTCCTGAACTATTTTTATTTAATAAAGTTGGCAAAAATAAGATATAAATTCTATGATGAACCAAATAAATTTCATAATTGTATTTGCATATATAATCCGTAAAAGAATTTCTATAATTTATTTGATACAATGCTATAAATAGACTAACCGAAAAAACAAAACATGACAAATATCTAATCCCTAAAATATCTGACGGATTTAAATACCAAAATGAAATAAGAAAAATATAATTTATATTTAATATAAGATTGTTATATTGGATTTTATTTTTATATTTTTCAAATAACATACCAACCCAAAAACACATAATCCCATTTGTTATAGAAAACCACCCACTTTTATTTGTTAAAAAATTATATTTAAAATTTAATAAAAATATCAGAGTCACTACAAAAGAACCAATTAGACTATGTTTTATTAATAGATTTCTTAACATAGGAAATATAATATATAAGAATATAATTACTGTTGTAAACCATTCTCCTATTACCCATACTGTTTCTACTCCCAAATACTCCCTCCATGGAGCTCCAAAATAGTTTAACCCCAAAAATGAGATGAAAATACCTATTGGATCTGTATTTGATATTTCTTTTCTTACACAATAAACAAGTGCAAAAGCACTCAAAAAACCAATCCATTGAGGTATCTCAATTCTTAGAAATCTTTTAGTATAAAAGCTACTTAACTGTATATTATCCTCATACCTTTTAAAAAGTAAAGCTCCGGACAGCATAAAAAATAGAGCAACCCCTACACCACCCCAGTTTATTGCTCCTCTAAAAACAATATTTTTAAAGATTACAGGTACATTATAACTAAATTCATTATATGTAGTAAATAAATGAGATATTATAATTAACAACATTGCAAAAAAAACGAATAAAATCATATCCCTGATCTCTTTTTTTAGTTTCCATTGAATAATATCCTTTCATTAATATTACATATTGCGATATTCGTAAATGACCGTTTAGTTTGCATAGCTAATAACCTATAAAGCAAAAAAATACCAAAATCAATAAAAATATTAAAAACGCAAATAATTAAAAGCAAATAAAGTTCTAAAAGGACTGCATGAATAACTGCAAAAAACATTCTCCATAAACGGTCATTTATCATAAAGACTTTCTTTCAGTTATTTTGCATCTGATAAACGGCAAAATTCTAACCTAAAAGAGTGTATTGTCTATTTACTGCCACCAGTGGTTTTGAAGATAAAAGAAACGGGGCAGAAAATGCCCCGTAGTTACCTCACAACTCTTTTAAAATCACATATTTTGCAAGCGAATAAGCATTCCGCCGTATTCTTTAACAAATTCAAACTCATCCGGCGTAATTTCCTTGCCGATAATACTATCGCGCTCTTTTTGCAACGCCTGCACCTGAACATCCATCTCCGACGGAAAACGTTGCTCATTAATTTCCTTTGTCAAAAAGGCAATAGTGTCATCCAACCGCACCACCCTGTCATAAACGGTATACATATCCGACATTTTTTTCATTCGAACCCAAAATGCTTGCGGATCCCAATTCATGCGATAAAGCTGCCGCTGCAAATAAGGCGGACATTCACCAGGATACGACCCATTGACAAAAAACTTAAGTTCGGAGGCAGCCCGTGGTAGACGCATAATTTCCTGTACAGTTAGCAACATATGCATAAATTCTGTCTCATCAAACACTGATGAAATCCTGGTAATCACAAAATGCGGCAATTGGTCATGCGCCAAACGCCTTTGCAACACCACATT
Source organism: uncultured Acetobacter sp. (assembly GCA_964416205.1). Taxonomy (GTDB): domain Bacteria; phylum Pseudomonadota; class Alphaproteobacteria; order RF32; family CAG-239; genus CAG-267. The sequence continues at coordinate 6,245 of CAYQDC010000056.1, read as the reverse complement.
ACTGACAATCATATATAACATCAGACTCAGTCCAAAAGCATACAGCAATGGCTTTGCCAATTTGCGCTTAATCACGCGCGCCAGTTTTTTTCTCCGGCTCATTTTTCTGAGCATAAATGACAGCTCCTTTGATAACCAATTTGCGCCATTTTAACAAAAAAAAACAAACTTGCAACAAAAATTTACAACTTATCGCTATACCTCACATGCCTGGGTTCCGTCCCTGTAATCACTGAACGGTATCCTGACACTGCCGACATCACCGCAACACTTGCCCCAACATCTAAAAGCAATAAAAAATGCCATAAAAAAGAGATAAGTAGTGGGATAAGTCAAGTTTTTTTTTGACACTTTGTATCTCGAAACCGTATAATTTATATATAGATGTATGCACACACCATTGAGGAAAAACAGATGAAAAAGCCGTTTTTTTATCTTATCTGCGCCGTAATGAGCGGCATAATCGTCGACTTGTGCGGTCTTCTTGCCAGAAAATTCGGTATTGCCATTTCAGAAGCAGCATCAGCCGCCACCGGTTTTATCGTTGCATCCGCAGTTTTTATATTGTGCATACCAGAGTTACGAAAAAAGTTACATCATTGGTGTTGCGATTTGGACTGGGCTGATGAAATCTGCAACGCCTATAATACTATACCGCGACTGTACCGCAAAAGTTTCTGGCAACTGTTCGGCTTCATCAACCTGGCTTTTTTATTTCATACCGTCAATTTCATGTGGGGTGCTGGCGACTGGGGTGCCATCCGCTTCGGTGTGAACCCAGATGCTAGCCTGGCCTCAGGGCGTTTTTCCGCATGGTGGCTCCAGAAATTGTTGTTTGACGGTGAAATCCTCCCTGTCATCAATAATCTATGGGCTTTTGCCGGACTGGCGCTGGCCGGCGTATTGCTCGGTATTTACTGGCAGTTGCCTCAACGAACCACCGCTTATGTAGTAACCGGACTGTTTTTCATCATTACGCCGTATACTCTGGGCTGGCTGTACACTGCTCGCGACACGCTGTCCGGCTTCTGGCTGCCTGCACTGTCTCTGACAGCCCTGTTGTTGTCAGATTGCCATGGCCGCCAACTAAATGCGATATATCTATGCAACTTAGCCTCCGTCTTTTTATTTATCACGGCATTCGGTACCTGGCTACCGATAATCAACTTCATCGGTGTAGCTTTGCTGGGCAAAGTTTTCATCAAAACTGTTTTTGCCGACATAAGCTTAAAAAGCGCTTTTAAACGGGTGGTACAGGCTTTTGCCGATCTGACCGCCGCCATGGTTATCTATGCTTTTATTATCTTTGTGCTAAAAGACACCGGCATCATAGAAACCCACAACGGCTGCTGGTTTTCGACTGTTGCGACTCTTCCCTCGCGCCTGCCCGACTTATTGGTGGCTTTATTCACACAGTTTGCCACACCAATACCTTTTGCCGGTTTTTTCTACAAACTATGCTACTTGGCCGTGATGTTGACAGCCCTGTTTGCATTGATATTTAAAAGCCCGAACACCAAAGCCGCCATGCGCGGAATGATACTGATACCTTTAATTTTGCTGGCTTCGCGCCTGAGCACTTTTTTCATCCTGCCTGCTGAAGAAGAAACCATTTCATGGGTACGTACCGACTTCTACGGACTCCCTCTCATTTATGCCCTGTCAATAACCCTCATTTTAAAGCTGGGCGGCAGTCATTTGAAACGCATCAGTTACACACTGGCACTTATATTGATATTTGCGAGCTTTGTCCGCGTAGCATACGCCCTGAAAGTCTGGAAATTCGGCTGGGATGCAGAAACCAAACTGGCCGAACGTATTATTACCCGGCTGGAAAAAATGCCAGAATTTAACGTCAATGGACATTACAAACTGTTACAAATAGGCGAGCAAAGTTTACGCGGTAAATATTATCTAAAAAAACGCAACGAAAAGAAAAGTGGCGAGCTGTTGGCCTGGGCATATTATCCCGCAGGTGCAGCCAAAGACGCCTATAATTTCTATTACCAGTCCGACTTTCTGGCGGCAGATGCCAGGCTGGAGGAAGCTGTACGGAATAATTCCGCACTTCGTAGCTACATTTTGAACCGTGCCCGCCCTTGGCCTGCAAAAGACAGCCTATTCATCAGTGGTGATTATATCGTACTGGTATTAGATGAAGACGCTTTGGCTCGTGCACAGAGTTTCCTGACAGAAAATATCTGACATCACCATTTACTCTGTGTAAATATTGCCACCTGGAACATACTCGCAGCAATCTGTTTTCCTATATCGTCTTTTTTGCTTCAAAGAGCAGAACCATACCGCTATCCATTTAGGCAATTCATATCCATTTCCCGTAACAAGAGACAATCAATGTTAACAGAGACATACCAGAGACATCGCCGTTAGGACTTGACATTTTATCATGCCTGTTCTACACTCACCCAAACACAAAAAACGCAGCATATTCCGCCAGAAACCGGACATACGCCGCAACGAAAAGAAAAAACAAACCTTAGGAGAACCATTGTGCAAACAGTTATTGACATTCTAAGCGATATCTTTTCCCAAAGCTTTACCGCCGCCGGCTACGATGCCGGATTGGGACGTGTCGTTGTTTCTGCGCGTCCAGATCTGTGCCAGTTTCAATGCAATGGAGCCATGTCTGCCGCCCGGCAATACCGCAAAGCTCCGCTGATGATTGCCAATGACGTTGCCTCCGCATTACCTGCAAATGATGTTGTGGAAAACGTTTCCGTCGTAGCCCCAGGTTTTATCAACATCACCGTCAAAGACGCGTTTATTGCCCACTACCTGGAAGAAATGAGCCATACGGCAAATTGCAGCTTTGAAAAAACAAAATCCCCGAAAACTGTTATCATAGACTACGGCGGGCCTAACGTGGCCAAACCGCTACACGTTGGACATCTGCGTTCAGCCGTCATAGGCGAATGTTTAAAGCGTTTAAACCGTTTCGCCGGACACAAAGTCATTGCCGACGCACACTTGGGCGACTGGGGATTGCAAATGGGATTGATTATCCATGAACTAAGCCTGCGTCAACCAGATCTGCCGTATTTTGACGCGGGCTATGCCGGAGAATATCCGTCCGAACCACCATTTACATTAGCTGATCTGGAAGAGATTTATCCATACGCTTCCGGTAAATCCAAAGAAGATGAAGAATATCTCGCCGCCGCACGCCAAACCACCAAGGAAATGCAGGACGGCCGCCGCGGTTACCGCGCTTTACTCGCCCACATAATCAACATTTCGGTGCAGGATTTGAAACGTAACTACACTCGCCTGGATGTCGACTTTGATTTATGGAAAGGTGAAAGCGACGCCGATCCGTATATTCCAGACATGGTCAAAATGATGAAAAATAAAGGTTATGCCTACGAAAGCGATGGTGCATTGGTGGTAGACGTTAAAGAAGATGGAGACACCGCACCGATTCCGCCGTGTATGATATTGAAGTCCGACGGTAGCGCTATTTACGAAACAACCGATTTGGCAACACTGGTACAGAGAGAACAGGATTTTCGTCCTGACCGCGTGATGTATGTAGTAGACAAGCGCCAGGCATTGCACTTTGAGCGTGTTTTCCGCTGTGCCCGCAAAACCGGCATCATCCGTCCTGAAACCGAATTGTCGTTTGTCGGCTTCGGCACCGTCAATGGCAAAGACGGTAAACCGTTCAAGACCCGCTCTGGTGGCACGATGAAATTGTCGGAATTGCTGGACACTGTGGAAAGTAAAGTAACGATAAAAGGTGAAGAAAATATGGATGCCGATGAGCTGCGACAGTTAAAGCAAATTATCGGACTCGCAGCGATTAAATACGGCGATTTGATGAACCCGTGCGAAAGCAACTACATTTTTGACATAGACAAATTTGCTTCGTTTGAGGGCAACACCGGTCCGTATATTCTGTACACAATGGTGCGGATAAAATCCATCCTGGCGAAATTAAAAAAGCACCACCCGGAAATTGCTACCGCCACAGAAAAAAAAGCGCCACAATTTATCCCGGCGTTTTCAACCAACAGCGAACGCGAGCTGGCCCTGACTTTAACCCGTTTCAGCCACACCATCGGCGAAGCAACGAAAAAAGACGCACCATCGATAATATGCTCTTTTATTTATGAAGTTTCCAATAAATTCAACGTATTCTATCATGATAAAAAGATCTTGGCCGAAGAAGACAAGAAGATACTGCAAGCACTGATCGCTTTGATAACACTGACGCTAAACGTATTGGAGATCTGCATAAATATCTTGGGCTTCAAAGCACCAGACAAAATGTAATATATTGCCTCTTGCACCCTTTTTCGCCTCAAAATACAACCACCACAGGAACCATGCGCACCTTGAAATCATTTTGCAACTGCGGTGTACAAAGAACGGTACATAATGACGATGAAACGCAAAATGATCCAATGAATTATTTTGCCAAAAGCTGTTAATTGCCTGAAAATCACTTCTCGTTCCAAACTTTCCGATAACTATTGTCGCCAACTATTTGTTTAACCACCGCATATTCGGCATTAATCACTTCCGGCGCAAGACGGGCTGTTGTCCAATGATGTTTGGAACAAACCGAACTTTTGACATACTGACACGATCTTGCCAGATAAACAACATTAGGAGAACCGTCACCAAAGACCAATTCACGCATTATGTTCCTTTCGGCGTCAGGTACCATCACCTTCAATGTATATTTTGTATGAAGCCGTTAGATTGGTAACTTTTTGCCAGCTGGCGAGAGTAAAATCTCTTTATAAACAAAATCAGCCGGCACCTTGATTGTCGAACATCAGACCAGAAATAATAAAACAATTAGTGCTTTCAACATAAATCTAACTCCTTAATGACAACTCTAATAATTTATTAAGGAAATTTCAGAAAAATTTTTAGGGGTAAACAAAATAAAACGAAAACACATAAACAAGCATTACAATTAAACATCTAAATGAACAAATCAGGAAAATTAACGATGGAATAAAGATTTTCCCAAGATTCTTGTTTTTATATTTTTTTGGGCAATCATTTACAGAAAAATTAGCAATCCATACGGCAAAAACCAAATTTGACAACAATATATTTTGTGTGTTTTGTAAAATATATTTTACATTTATCTTGTTTTTTTTTTTACAAGTTTGTTTAGTAATTTAATATCAGAAGCAAAAAACTTTATAACGAAATTAAAAAAGTTTACCCAATTTGTATAACAAGAGACTTAACAACAGCAAAAAATTGGGTAAAAAAAAGAGCAAATGAAAGTGGAAATATTAATTGTCGATATGGAATAATTGCAAGTTCAAAAGCAAAAAGATTGCGTGCTGAGGGGATATGGGTTCAGTGTAAATGTAATCCTGAAAAATGGTTCTTAAATGATTGTAATGATATTCAATCTTCTTATTATATGGAAGAAATTGCTACAGAGTTTGATATTCAAGGCTTAGAAATAGAATGGGCTATTGTTGGCTGGGATGCAGATTATAGATATGAAAATGGTCAATTTAACTATTACAAACCAAATGGTTCTCGTTGGAACGAAATAAAAGACGAGACAAATCGTAGATATCTAAAAAATGCATACAGGGTTTTATTAACTAGAGCTAGAGAAGGTTTTATAATATATATACCCAAGGGGGATGATAATGACAACACAAGGCTTTCTAAATATTACGATGAATTATGGAAATATTTATCGAAAATTGGAATTGAAATCATTTAAAATTTACCACATTGTCAAACGCAATTTTGCAATCCGCCTACTGATCAACAGATTTATCTCCCGTTTCTTATGGGCCTCAGCATAAAAGCAAACCATCTCCATCAAAAACAAACATTTCAACCTTATAATTTGTTCCAGTAAAAGTGCATACGTAAACATTCTTTGCGCTTAATTATCACGGTATTTTTACTCACGCACCAATACGGATATACTTTCTCTCCATAAATTTTTACCTTCTTAATGCTATTTTTCCACAGCGTAAAACACCCCCTCAGTCGTTTCAGACGTCTCATAGAAATATAAAAAATATTCTGCACCATTTTTATACTTGACAAATAGCCAAAACTTACATTAGCATAGTCGTGTTACCATAAAAATATGTAAATTATCATCCTCATTCTTATAAACTAAAAAAAGCCCGCAAAGTAAAGTATGCGGCACTAACATTATGACATTAAAAAATTTACACTCTGTTCCATAAAACATAGTATTTTTAGACTATAAAAATATTTCACACTTA
>CAYQDC010000055.1:0-9872 GCA_964416205.1 uncultured Acetobacter sp. | reverse complement strand
AGGGTTACACCCGTTAAAGAAGAACCACCGGCTAAGCCGGTGGGTTTCTTTTTGTTATAACGAATTAGTTTCTTTGCGGTAGGTTGTGTAGTGGCAGAAAAAATACAGACTCTCATAAAAGCGACGATTATCAGCAACAATCTGGGAATTGTTATATCTATGAAATAATCCACCTAGGAACCGGATAATGAATTTGTGTGCTTTTTTGCTTCATTAGGCGAGGTACGTTTGGGTGCTGGTCAGAACAGGCCGCTGACAATGCCGTTGCTGTCCACATCAATGTCTTCGGCGGCTGGGTGCTGCGGTAAGCCGGGCATGGTGTTGATTTCTCCCGAAAGGGCGATAACAAAGCCGGCGCCGGCTGATAAACGGACTTCTGTTATCGGAAAAGTGTAGCCAGAAGGGGCACCCAGCAAATTTTTGTCATGCGAAATGGAATTTTGCGTTTTGGCAATGCAGACTGGTAGTGTACTATAGCCCCAGGCGGTGAATTTTTGCAAATCGCGGCGTGCGGCGGCGGTGAAGTTCACATTTTTGGCGCCGTATATCTTGGTGGCGATGGTTTTGATTTTTTCCACCAGTGGTATTCTATCTTCATACAACAGGTGCTGATGAGGGTTCATATTTTGATTCAGTTCTGTCTGTTTAAGTACTGTTTTGGCGAGATTTATGCAGCCTTTCCCGCCTTTGCTCCAGCCTTCTGATACCACGGCATCCACCCCTTCAGCAAGGCATAGCTTTTGCACCAGTTTTAATTCGGTTGAGGTGTCAGCAATAAAGCGGTTGATTGCTACTACCGGTTTGATGCCAAATTGGCGCAGGTTGTTGATATGTGCACGGAGATTGGCAAAGCCTGCTTTTATTGCTGGCAGATTTTCGGTGTTTAAGTCCGTTTTGGCGATGCCTCCGTGCATTTTCAATGCGCGGGCAGTGGCAACTAGTACCACGGCATTTGGAAACAGACCTGATTTGCGGGCGAAGATATTAAAAAACTTTTCTGCGCCCAAATCTGCACCGAAACCGGCTTCGGTAACAACATAATCTGCCAGCTCTAGCGCTGTACGGGCGGCAATGACTGAGCTGGTGCCGTGGGCGATGTTAGCGAACGGACCGCCGTGCACAAATGCAGGTGTGTGTTCCAGTGTTTGCACCAAATTTGGCAGAACTGCGTCTTTTAATATCGCGGCCATAGCGCCGGCAGCGTGCAAGTCTTGAGCGTAAATTGGTTTTTTGAATGAATTTTCGCCGATAATAATCTGATTTAAACGGCTTTTCAGATCGTCCAGATTTTCTGCCAGGCAGAGAATCGCCATAATTTCGGATGCTACTGAGATATTAAAGCCGTCATCACGTGGAGTACCGTTGGCTTTGCCGCCCAGACCGATTTTAACCTGTCGCAGGGCGCGATCGTTTAAATCCACACAGCGTTTGAAGAAAACTTTTTGAATATCCAGTGTATTGCCGAATTTGATGTGATTGTCTATCAGTGCTGCGAGCAGGTTGTTTGCGGTGGTGATGGCGTGTATGTCGCCAGTAAAATTCAGGTTAATGTTGTCCATCGGAATGATTTGCGACAGTCCGCCGCCGGTGGCGCCACCTTTAATGCCGAAGCAGGGACCGAGCGAGGGTTCGCGAAGCGACAAAGCTGTTTTTTTCTTTAAGCGCTGCAGGGCGTCGGCTAGGCCGATGGATACGGTAGATTTGCCTTCGCCGGCGGGTGTAGGGGTCAGAGCGGTTACGAGGATAAGAGATGATGTTTTGTTTGGTGGGGAGGTACGGGCGAATTTCGTGATTTTGGCGCGGCTTATTTTTGCCGTATATTTTCCGTATGGTTCTATATCCTTAGCTGTTAAATTAAGTTTGGATGCAATCCTGCTGATTTTAAAAGGTTTTGCTTGGTTGGAGATTTCAATGTCTGTTAGCATGTTATCCTTTGTTCTGTGTTTGGTTGCCGTTTGGTTGGAGAGGGAGGTAAGTGTTGGTTGTTTTTTTGTTTTCTTTTTCTGCTTATTCGGCGATATTGTCGTCAAATTTTACAGTGGTTGGTTCTATCGGTTCGGAACCTTTCAGTTTTTTTAACGTGCGTTCTATGTCGTTGGTAGTGGCAACTGTTGCGTTTTCTGTGGCAACCGATGGTTCTATTGAGGAGACTATTGGTTCTTTTAACTTGGGGACCGAAGTATCGGTATTTTTATCCAGAGTATCGGAAAGAGTGGCGTTGTGGTTATCTTTTGTCTTTTTTTGAAAATCTTTGAGGAATTCCTTAAAACGAATGCCATCTTCATGCTTCCAGCCCATGATGTAGTGGTCTCCCATGCATATCAGTGGTAGGCGCAGTTCACCGTTGGAAATGTTGAATTTTTTGACGCATTGTTTGTAGAGTTCCAGATTGTGATGGAATTTCATGTCGATTATCGGGATATTTAAATTGCGGTGGTTGTTGTCAAGATAGATAAAGGCATCTTTGCAGGCAACGCACATGGAATGGGCAAAAAAGTAGATTTTATCCGGGAGAAGTTCCTGCTCCTGCGCTGCTTCGGTTACCAGGCGCCCCGAGGTATTGCCCAAAGCATTGGGGATGGTGGCGTATTTGCCAGACTGCGCCAGAGCCGATGATGATGGCTTTGCCTGTTGTGGTGTTGTGGCATAGGTACCTGGTGCTGCGATCGGCAAGTGGCTTTCCGGTGTAGCTGATGTCTGTTGAGCCCAGGCAGGCAACGCGATGGTGATTAATGTTATTACGGCGAGTAAATCTTTCATGATAATCCCCTTGATAGTAACAAAATTTTTATCGATAAATATATTATGTACTGGTCAGTATAGGCAAAAAAGGCGGATATTGCAAGGAAATATCTGCAGGGTTGTGGTTAAAATGTATTGTGAACCGTTCTAATGGTGTTGACAGGCGGGACGATTCGAATAGGCGAAAAAATGATTATGTTTCAGTAGTCTATGGGATAGCTACAAAAAAGTTTCTTATTGTTAAGATTATGCTAACCAAATCTGGTCTATGGTGGTAGCATAATGATTTTAGCAGGAATATCCGCATGAACAATTATAATTTGGAAACTATTTTAGATACCGTGATAAACGCAGATTGCGTGGAAACCATGAAAAAAATTGCCGATAATTCGGTGGATGTTATTTTTGCCGATCCTCCGTATAATCTGCAACTTGGCGAAGCGCTCAAACGGCCTGATAATAGCGATGTCAAAGGTGTTTATGAAGAATGGGACAACTTTGAGAGTATTGCGGCGTATGATGAATATACCAGAATCTGGCTGACCGAAGCGCGGCGCATTCTTAAAGACAATGGTACTATCTGGGTCATCGGTTCTTATCATAATATTTTCCGTGTTGGCTATATCATGCAAGATTTGGGTTTTTGGATTTTGAATGATATCGTGTGGGATAAAACCAATCCGATGCCGAATTTTAAAGGTACCCGTTTTACCAACGCGCATGAAACGCTTATTTGGGCGACCAAAGACCCTAAAGCCAAGTATACTTTTAATTATGAGGCGATGAAAGCTATGAATGACGACGTACAGATGCGTTCCACTTGGGAAATTCCGCTTTGTACTGGCAAAGAACGCCTTAAAGATGAAGAAACTGGTGCCAAATTGCATCCGACACAAAAGCCGGAAGCATTGCTCTATCGTGTGATTATGGCGTCATCTAACGTCGGTGATATTATTTTTGACCCTTTTTTTGGTACGGGGACGACCGGTGCTGTTGCCAAAAAGCTGGGGCGACATTTTATCGGTGTTGAAAAAGACAGCCGTTATGTAGCTGGAGCGCGCAAAAGGCTGAAAGCTGTTGAGGTTAGTCCTGAAAGTGTGGCGCTGGAATATACCTGCAAACGCAAGTTGCCACGCGTTCCGTTCGGTGCGGTGATAGAAAGGGGCTTGATTTCTCCCGGAGATGTGTTATACGATGAGAAAAAGAAGCATAAAGCTGTGGTACGCTCGGACGGAACGGTTAAATTTCAAGGGGAAACCGGTTCTATCCACCAGATGGGAGCAATGGCGCTGGAGTCTTCTGCCTGCAATGGATGGGCGTATTGGCATTATGAAGATAAAAAGCGGCACAGGCTGATTTGTATTGATGAGTTTAGACAGATTATCCGTGCTGAAATATACGGAGAATAACCACTTCTGCCCATACCGCAGTTTCCGGACGGGCAGCCAGGCTGTATTGGAGAATAAATGGATAAAATAAAAGGACTGCCGGGCAACGAACATTGTTATACCAACGGGAAAGGCGTGGAGCGGTCGTTGGAAGGGGATAAAAAAAGGAAAAAAATGGCGGAGCATACCGCAGAGGTTGAGTTCAGACAAGCTGAAACAGCTTATTGGTTAAATGTTTTTCAATCCGGGGATGAGGAAAAAAAAGAAGAAGCACAGGTATTTGCGGCAGATAAAGTTATGAGCTGTAGCGGTGTGAAAAAAACGAGTGCGGGGGATGATATTAGCAATGGATCGAATGATGGTAACAATAATGTAGTGTTGGTGGCGGATAAAACCGCGGGTGGCAACAAAGGCAGATACAACAGACTTTACAAAAAGAACAGGCGGGCTTACCAAGGTGAACATCATGATGATATTTCTCTTAATTCTGGCAACGGGTACAGAGGCATCCGTAATCCCGGTATGTCGCAAAACAATTATGCGGTGATAGATCTTGGTACCAATTCATGCCGTTTGGTTATTGCCACTCCGACGACAACGTCTTTCCGCGTAGTGGAAACCTACTCTAAAGTTGTACGGCTAGGTGAGGGGATTATCCAAGATAATAATCTGGCGCCGAAAGCCATGCGGCGTACTATTCAGGCTCTTAAAGTCTGTCGAGGCGTGATTGATGAATATATGCCAATTACGGCGTTGCGTTTTGTGGCGACGGCGGCGTGTCGACGTGCACAAAACGTTGCGCAGTTTGTGGAAATGGCTCGACGTGAGGCAGGTATTGAGCTGGAGGTTATTTCTTCCAAAGAAGAAGCCCGGCTTTCGGTGGTTGGGTGTTTGCCACTTTTGATTCGCAAAATCAAACGTGTGCTGGTGTTTGATATTGGCGGTGGGTCTACGCAGATTTCACTAGCCCGGGTCACGGACAGTGGCAAAACATTTATTGAAGGTTTTGTTTCGCTACCTTATGGTGTGGTGACAATTTCCGAAGCGTTTGCAGGACATGAGATGAGTACGCTTGAGTATTCTACGGTAGTGGAACGTACGCAGGTGATATTGCAGGAGTTTGAAGACAAATATCATATCCGCCAGGCTATTGCTAACCAGGAAATCCAGGTTATTGGCACGTCTGGAACAGTAACGGTTATCGGGGCGGTACACCTCAGATTGCCACGCTATAACCGCTCAGCGGTGGATGGTATTGCGATTTCGGCGCCGGATATTGAATATACCATCAATAAAATCAAGACGATGGGAGTAGAAGGACGTTGCAAACATCCGTGTATTGGACGATCCAAGTCTGATCTGACGATTGCTGGATGTGCGGTGATTGAAGCGCTGATGACGTTTTGGCCGATTTCGGAAATTACAGTGGCTGACCGTGGTATCCGCGAAGGGATTTTGCTGGATATGATGCATGCCAAGCGTGTGAGCGAAAATGGTGGCAAAAAACGGCGCGGTGGACGTTTTCCTTTTAATCGCAGAGGTGGTGGCAGGCATGCGCCGTGACATCAGTATAGCTGAAAAATGTGTCGCGATGATGTGCTATGGGCAACGAATCGGAAAAGGCATTGGGCAGGCCGGCGATGGGGAAGGCTTTGGATCAGGTTTCGGCAAGTATAACGATAATTAAGATAACAAGGATATAAAATAATGGGTAGCAATAAACGGATATTTTCCAACAACCGAAAGGAAAGGCCACACAGCAACCGCCAATACGAACAAAGGTTGGTGGCGGCAATAGATTTGGGAACCAATTCCAACCGCTTATTGATTGCCAACAGTGTAGGGGAGCCGGTGTTTCGCGATGTCAATCATGTTGCCCTCGGTGAAAAACTGGCGGAGACGGGACGTTTTGGTAAGCAGGCAATGAACCGTGCTGCTTGTTCTTTTATGAATTTTGCGGAGATGATGCAGTTGTATAATGTGCAGTGCTACCGCGCGATTGCTACCGCTGCCTGTCGAATGAGCTCCAATACGGCGGAATTTCTGGATGAAATCAAAAAAACAACCGGGATTGAAGTGGAGGTTATCAGTGAATATGAAGAGGCTCGGCTGACCCTGCTGGGTGCACGACTCAATGCTCCGAAAGATACTCGCTATTTGCTGGTATATGATCTCGGTGGCGGTTCTACGGAAGTGACGTTGGCAACAAATTCCGAAAATCCAGAAATTCTGGCGACCGTTTCCATACCGCTCGGGGCGCGTAATGCCACTGAAATGTTTGGGTTGAACGATTATAATGCCGAAGGGGTGGCTAAGTTGGAAACAGCTGTTAAAGGTTATTTGCAGCCGTTTTTGGATAAAATCGCGACTATTGGCTATCATGGACAAGCGGCGCTTATTTCCACTTCGTCAACGCCGTTGCGCTTGGTGTCATGGATTAAAAAAATGCCGGTCTATGATAAATTTGCTGCTGACGGTGTGATGGTAACAACAGCTGAACTGGATCGTCTTATAGGCGATATTTTGCCACTGTCTTATTCTGAACTGGCGGCTTCGGTTTATATCGGACCATTACGGGCGAAAATTTTTGTGGCGGCATGTGTTATCTTTCGTACCATCTTTCGTGCCTTGGGCGAAGATAAGCTGACAGCGTCACTGAAGAGTGCGCAGGAGGCGATTGTATCAGAACTCATAGGAGAAATTTGAGTGTTTCAGCGTAAAAGGAAGCCGGATTGCAAAAATCCATGGATTATTGTGTATACCAGGGTTTTAGTAGTCGGAGCTTTCCGCATGGGGTAGATTTATTTTTGTATATATCAGATTTTTTACCTTTAGTGTCGCACCAATGTTTATGGTATCGGCAATGATTTGTCCTCAGGGACAAGAGAGAGACTTGCAGTTGGTTTAATCATTGTCATATTGTTGATGATGGCGATATAGATTAAAACATGCGGGTTGGGTAGGCCGGAAGAAATGATATTATTCAAACTTTTTGCTATGTGATAAAAGGCAGTGAAAGGAAAAGACAATTATGGCAAAACTGACGAAATCGGCGAAAGAAGTGCGCGGGCGACGAATGCTTTCCGTTAAACTCAAAGATGCCAAATATCATACGTCTTCATCTAATCGGTGGCTGGCGCGTCAACTTAATGATCCTTATGTCGCGGAAGCTAAACGGCGAGGTTATCGTTCGCGGGCGGCCTTTAAACTGATTCAACTGGATGAAAAATATCATTTTTTGTCTAAAAATAAGGTTATCGTGGATTTGGGTTGTGCGCCGGGCGGATGGTCGCAAGTGGCTGTGGCCAAACTCAAAGGAACTGGCAAGCTTGTCGGGCTTGATATTCTGCCGACCGAGCCACTGGAGGGCGTTACTTTTATTTGTCAAGATTTTACGGATCCGGAAGCCGATGCCAAATTGTTGGCGTTACTGGATGGTAGTCGTGCCGATGTGGTAATGAGTGATATGGCCGCCAATACGACTGGACACCAACAGACCGATCATCTGCGAACGATTGCCCTGGTAGAGGCGGCGTATGAATTTGCCAAAACCGTGCTGGCACCGGGGGGTATTTTTATTGCGAAAGTATTTCAAGGGGGGGCTGAAGGAACGCTTTTGGCAGACATGAAAAAGAATTTTATCAAAGTCAATCATCATAAGCCAGATGCAAGCCGTGAAAAGTCGCCGGAAGAATATGTAGTGGCACAGGGTTTTCGTGGCTGATGATTTGTGGACGGAGCTGGTAGTATTAGATTGTTTTGTGTGCATGGAGTGCAAAAAATTATGCTGATTTGCGGATAAAGGTGAGAGCAGGTACGGGAAAAGCATGCGGGGCAAGTGGGCGGCGTGTTAAGAGAGTGAGATTACTGGCGATGGATAAATGTTTATAAGCCGTAAAAAAAGACTTGCAAAAATATTTTTTTCGGTTATATATCTGTGATATGTTGGTGGAGTTGTTGGCTAGTCGGGTGTTTTTTTGCCGAGAAATGAGGCGACAGCTTTGTGACATGTATATGTTTTTTACAGATGTGTGGAAGATATCTATGCAGATGGTATGTTATTCCGGGACTTAGCTCAGCCTGGTAGAGCGCTTGCTTTGGGAGCAAGATGCCGTTGGTTCGAATCCAATAGTCCCGACCATTGAAATCGAGGGTTTGATGCATTTTTCAAACCCTTTTATTGTATCCAGAAAACTATCGGCTAGGTGGGTAGTTTCAAAAAGTTTATAGCTTTACACATAAAAAACTATTTTTCTAAAGTAAGTTAGACGGTCTGGCAAAAGTTTAACAAAAGCAAAGGAGTTTTTTTGTGAACACAGATACAAAAGCATATACAACATGGAATTGTAAATATCATACGGTTCGAATCTGTCTGCCACGACCAAGAAAGAGGTCGCGTATTTTTTGATTAAAAAACTCTTTTGTGGAAAAACATTTTTATGGTGGGCGCTGATAGACTTGAACCAACGGCCAGATCGTTATGAGCGGTCGGCTCTAACCAACTGAGTTAAGCGTCCTTGATATTAGACGTTTGTCCGGCGGAAGTGTTTTCTGCTGTTCTTATCTGTTGACTGTACATAAAGGAAAGATAGACGATGGTCAAGATTTAATTTTATCTGTTTTGGGTTTTACCATGAAAGTTAAGGCGAAAGATTTTCCTCCTTACAGCTGTTTGTGTTATACGCTTTGGTTTGTTCATCTGTCAGGCAAAAAGATGACATTACCATTAATAATTCCGCATAAGTATAAAATTTAATAATTTGATATAAGGAATTTATTTTCGAAAAAATTAACCGAATATAAATTCGAGGTTCAAAAAAATGTTGCAAATTATGCATGTTTAATATAACGTTTAGTCAAAATTTATGATTATGTTTAATATTTAAAAGATGATTATTATGAATGAAAAAAAATTGCAGCAAGACGCTTTTATGTGGTTTAAAGACATATTTGGCGTTGTTCCGAAAGAAAAAGGTCTGATGATGTTTACCAGTATTCGGGGGCTTTTTTTCATAAAATCTCCGAGTGTGATTTTTGCACCAGATGAAGAGACGTTCAAAGCAGTTGATAACAGTCTGTTTATTATGCTTAAAGTTGCTTTAAGTTGGAGTCTTTTTGCCTTTCTATTAGTTATCGTTTGTCTGACAGTTTGTTTATCTACCATAGGTGATGGTTCAGGCTTTTTGGGATTTTTGTTTGGATTTTTTTTAAGTATAGCACTGGCGTTTTTTTTGTTAACAATGTTTGTTTTGGTTGATTTTTATCAAATACACAAGTTGTTGATTGAGATTTACAGCGGTAATGTCGTTATTTATACGGGTGTTGTTGGTCGAGACTATAAAATGAACAAAAAATATTTAGTGACACTGCTTAAAGAAAAAATCCCACAGATGAACACCTCGGAAATCCAGGCTCGAATAAGTATTTTGTTTGATGGATTGAAAGACAGATATTCACCATTGAAAGAGCTGGAATATGAAATGTTGCTCGCCGAATGTAAAAGGCGCCAGAATGCGTAAAAAAACCACCAAAAGGTGGCATGGTAAAGTGCTTGCATAGAATGCAAGATGTCGGGGATTCAATCCGTTTGTCCCGACCAAGAAAAACAAGGGTTTGAGCCATTTTTCAAACCCTTTTTTTTGTGTCAATTTGAGCCGATTTTTTACTTTTACCTTAAAGCTTTATGAAACAACCAACATTTGAAAGGGTTGCCAAACAGTTTATTCAAAATGTTCAAAGCCC
>CAYQDC010000054.1:0-9878 GCA_964416205.1 uncultured Acetobacter sp. | reverse complement strand
ATAAAAACAATATTTTTGGAGGGATATATGAAAAGAAGAGATTTTTGTAAATTATCTGCGAGTGCTCTGGTTATGAGTGTGTTTGGCCGGTATTTCAAAGCTGCCGAAGCAACTGTTCCAGCGGCTAACGGAGTAGCTACAAAAGCTACGGTTTATTTTACAAGGGAAATTACGCCAGAGAGTCTGGTTGAAATTTATTCTAAGATTAAGCAGGATATTCAGGGAAAAACGGCTATTAAGCTGCATACAGGCGAGCCACATGGTCCGAATCTATTGCCACGTGATCTGGCTCGGGCGTTACAGGCGCAAATACCAGATAGTACTATTGTGGAATGTAATGTGTTGTATCCGAGCCCACGGCAAGATACGGAAGGACATATAGAAACGTTAAAAACAAACGGATGGACGTTTTGTCCGGTAGATATTATGGATGCTGACGGTGATGTCAATTTGCCGATACGAGGTGGAAAAAGATTGCACGAAGTGGCGGTTGGAAAGCATATTGAAAATTATGATTCAATGGTTGTATTTACCCACTTTAAAGGGCATGCCATGGGCGGTTTCGGTGGGGCTTTGAAGAATATTGCTATCGGTTGCGCTTCGGGAAAAGTCGGTAAAGCACAGTTGCATGGTATGGGATGGCCTATTGGTAAGCCTTTTCTGGAGAGGATGGTGGAAGGAGGAAAGGCAATTACCGATCATTTTGGCAAACATATTGTTTATATTAATGTTTTAAAAAATATTTCCGTAGATTGTGATTGTGATGCTCACGGAGCTAAGCCGACTTGTCCTGATTTGGGAATTTTAGCATCTACAGATATTCTGGCGGTTGACCAGGCTTCAGTTGATATGGTTTATGCTTTGCCGGAAAAAGATAAACACGATATTGTGGAACGTATAGAGAGCAGGGATGGTCTGCATCAGCTTGATTATATGGCTGAGTTGAAAATGGGGAATAGAAAATATAATTTGGTAGAAATTTAAGAGGTTAATATGAGGCGAATGATTATGGCTGTTATTGTTTTGATTTTGGCCGTTGTGGCCGGATTGGCCTTTTATGTCTGGCGCGAAGTAGGACAAATGCCGACGGAGGCAGAACTGAAAGCTTATGAAAAACTGCCATATTTTAAAGACGGGGAGTTTCAAAGTCCTCAAAAATTAGTGTATGATTTTGACAATGTCCGTAATGGACCGGCGAATTGGGTACGCTTTTTGATGAAATCACCGTTTGCACCGGAAAAACCTTTGCCGCAAGTTGAACTGAAAGGCAAAGATTTTGCGGAAAAGCCAGAAAAATTTGTGTTCTATTGGCTGGGACATTCTTCAGCTATTCTTGAATTAGATGGCAAGCGGTTACTGTTTGATCCAGTGTTTGGTAATGCGGCGCCGTTACCGCTGGCGGTGCCGCGTTATGGTAAAGCGCTGATATCCAGGGAAGATTTGCCGACAATTGATTATGTTGTTATAACGCATAATCATTATGATCATCTGGAACGCAGAACAGTCCAGGCTTTGAAGTCGTCTCGTTTTATTGTACCGTTAGGCGTTGGAACAGCTTTGCGCGGTTGGGGGGTACCGGCTGAAAATATTCATGAGCTTGGCTGGGGCGATGTGTATGATAAAGATGGATTGCGTTTGATTGCAGCTCAGACGGTACATTATTCGGGGCGCGGTCTTGGCGATCGTAATAAAACTTTGTGGAATTCGTATGTCGTTCAGGCTGGTGGTCAGAATATTTATTGGGTTGGGGATACAGGTTATGGTGAGCATTTTAAAATGATTGGTGACAAATACGGGCCTTTTGATCTGGTTACAGTGGAAATAGACGGTTGGAATACCGGATGGCCAAATACGCATATGTTTCCGCAAGAGGCTGCCAAGGCTGTACAAGAACTGAAGGCTCAAAAGGTGGTTCCTGTGCATTGGGCGGTGTTTGATTTGGCGTTGCATCCATGGCATGAGTCTATTGATATGTTTGCAGAGGCATTACAAGGAAGCGGTGTTGAACTTTTAACCCCGTTGATGGGGCAAAAAATCGTTCCTGGTGAATCCAAAACTCAAAAATGGTGGTGATATGAACAGAAGGGATTTTATAAAATCGGCATTGAGTGCGGCGACTTTAGCAGTGTTGCCGTGCGCTGTGTCGACAGCAAAAGGAGATATGAAAAAAATGAAAATTTTAGTATTGACGGGTAGCCCGCGTAAAAATGGCAATTCTAATACATTGGCAGATTATTTTATTAAAGGAGCGGAAGAAAAAGGGCATACCGTAGTGCGCTTTGATGCGGCTTTTAAGGATGTTCATCCTTGCATAGCTTGTAATAAATGCGGGATGAATGGTGCTTGCATTTTTAAAGATGATTTTGAATTTGTAAGACAGCATATTGTAGATGCAGATGCGGTTGTTTTTGCCACACCAATGTATTATTTTGGTATTTCTGCTCAGCTGAAAGCTGTTATAGATCGTTTTTATGCTATTAATGGGCAAATACATCGTCAGAAAAAATCTGTTCTTTTAATGACGTATGCCGATACAGGGATGGCGAAAGCAGAACCAATAATTAAACATTATGAAGTTTTGCTTAATTATCTGGGATGGCAGAATGCTGGAATGGTGATTGCTTCTGGCGTATGGCCAGTCGGAGCCGTCAACCGTACCGAATATCCGCGCAAGGCGTATGAGTTGGGATTGTCTTTATAGAAATTATAGGTATTTGTCTGTTGTGTTTGCGGTAGCTGAGCATTTCGGTTAAAGTTTCCGGTTTGGAGTATTCAAAAGAAAAATTTTGTTTCCATCCATTTGAGCTGGACGTTAGGGAATCCGATTTTTAATTAGTGTATCTAAAATGTGCAGTGTTTTTTGCGGTGTATGCCAGATTTTTTCGTTATTCAGACTTAAATGGCTATATTTTTTTGGCTCTATTACACAATATTGTTGAAAAAGTCTCACAACAAATCCTTGTAGGAATAATCGCAGGTATCATCGTCTTAAACAGTTGCATTCGATTATTTTCTTTTATGGTTTTGCTTATGTGGTTTCTTTTATCATGTTGGTGAGACGGAGTTAGTTCTGCTAAAAGTAAAACCGGGAAAATCCCGGTTTAATATAAGTTCTGCGGAAGTACTTTTCAGATATATGAAACTTCTAGTACTTCGAAAGTTTTTTTGCCACCGGGAGCCATGTAAACAACCTCGTCGCCAACTTCTTTGCCGATGAGTGCTTTGGCCAACGGAGAAGACAGAGAAATCCTGTTTTCGTTAATGTCAGCTTCATAATCGCCAACGATTTGATAACTGTTTTCTTTATCTGTGTCAACATCTACAACAGATACGGTAGCGCCAAAGCGGATAATGTTGCCGCTTATTTTTGTTGGGTCAATAACCTGAGCGCGGCTGACGACGGCTTCCAATTCCTGAATTCGGCCTTCTATAAAACCTTGTTTTTCTTTTGCCGCGGAATATTCGGCATTTTCTGATAAATCGCCATGCGAACGAGCCTCGGCGATGGCGGCGATGATGTTTGGCCGCTCAACACCTTTTAAGGTTTTGAGTTCTTGTTCCAACCGTAAGAATCCTTTTTTGGTTAGTGGAAATTTATCCATTGTTTTTCTCCTAAAAATATTCTATCCGCAAAAGTGTGCGGATAAGAGCGTTGATTGAAAAGTTAGAAAAAATTTGACTGCCACCCATGTGGTGCCAGCCGTTTAACTTTATTTCTGTTTATTATGTAAGCATAGTTAAATAAAAAATCAAGAGATTTTGTGAAAATTTTTTAGTAATCTATCGCGGGACTTGAATACTCCTGACGCAATAGCAGAAGTGAGTTATTATGATAATATAAGAGAGACACTGGAACAGGCAGATTTAAGCGAATCGGAAAAAAGACGTCATGCACTAACTCTAAGCCTTACAGCTAAAAATCAATACGAAGCATTAAAAGAAATGGGAGCAAACGTTAGTGGACTAGCTGACTTCCTTAATACTTTTTATCCAAAATTTACAGTAGTCAACAGAAGAGATACACGCGCTACATTAAATAACGGACAGCTGGAAGAAACACCAGTTGAAACGATTAACGAGAACAGAGAGTTTTACGAAGAAAGACCAAGTCGTAAATTGTTTAGTCTAAGTGATAATGAATTACGTCAACGTGAAGACGGTTATCAGATAGCCGATGACAACGAAACTGTAGATGTAGTAACAATCCCTGAAAATGCTATTCCTGACTTTAAGACCAAACGAGAACTTGTTACCTTTATTAAAAATATTTTAGGAAATGAACGCAATATTACAATTAAATCAACAGGAGATACTGTTCTTGTTTCTAATGCTGGAATTAACAGAGCAGTGGTGAAAACAAGAAGGAGTGAATATAATGAAGTATTTGGAGCAGTTAGGCAGTTACTGGAAAATGCTAAATATTCAGGATTTGTAGAGGCAGACGAACGACATCAAAATGTAAGAGGACAAGACATTTATCACTCTGGGTTGGTTATAGGAACAAAACCTTATTCGGTTATGTTTAAAGTTGATATTCCTAAAGTAGATTCATCTCACAATTATGCAGGACATAAAATTTCAGATATAAGAATAGCGCCTTCTGAAAATGCTAATGGGTATTTGAACTCCCCGCATACAGATGACGCTATTCGTGAGGTAAGTTTAGCAGTACTTCGCGGAAAAGTCAACCCCGCAAGACAAAAAAATAATAAATTATATCAACGTGCGTATGCTGCAAGTAGAGTTGATTATGATAGACCAAGTCTTAAGGCTATCGGTAGTGGTACAGGCGACCAAACACACGCTCGTGGACTCTATTATGCCTTGGAAAGAGATACAGCAGAGGGGTATTATGACTACTTTTTATGGGAGTTAAAATACAAGCCGTTAGCATTCGAAAAACAACGGATTGCCGCTCTTAACACTTTTAAAACCAGAGACGGGAAATCTTTTTTAGATTCCTATAAGGTCGTACCAAGCGAGGAATTATTTAAAAAACTGTATGACGCGAAAAGAGACCATCTTTACGGTAGTTTAATTGACTATATTAAAAGCGAAATTGAAGATTGGAAAAGGCTTAAAAAGGAAGCAGAAACAGAACCAGAACATTTATCAGAAATAAAATTAAAAAGAGCCGCAGAAGCTGATGATTATATTGCTGGGTATCAAAAATTATTAGCAGAGGCAGAAAGCGGGTTAAAAAATATAACTATGGGGCAAGTTCACGAAGTAGAAATACCTGAAAACCCGTATTTACTTGATGAGGATAAAACATTTAATGAACAACCGGATTATGTAAAAGAAAGATTGAGAAATCTATTACACGACGATGTTTTCACTAAATATTTGCAAGAAGGAGAGACGCTTGACGATTTTGCAGAAGTAGAAATAGATGATTGGAAGCAAGGATTTAGTGGTTGGAATATTTACAAACGTTTATCAGACTTGCTGGGCAATGATGAGGCGGCCTCACTGTTGCTGGATAAATATGGCATAAAAGGCACAACCTACGTTGGAAAGGAAGACGGACGGTGTTTTGTTATCTTTAATCCTGATAATGTGGAGGTTATAGATAAATTTTACTCACAGGCAGGAGATACGATACGCGGGACATACGACCCGGGAGCGCGGATTGTAGAGATATTTGCCGATGAGAGTGCGGAAACAGTGGCTCACGAGTTGAGCCATTATTTCTTTCAAGGGTACTTTGAAGCGGCGGATAAATACGGCTATACTGAAAAAGACAGAAGTATGCTGCGCTGGTTATCCAAGCAGGGAAAACACGAGATAAAAAGCATTGCGGATATGCGAGTTACGGACTGGGAGAATCTAACGGAGGCCTGGTTAAGGTATTTAAATACCGGTAACGCACCAACAATAGCGACACGGGGAATCTTCCAAAAGGCGAAAGAATGGGTATTTGGCGTTTATGAGGTAAACCGCGATTATGCCAGTGATGAGGTTAAAGACTTCTTTGATAATCTCATATCCCGCGAAGGTAAAATGCCGGATATTAACGCGCTGGAGCAAAACATAAATGATATAAAAGAGGGCTTAAAGCGAGCCTTAAAAGGAGAAAGTGCGACATTTCGTAACGCTGACCGCAAGATGTTAAAAGACTTAAGAAGGGGTATTCACCGAAGAATACGGCGTAAAGGGCGGACTTTAGCGCAGCAGTTACGTTCTTTTGGCTATAAAGTAGACACTGTAAACGGTAGATTACTGGAGAAAGGTACTGTTGTTGAGGATGATGTTATAGCGCCAATATTCAAAGATTTAGGTATTATTGAGAACATTGACACAGATAATTACGATGAGTTAGACGCGTTATCAACGCAAATGCAAAACATTTTACAGGACGCAGAAACCTTTTATTCCCCACGTGAGAGTGTTATACAATCTGAACACGACGAAGGAATGAACGCACAATATCGGTTACTACAGATAGTTGATGATTTATTAAAAGACAATCAATTAGGAATTAAGACTATTGAAGAGCTTGACGAGCTATTAGCACGAATAGAAAGCAAGCCAGATAATGTAGATATTGTAAAAGTCAATCGCGACGCAATTAAATATTTACAACATCAAACCAACCTGATGATTAAGAATGTCAATAAAGCTATTGAACAGGTTAGGAAACAGGAAAAAACAAAACAGGAAACACAATATCTCTTACAGGAAAGAATAACAAAGTTTATAAATTCGTTACCGATAACGGGAAATCATAAAATGTCGTTAACTGGGAATATTAAACGAGTGAAAGACGCAGATTCGTTTGAAAAAGTGCTGAAAGATGTTAGCGACAGAGCGCAAGGGTATATGGAGCAGGAGCAAAAGCAACTCAACAGAAATAACATTGAACAGACGATTAAATCCACAAGACCGACAAAATTCAGAAAACAGCGCTATACATACGAGGATAACAAATTCTTTGCCGAGCTTAGAGATATTTTAAAGATGACCAAAGATGAGGCGTCAAAAGCACAAGAAGAGTTTGCACGAGAAATAGGATTAGACAGAGCGGATGGTGATATACCACTTAGTTTAAATATAAGCGAATACGACAGATTAAAGAATTTACTGTATAATTATAAAATAAACGGCGCTGCAAGTTCTTTAGACGCCTTACAGGATTTGGCAACTTCATTAGAAGCGTTAAAAATGGACGCAATACTTAAGCGTTTTGATGAGGAAGATTTAGCCGAAGAATGTTTTGTAACTGTTGATTAGTTAAACTTTGCACTATACAACTGACAGGAGTGTACTACAATAACCATGTTTTGTTAAATAAGGAGAAACTTTATGAAAAAGAATTTGCTTATGAGTGCGGTGTTTGTGGCGGCATTGTTTGCTGTCTCTCCGGCGCAGGCTGTTGACTCTACTGGTGGTTGTGGTTTGGGTTCTATGGCGTGGAGAGGTCAATCTGGTATTATCCCGCAGGTTTTGGCAATCTCTACGAATGGTACATTTTTGAATACCATTGGTGTCACGCTCGGTACGTCCGGTTGTGATCCTAACGGTCGGGTTACTGGTGGTACGGGCAAGTTGGTTTTAGCCGTTATTGAAAATAATATGGAGCAATTTGCTATGGATGCTTCGGCAGGAAAAGGCGAAACGATTGATACGATTGCTGGATTGTTAGATGTTGATAGCACAGAACTGGGAGCCAAAACACAACAGAACTTTGCTTATCTTTTCAATAATGAAAATGTTGAAGCTGTTGATTTGACTTTGAAAATTATGGAATTAGCTCAGGCTTAATCTATGAAGATGGGGTGCGATGGTTGTCGCGCCCTTTTTTTATTCTGATAAAGATTTTTTTCTAAAAAAGAAATAAAGAAAATTCAGAAGATGAGATTGAAAAAGCGGAAAGAAATTTTTATTTCAGAGTACGTTTTATCTAAAGAGGAACAATGAAATTTCGGATATTGCTTGCCTCTATGATTGTTTGGGCACAAAGTGTGCACGCAGATAGTGACGCTTATGAAATCGGGTGGTTGAAGCTTTTACATTATCAAAAAGACAATACCGGTTATGAATCTGTAGTTGAAAATGATGATTTTTTTCTGACAAAAGACGGACGCAAAAATCCGGAAATGGAATATCAGGCTGCCGTTCAGGTTTTTAATATGGAAGACGGCATGCTGGAGGGAGCAGATCGGGAATTGAAAAAATGTCTGTTTCCGGCGCGTTTTACTTATTTGAAGAGGATTGGGGCGGTCAGCGGGACGTTAGATGTTTGCGCTGATTATCAGAAGTTTTTAGACGATGTGCAGCCAAAGGCGGTAACAATGTTGTTTACCAATGCCTATATGAGTAATCCGTCATCACTTTTCGGGCATACGTTGTTTCGCATTGATACAAAGCGCAAAGGAACGCAGCTTTTGGCGCATGGGGCAAATTTTGGGGCAGATACCGGTGATGATGCCGGGGTTTTGTATGCGCTTAAAGGT
Organism: uncultured Acetobacter sp.; assembly: GCA_964416205.1. Lineage (GTDB taxonomy): Bacteria > Pseudomonadota > Alphaproteobacteria > RF32 > CAG-239 > CAG-267. Next base: position 1,422 of record CAYQDC010000054.1, on the reverse strand, counting down.
GTGTGGGGTGGTTATTATGGTACATTTGGTATTCGCCCGTATTATGATGTTATCAATCTTTATAATAATATAGAAAACCGGGATATTTGGGAATATGAGCTGAATTTTTCTGATGATGAGCTGGAGTTGTTTACAGCGCATATTTTGGAGATGCAACGGGCGAAAATACGGTATTATTTTGCGTCGCAGAATTGTTCATACGTTTTGTTGCTGATGTTGGAGGCGATGCGTCCGGAACTGAATATCAGTGAGGAATTTCGTTATTATACGGTGCCGATAGCAACGCTTAAGGCGGTGAATAATATTCCGGGAATGGTTACGGCGACAAATTATCGTCCGTCCCGACAGTCAAAACTGAAATATCGGGCGGGACAGATGAATGAACGGCAATATGCAGCGTTTATTGATATTATTCATAATGATAAGATGGATTTGCAGAAACTTGATGATGATGAAAAGGCCGATGTGCTGGAAACGGCGTATCAGTATGTGCAATATCGGTATGTGGAAGGTGATTTGCAACTGGCTGACTATCGGAAAAAAAGTTTCAAATTATTAACGCAGCGTAGCAAAATTGCTAATCAGCAGCAGTATTTTGATGATTTGAAAGAGGGGGAGAATCCGGTTTTGGCGCATAAGGCGTGGCAGGCCGGGGTGTTGTTTGGTAGCCGCAATGGCGAGATGTTTCAGGAACTGGGGTTAAAACCGCTTTACAATTCACTGCTTGATGACAGTTATGGGTTGCTTAATGGGGCGGAAATCAATATGTTTGAGGGCAAAGTCCGTCATTATGATGCGCGGGATAAATTGGTTTTGCAGGAATTTAACCTGTTGGAGATTAAATCGTTGGCCGGGGTGGATGCAATGTTTATGCCTTTGTCATACGATATTAAGGCCGGTTATCGGGAGTTGTTTAATGCTAAAAGCGGTGAGGACAGTGGTGTTTTTGGGCTGGATGTAGCGGCGGGACAGAGTTATGCCCTGACCAGGCATACGTTAATATATGCAATGAGTGCACCGAATGCGGCATACGGTGGCGGGCTTTATGACAACGGGTATTTGGGAATCGGGCTCAAAGGCGGAATTTATTATAATAACGATAAAATCCGAGTGCATTTGCAAGCGGTGCATAATTTTACTACCAATAATGCGGTACGTGGACAGACGTATTTGGCAGAGGCGGCATACGGCTTAACCCGCAATGTGATGCTATATGGCAGGTATAAACTGTTTAACTCTGATTATCACGATGATGAAGAGTTTGGCTTTGGGATAAAGGTTAATTTTTAATTTTGGTATTTATTTTTTGGGACTGTTTTCGGTAAGATAAATTTATGTTTTATAACAGAGTGTAAAATAAAGGGAGTCTGTTGCTCCCTTTATTTTTGCTTTTGTTCCAAAGATTTTGGAACTTTGCGGTTT
>CAYQDC010000053.1:0-9991 GCA_964416205.1 uncultured Acetobacter sp. | reverse complement strand
AAATTATGCTAAGAAACAACACTTTTCTTTAATTGAGTTTTAATCAAAAAAACACCTAACTAATATCTTCTTCTTTGTGTAAAAATTCATATAAGGCGAGAACACATCCCGAGAAAATAAGAGGAAGTAAATAATAGATAATACGATAAGCAATTAATGCACCAAACAAAATAGCGTGATTATCCTGTCCGGGCAAAATATTGGCAAACACCAGTTCAAATACACCCAATCCCCCCGGCACCTGGCTGTATACTCCTAACACTTGAGCAATAATAAATGCACCTAAAAATGTAATAAAATCAATCTTCACGAAACACACCAGCACCGAATAAAGCACCAGGGAAGCCATGGTAATATCCAGACTGCCGATAACAACTTGTTGAACAGCCAGCTTAAATTTTGGCATTCTGAAAGCAATACCTTTAATGATCAGATCCTTTTTATAATAAAGACTTCCCCAGAGATAAACAGCAAGCCCTACCACCGAAAACAACACGGTAACAAAAGTAGAAAATATTGTAGAATCATTATTTCCGAACGCATGTTCAGGCGTCAGAGCATAACCAATAATAATCAGAAAAAAGCAGGAAACCAGATACGTAAAACCGGAAAAAGTGATCATCTTAACAATATCTCCCGGACTGATACCCCAGCGCGAATAAAAACGATACCGCACCGCTCCTCCAGATACAATAGCATGCCCGGCATTGTTACTAACTGCAAATCCGACAAATCCGGTTAATATCCATTTCCAGGCCTGCAGTTTTTTTTTGATATATTTTAACGCCAGAAAATCATAAGTAGATAGGGCAACATAGCCAACAAAAGAGGCCAGAGCCGCATATCCGAGGTTAATATTGGGAATATCAAGTAAGACTGCTTTAAGCTCTTCCAGGGAATAATGGGATAACTGGCGATATATCATATACACGGCAAAAATAAAGAAAAACAATCCCAAAAAAGAAATGACTTTATTTAAAACTTTTGAAGTATTCACCAATCTGTTCTCCGTTGTTGTATTTGTATATTAGTCTGCCACTGCAATTGGTACTCCTGTCATTTAATCGCTTATGATATCAAAATCAGCATCCATATTCGTATCAATATAAACTTTCAGGCTGTCACCAAACGTCTGCTTTATAAAAGATGTCAGCGATGACGGATTCGGTGCATATTTTTCTGACTCATTTTGCGTACTGAGCAGGTCCTCTAATTTCAGGTTTCGTTCCAGTTCATCCCTTTGGGCGGCAGCTCCCTCAATTTCCATTGTCGTAGCAATGTTATACAGGGTATACGCCTTTTTGACATCTTTCGGATAAATTTTCCCTTCTTCCAAGATCCTGGCCAGTTTTAGAATAGCCTTTGGATATCCCTGACGCGCAGATTTTTCCAGATATTCCACAGCACGAGCATAATTTTTCGGCACACCGTATCCATTTATATATAAATCAGCAAGAACATATTGTGCTTCATCATATTGAGCATCGGCAACCAGTTTGATTAAAATAAAAGCTTTCCTGTAATTCTGTTTAACCAGAAAACCCTGATAATAAGAATATCCAATTAAAAATTTAGCCGTATTATTCGTCGATTCAGCCTGCTTTAAGAGTTTGTAAATTTTTTCAAAATCGACCATGGTCTTTGTCGCCGGGGATGAACCGAGATAGATAATTGCCAGACTAACCGCAGCATCATCACTGCCCAGACGGGATGCCCTGTCAAAATATTCAATAGCTTTCTTATAGTCAACTGTCGTACCCAATCCGTTAAAATAAAGACTGCCCAGATTATTAAGAGCTTCCGGATCATCCTTTTCTGCAGCCAGTTTATAATAATGTAGCGCTTTTTTATAATCCGTTTTAAGTCCGTTCAAACCATATAAATACATATAACCTAAATTCAACTGGGCTCTTATATCTCCAGCGTCGGCTTTTTCCTGCAATTCATCAGGTGTTGGCAGCTTATCTTCTACATCTGGCAAAAGAGACGCATCTTCGGAAGTTGAAGTAATTTTGCTGACTTGAGTCGGTTTGAATACTTCAGAATAAACAACACTGCTGTCATCAAAAGTTTCATCACCGGCAGAATATGTATCGGCAAAAGAAGACTGAGCATTAAAGGCAACGCCAACCAGCAAACCGCATAATATAAATCCCTTATATTTCATAAAAGCCTCTGTTCAAAGATACACGGGAAAATGTTGCAAAAAAAACATTGCTTTCAACAAAAATAAAGTATAAAACGCTGATTGTAAAATTAAAAACGGAAGATATCCTAAATAAAAATGACAAATGAAACTCCAATATATGCTTTAAAAAATATCAGCCTTACTTTTGGTGTCCGGCCGTTGTTTACATCTGTAAACATGAATATCTGCCGCGGCGATAAAATTTGTCTGGTCGGGCGTAACGGCAGCGGCAAATCAACTTTGTTAAAAATTATTTCTGGTCAGATAGATCCAGATGACGGTGAAATATACGTCCAGCCGGGAATTAGCGTGGCTTATATGGCTCAGGAGGATAATTTTTCAGAATATGAAACGCTTAAAGACGTAATATTATCGGGGTTAAAGCCAGAAGAAAGAGAAAATGGACAATATAAGGCAGATATTCTGGCCACCGAGTTTGGCATAAAAACAGAAAATTCACCCCAAACAGCCTCCGGCGGAGAACTAAAAAAAGCCGCTCTGGCAAGAGCTTTAATAATGCAACCTGATATCTTACTATTAGATGAACCCACCAATCATTTGGATATTGTAACAATTGAAAATTTAGAAAAAAAATTATCCGGATTCGGCGGAGCTGTAGTTGTTATCAGTCATGACCGCTCATTTTTATCGCATATATCAAACAGAACATTTTGGCTGGACAGAGGCGTCATTCACAGTAATAACCATGGCTATTCGGCATTTGAAGAGTGGCAGGAAAAAATTATCCAACAGGAAGTTATTCAGGAAAAATATCTTAATAAAAGGATAGAAGAAGAAACGGAATGGCTACACAAAGGAGTAACAGCGCGCCGGCGTCGCAATCAGGGACGTTTACGCCGGTTAAAACAACTGCGTCAGGAACGGCGGGAGCAAATAAAGAGAATTGGGTCAGTTGATTTGGAAATAAAGGAGGCTTCTATCCGTTCCAAACTGGTGTTAGAAGCAAAACATATAAGTAAAAGTTTTGAAAGCCGGAATATTGTAAATGATTTTTCATTACGTGTATTAAAGGGAAATCGGATAGGTATTGTCGGTCCGAATGGTGCCGGAAAAACAACCCTGTTAAAGATGTTAACTCAAAAATTGTCGCCAGACACAGGTTTTGTCCGGCTGGGAAAAAATTTGGAAATGGCTTATTTTGATCAAAATCGGGAACATCTTGATCCAGATAAAACATTATGGAAAACATTATGTGGTCAGGGAGATCATATTTATGTCCGCGGGCAATACCGTCATGTAGTTGCGTATTTAAAAGATTTTCTTTTCTCACCGGATCAGGCGCGTAGCCCTGTATCCTGTTTGTCGGGTGGCGAAAAAAATCGTTTAATGTTGGCTTTATCTCTGGCAAAAGAAACCAGCTTTTTGGTGTTAGACGAACCAACAAACGATCTGGATATGGACACATTGGATTTGCTTCAGGAAGTTTTAGACGAATATCAGGGAACAATACTTTTAGTAAGTCATGACCGGGATTTCTTAAATAAAATAACAACATCAATGCTTTATATGAAAGGTGATGGTACTGTTGTTGAGCATATAGGCAGCTATGAAGAATTATATGCAAAATATATTGAGCCGGAACAGAAAAAGAAAATATCATACAAAACCCCGGAAAATAAAGATAGATTGCCGATAAAAGCGATAAAACAGACTGGTGGTAAAATAAAATTAAGTTATAACGAACAACGTCTGTATGAAATTCTGCCAGATGAAATTTCAAAATTGGAACAGGAAATGGCACTGATTGAAAAAGAGTTATCCGATCCGGAATTATTTTGCCGCGATGAAAAAAAATTCTATACATTGAGCTCAAATCTGGAAAAAATAAAAAAAGAAAAAGATGAAAAAGAGAATAAATGGCTTGAAATAGAAGAGAAAATAAGTTTGTTGTAAAATATCAACACATTAGCCGATAAACTGAAAGTTAAGCAGGTAGCTTTTTAAAAAGAAAAATTCAAAAAAAGCTGTTTTTTCTTCAAATTCAAAGACCCCTCCCATAAAAGAGAATACAACATCTCAAAAATAAAAACTCAACTCATAATGAGAAATACATTTCTCAAAACAATTACTTTTAACAGTTTTGAGAAATTGCATTCTCAAATATTGCGCCTATGCAATGTTATTAGGTATAACCCATTAGCCTGGCTATCTGCGGTATTGATACACTTTACCGGGCAATTCCACAACTTTATTGTGCTTTTAATCTTTTACGGACAAACTTTTTTGCTTAACTCATTTTAGTTTATGCGTTAACCATATAGCACAAAACCCCTAACAGAAAAACAGAAGCAAACATACCTGCAAATACATCATCTAACATCACGCCGTATGCATTTTTCATTTGCGTATCGGCATATTTTACCGGACCAATTTTTAATATATCAAAAAAGCGAAAAAACAAAAAACCGGCAACATAATAAAATAAACTGCGCAAACCCAGAAGATAATCCGGGGCAATGTATGCTACAAACGAAAAAGTCAAAAGCTGACCTACCGTTTCATCAATAACGACTTTTGACGGATCCGTATCACCACTGTCGCGGATAACAGCATCTGTTGCTTTAACACCAAGAAAAAACAAAAACACCACCATTGCCAGAAGGGCATAAAAACCGCCAAGATAAATAAGAAAATAAGCCAGAGGCAACGTACCGAGCGAGCCGACTGTACCGGGCGCAATTTTAGACAGCCCCAAACCAAAATATGTGGCAATAACGTTTGCTGTTTTGATTTTCATTATTTTGCCTTTCATAAACTTTTTTCTTAATTATATTCCACTATAATAAGGGCAAAAGGATTTACAACTGTAAAAAAAATTATCCACGAATAATTAATAAATTTATGCTACAAGAAAAATAAAGCAGGAGATAAAACATGTCTGAAAAAAAATTTATCATTGCCGTATCCTTTTTACTTTTGGCAATAGGATGTGTTACTTTTTTACTGTTATCATCGGAGAAAAATATAACGTTCCAAAGTGAAGCACCCGCCGAGTCGTCAACGGTAATAAAACACATGCGCCCGCAAAAAATACGCATTCAGCCCAATCATTGCCCGCACAAATCGGGAGAGATAAATCTGGCTCTTATTACCGATTCCCGGTATGTAACGCCGACAGGCGTTTCCATATTATCAGCCATAAAAAATAAATGTGCTGAAAGTATTTATAATTTTTACATTATCACCGAAAATATTACCCCGGCGGATGAAAAAGCTTTACTTAATCTGAAAAAAATAGCGCCTGAAACTGTTAACATCAGAATAATTCCGCGCCAGGAGCCGGATCTCCCGTATGAAAATATGCAAAGATTCCTGCAATACAAGGTTGGTATGCACAAAATTTATTTACCGGAAATTTTGCAGAATGTTGATAAGATAATCTACATGGATAGCGATACACTGGTCTTAAAAGATTTACTTCCATTGTTTGAAAAAGATATAACATCGGTATATGCTGCGGTGGCAAAAGATGGCATATATTATCGTTTTCCGAAAGAAATGTCTGAAATAGGAATAGATAAAAGAGGATTTTATTTTAACAGTGGTGTAATGTTATATAATCTCCGGCTGCAACGCCAGGACAAAGTAGTAGACCAGCTGGTGGAGTACGTCAAAACACATGAAGACTTTTATGGCGATCAGGACGTATTAAACATTGTTTTCGGCAACAAATTACAATTAATGTCATATCGTTACAATTGTATCAGTACTTTTTTTGAAGAAGATGATTTGCAATTTCTCAGCGGTTATTTCGGCGAAGCATTACCCGAGGATACTTTTTACATATATGAAAATGCAACGATTATTCATTATGCCGGCGACAAGCCCTGGCAGAAAAATTATAAACCGGAATTTCTGCAAGAGCTCTGGTTTCGCTACTACAACGAATTTTTGAGGTTATAATGGCTGAAAAAAGAAAATATGGAAAAGTTTTTGTCTTGTCTACCATAATAGGAGTGGCAATCTGCGCAGTAATAGCATGGGGATACACCATAATTTCACCGCAGATAAATATCGTTTATATGATAAATTCAAAATATGTGCCATATATGATGGTATCATTAGAGTCCGTAATTGCTAACAAAGATATGTCCAGCCGCTACAACGTCTATATTCTTGCGGAAAATTTCACACCTGAGGATATTGCAACCATTCGTAAAATATCAGGAAAAAATGTTGGCATAATCATACGCCCAACCCGAAAGCTGGCTTTGGATAAGAGGCATTTGGGGCGTTTTTCTTCTTTTGATATTACGTTGCAAAAACTGTTTATAGCCGATTATTTGCCAGATGTAAAAAAGGTGTTGTATCTGGATGCGGATACGTTAGTGCAATCCGATTTGGCCGAATTGTATAAAACAGGAATCAGCAGGGATTATGCCGCCGCCGTTAAAGACGGCCTGATGTATCAGTTTCCGGAACATATTGCGGCCGTAAATCCACAGCATAAGGATTTTTATTTCAACAGTGGCATAATGCTGTTAAATCTGGAAAAAATCCGCCGTGATGAGATCATGCGTCGTGCCGTAATTTATTTTAATACGCATAATGAAATTTTTGGCGATCAGGATGTATTAAATGTTGTTTTTGATGGCAGAGTAAAACCGCTTTCATATCGCTATAATTGCAATAGCACTTTTTTTGAAGAAAAAGACGCTGCATTTTTAAGTTCTTTTTATGAAGAAAGCGTTCCGCAAACCACGCGTGAGGTATATGACAGGGCTGTAATATTGCATTTTGCCGGACACAAGCCATGGACACAATGGTTTAACCATTCATACTTAAAACCGTTATGGCAGTATTATGCTTCACAGGCGGCGGCAAAATATAAAATATCTTTTTAAATCAGCTTGCACAAATAGAATTAGACTGCTATTATCCGGCATAACAAAAACGGAGACAATAAAAAATGGTAAAGGTAGTTTCATTCGGATGCCGGATAAACAGTTACGAAAGCGAAATATTTAAGGAAAAACTTAAAAATTATGATAATCTGATTGTCGTTAATACCTGTGCCGTTACAGCGGAGGCCGAACGTCAGTGCCGGCAGATGATTCGTAAACTGCGAAAAGAAAATCCCGAAGCTAAAATTATCGTTACCGGCTGTGCGGCACAGGTAAGTGCCGAACGTTTTGCCTCTATGCCAGAAGTAGATCTGGTATTAGGCAATAAGGAAAAAACAGAAATAGAAAAATATCTGGTTTCAGATAAAAGGAAAATAGTCGGGGATATTTTTTCCTTTACCGGATATGATGCCTATATGATAACCGGGTTTGAGGGCAGAGAAAGAGCTTTTGTGGAAATTCAACAGGGATGTAGTCACCGTTGCACATATTGTATAGTCCCTTATGCCCGTGGAACAAACCGTTCAGTTGAAAAAGAAAAAATTTTAGCGCAAATCCGTCTGTTGCTGGAAAAGGGCTTTAAGGAAATTTGTCTGACTGGTGTTGATGCTTGTTCGTACGAGCCGAGTTTTAGTGGTTTGGTCGCCGATATACTAAAATATATTCCCGGGCTGCCATCATTACAGTTTGGCTCTTTGGATCCGGCGGCAATAGACGGAGATTTTATTGCCTTGGTACGTGATTACCCGAATATTTATCCGCATTTTCACTTTTCAGTGCAATCCGGTGATAATATGATCTTGAAGCGTATGGGGCGTCGCCATTGTCGCGAGGATGTAATACGTTTATGCCACCGTTTACGTGAAGTCCGTCCCGAAAGTACATTTGGCGCAGATTTTATTTGCGGATTTCCTACCGAAACGGAGGAAAACTTTGACAACACGTTGAAACTTGTCGCAGAGGCGGGAATAGACAGTTTGCATGTCTTCCCTTATTCCGAGCGTCCCGGCACGCCGGCGGCAAAAATGCCGCAAATACCAGTACACATCAGAAAGGCACGGGCAGAAAGACTGCGGAGTATGCAAAAGGAGAAAGCATGAGTAATTTTTTCAAAAAACTGGGTTTGGGGTTAAAGAAAACATCTCAGAATATAAGTCGTGGTATATCAGATATTTTTACCAGGGAAAACCTGTCCGATGATATTATAACCGACTTGGAAGAATTATTATATACTGCCGACGTTGGTGTAAAAGCCTCATCAGAAATAATAGGAAAGTTTATGACCCGGCGTTTTGATAAAGGTAGCGATATTGCCCGCATTAAAGATGAATTATGCCACGATATCAGCGCAATTCTACAAAAATCGGAACAGGAATTTATAATAGATAATACCCGCAAACCGTTTGTTATTTTAATGGTAGGTGTCAACGGTGCCGGCAAAACAACCACCATTGGCAAATTGGGTAAAAAGTTCAGCCAGGAGGGATACAGAGTTTCATTTATTGCCGGAGACACGTTTCGTGCTGCCGCGGTGGAACAACTAAAAGTATGGGGTGAACGCAACAAAATCAGAGTTTATACCGGTGCTCCCGGATGCGATAGTGCCGGATTATGTTATGACGGCCTTAAAGAGGCGGAAAAAAAAGGTGATGACATCGTTTTTATTGATACCGCCGGCCGTTTGCAAAATAAAAAGGGTCTTATGGATGAATTGCAGAAAATCATCCGGGTTGTAAAAAAAGTAATGCCGGATGCCCCACATAAAACCTTAATCAGCATAGATGCAACAACCGGCCAGAACGGATTGGATCAGGTAAAAACATTTAAGGAACTGGCCGATATTAATGGTATAGTAGTTACCAAACTTGATGGCTCATCTAAAGGAGGCATCTTAATAGCAATAGCAGCAGAAACAGGGTTGCCTGTATATTTCATCGGCGTGGGAGAACAGGCAGACGATATGGATAAATTCAAAGCCGAAGAATTTGCCAGGAGTTTATTGGGGATATAGATAAAATGTTGGAAACATTTTTTGACTTTACGGCACAATCAGATATGTCAGATATACAAAAACCGGAAAAGCGGCCTAAAACCGTTACCGAATTGTCAAATGAAATAAAAAGGTGTGTTGAATGTTCTTTTAACCGCGTATTGGTGCGCGGAGAAATTTTCGGCGCCAAACGGGCGGATTCCGGGCACTGGTACTTGTCGCTGAAAGACGAAAATGCCGTTTTGTCTGCCGTATGCTGGCGGGGAGTGGCCTCCGGATTAAAGATAAAAATAGAAGACGGGTTGGAGGTTGTTGCCACCGGAAAAATTACCACATTTTCCGGAAAATCATCATATCAGCTTGTGATTGAAAGCCTGGAACCTGCCGGGCAGGGCGCTTTGCTGAAATTGCTGGAAGAGCGCCGGCAGCAGTTTATTAAAGAAGGTCTGTTTGATGCAGCCCACAAAAGGCCGATTCCTTTTTTACCAGACACCATAGGCGTTGTATCCAGCGCGTCAGGTGCGGTTATCCGTGATATTATTCATCGAATACGCGACCGTTTTCCCAGCCATATCATATTATGGCCAACTCCGGTGCAGGGTGAGGGCGCGGCAGAAAAAGTTGCGGAAGCAATACGCGGATTTAACGCTCTGACACCGGATTGTCCGGTTAAACGCCCGGATGTTATCATTGTTGCCCGGGGCGGGGGCAGTCTGGAAGATTTATGGCCGTTTAATGAAGAAATAGTTATCCGTGCGGTATACGATTCGGAAATACCTCTTATTTCTGCTGTAGGTCATGAAACGGATACGATGTTGATAGACTATGTGTCTGATAAAAGAGCGCCAACCCCGACTGGTGCGGCCGAATTTGCTGTTCCCGTGCGTGATGAATTGCAAAGCTGCAAAGCTTGTTTAAATTCAAGAATGCATTCTTTAACCTATCGCC
>CAYQDC010000052.1:0-10029 GCA_964416205.1 uncultured Acetobacter sp. | reverse complement strand
GTGTAGGGAAAGAGTGTAGATCTCGGTGGTCGCCGTATCATTAAAAAAAAAATGAAAGAATTATCGTTCAGAACGAGCTTATAATATTTGGTAGTTCCGTCAGTTTCCTGAACTGTGAAATCATAGTCGTTTTCATCTGCCTCAGAAAATTCATATACATTGCTGAGATTACTGGAATTGGTCAAAGTGTCTAAAGTGGGGGTGGGGGGGGTAACTGTTATTGCCATTGCTTGAGATGAAAAAAATGTCCCCGCCAATAGTGTAAAAAGCCAATGCCGATAATACCTCATCATTAATACTCCCCTTGTGAATACCTCACATTTTTGCAAAGTCACCATTAAAAAACGCCATGTTCCATAAAATGTAACATTTTTAAACATATTGTATTTATCATATAATTGGTTAATATTTATTTAATGGGGAAATAGTATTTTAAAATAACACTTTGTTCCATAAAATACAGTATTTACAGATTATAAAATTTAACTAATCATAAGTTCATAAATATTTATGTTTAAAGTGTTAAATTATCTTTAAAAGGACTTTTATGGTGGTCTGTAATGCCTGTTAAGCAAAAAATGCTATAATAAATATAGGATGTTTTATGAAACAGGGTGTAAAAAAAAGGCGGTTTATAGGGGAAAGTAGCCGCCTTTTAATTTTGTTTATGAAATCAAACTATCTATTTGTGTTCCTATTTGTGTTCGTCAGGATCACTTAAGATATAACCTCTGCCCCAGACAGTTTTAATATAGTTTTTGCCACCGGATGCCTGTTCCAGTTTTTTACGCAATTTGCAGATAAATACGTCTATGATTTTCACCTCCGGTTCATCTATGCCACCGTAGAGATGGTTCAGGAACTGGTCTTTGCTTAAGGTGGAACCTTTGCGCAAAGAAAGCAATTCCATGATGCCGTATTCTTTGCCGGTCAGATGAAGGTCTTTACCGGCAACACTGACAGTCTGCGTGTCTAAATTAACTTCAACCAATCCGGTTTGAATAACGGAGTTTGAGTGGCCTTTGGAACGGCGAACAATGGCCTGAATACGTGCCAAGAGTTCGTCCTTATTAAATGGTTTTGTCAGATAATCATCTGCACCGTAGCCCAATCCTTTGACTTTTTTATCAGGTTCATACAAGCCGGACAAAATCAGAACGGGGGTGCTTACTTTTGCATTGCGCAGGCTTTTCAGTACCTCGTAACCGTTTATGCCGGGTAAATTCAAGTCCAGAATTATAATATCATAGTCATAAAGTTTACCGCAGTCCAGTCCGTCTTCGCCGTCATCGGAAATGTCGACAACCATGCCTTCTTTTTTGAGGATTGTTTCAACGCTGTGAGAAACAGCATAGTCATCTTCTATCAATAAAACTCTCATTTTTCCTCTCCGTTTTGTTTATTGTTAAATTCATCATACTACATAAATTTTATTTGTGAATCTCAAGATTGCTACCTGTTAATAATTATTAATAAAAATAAAACACCGGTTTAAGATAAATTTTTAAGTGCGGTTTTAAAAGGTCTTAAAATGCAGATTTTACTTGAAAAACGGAATCATAAGGGTTATAAGGCTAGAAGTTTTTCAATCACTTAGGAGGTTTGACGATGAAAAAGGCAGGTTTGCTGCTGGTGTTGTTGCTTTTGTCTGGTTGCGCCGGGGAAAAGGCAACGTATCCGTATGGTTTAACTGAAAAAGAATGGAATTCTCTGTCTATCCGCGATCAGGCACGGCTCAGACGTGATTTTTATTTTTATGAGAAGGGGGCAACCGCTTATGTTAATCCAAATCTGGAAGTGGAAGGTAAAGGCGGGTATGCCAGGCAATTTCAGAATTAAGTTTGGTTTGTTGCCGAAGTTTGAAAAAAAGGCCTGTGTTAACCAGGCTGTTTTTTTATGTTCGTGTTTTTTATGTTTGTGGTTGGTGCGGGAAGATTAAATGATAAATAATCTGTGATTGAAGTAAAATTTTGCGTTGCCGTTGATAGGCGGGTATAATTTCTGCTGTATATACTTTTTTTTAATAAAGTTTTTCATAGAATCGCCATAAAGCAATTGTTTTTTATGGTTCTGTTAAATGAAGTTCGGTACAGCTTTATATTTTTCAGCTGTTATATTGGCTGCCTTTTTTATGCCAGGGGATGCGTCAGCTCGTGGCGGAAGGCTTGCACCGCGTGATTTTAATAAGATGTATTATCTGGCAAGTCGTGGAAAAGTTGGTTTTTTACGTGATGCGGTTAATCGTGGTCTTAATATTGATGCCGTTAATCTCAATGGTGATACGGGATTATGTATTGCTGTTAAGCGGAATGATCGTGTGGCATATAATTCTTTTCGGATGAGTGGAGCTAATCCGCACCATGCCTGTACATATCGGATGCTGAAAGAGTACAGGGCGTTTTTGGAAAGTAGCCGGGTGGCTGATACACAGAGAGTCATCGGTAATGAAGAATCTCTTTATTATGACGAAGAAGAAAAGAGCTGGTGGCCGTGGATTTTGGGCGGTGCCGTTATTGGTGGGGTTGCGCTGGCGCTAAGCAGTAGTGGCGGTGGTGGTTCAAGTTATGTGGCGACAGATGATCCGACTATTGTTCCGACCAGTTCCGGGTATGGATTGGGCAGTGTGATTGCCAATGCAAACAAAGAAGTTACAACAGGAACAGAAACTAATGATATTGCGCGGCAGATTATCAATGCCAATGCGTCTGATTATGTTGATCAAATTCAGCTGTTGTCGAATGTTTTAAGTAATTCTGATTATTTGTTGTCGTATGTCAGTGTGTCTGACGGAGCTTCGTTTGATAATCTGGAAGATGGATCATTGTATTTGTATGATGCAACTGTTGGTATCAATGTTACCGGGGAAGGTTCTACCGGATATAATCATGGGGTTATTCAAATTGAGGCGGAAAACGGGGCGATAGGGCTGGTTGCCAGCAATGGTGCTGAAATTATTAACGGACAGGCGACGACCGATGATACAGAATCGGATTCTTCGGACGGCAGGATAAATATTACGTTTAAAGGGAACAGTGAAGGTGATGTCGTTATCGGTATGTATGGCGACACAAATTCGACTGTTATTAACTATGGGCAGATAAAAGGTACATCAACGCAGGCAAGTGTCAGTACCAGTGATGATGATAGCAGCACGGTGCTTGTTGATGAAGATTCTGATGATGAAGAGGACGAAGAAACAGAAACAGGGAATAATTCCGGAACGATATTGGGTATGGTGTTGTTTGATTTATATACAGGAACAAATCTCAGTGCCAATACTGTTACAGCAGAGAATTATGGTACGATTGAACTTTCGGCGGGTTATAACAGTGCTACTGATGTGGCGGTCAGCCTTATCGGGATGGGCAGTTATATAGACGATAACTTTTTGAATGGCAACAATGATCCGTCGTATGCTGAAAAGATGGTGCTTAATAATTACGGTGATATAAGTTTGTCTTATCAGGGGAGTTTTAATCTGGATGATACGGCTCTGAAACTTGGGCAGGGCGGTCTCATCGGTATTCGCGCTGATGCGGCAACAGAGGCGTTAAACCAGGGCAATATCAATATCAATCTGGCCGGTGCTACTATGGATACAGGAACGGATGTGGCGGCGGGAATGCTTTCGGTTCACGGTGGAATGTTAACAAACGACAGCAGTGGCGTTATTCGGGTTATCAACGAGGCGACGTCAGGTGGTGTTTCGTATGGTATGCTGGCGGCTAAGGGTGAAGGTTCACAAACGAGAGTTTATGACTGGAGTGATCCGGTGCTGTTGAATTATGGTCTGATTGATATGCAGGCAAGCAATGCATACGGTATGGCTTCTTTTGCCGGTGGTGATGTTATTAACTACGGGGTGATAAATCTCGGTGTGGAAAACGGTCAGTCTTATTATAGCGGGAATTATGGTCTTTATGCAGCGGGTGAAGATTTAACGGAAGAAGTTTTGTTGCAAAATAAAGGGATAATTAATGTTTATTCGGAAGAATCTGTGGCTATTTACAATGCTTTTTCCGGGTCGGTAGAGATGATTAACGATGGAACGATTTATCTTTCCAGTAAGGCGACAAATTCTCAGGTTTTTGGGGGTAATTTTTCTTCGGCATATAACAATGGCTCTATTTTGTATAAAGTCGGCAATAGTGATAGTTTTTCCATTCCTACCGGGAGTAAAGATGATGTAGGATATAATACTTCTGCCAGTGTGGTGGCGGCAGCAGTTACGGTTTCAAGCGATGACAATACGACAAAACAGCTGTTTGTCAATAATGGAGAAATGATAATCGGCGACCAATATGGAGAAACTGTAAATTACGGCGGAACATACGGAACGGCGGCTGTACAGGTTTCCAAACAGGGGGCGGCCGATAATTACGGCACTATTACGTTGGAACAGTTTGATGTTGATTATTCGCAGTTTAATGTTGGTATGTGGCTGGATTCTACGGCAACGGCCGAAGCTTACGTCAATAATTACGGAGATATTATTGTGGAGGCGACTAATTCTATCGGTATACGCAATGATTCCAGTAACGGTGGGTCGGCAACCAATTTTGGTAATATTTATGTTAATGGTCAGTATGGCTATGGAATGGCAGTTACCAGTTCGCAAGGGATGATTTTTAATGGCAGGTCTTCCAGCTCGGCTGACAGCGAAAATATGATTTACGTGTCAGGTCAGGGGTCGGCCGGTATGTATGTCGGCAATGGCGGGACGGCCTATAATTACGGGTCTATTTATTTGCAGGGGGATAATACGGTAGGGGTGATACTTGACGGAGATGGTTCATCTCTGGCCGTATTAGGTAATATTTATCACGATTCGGACTATAGTGGTATTATTTATCTGGAAACAGCAAATGGTGCGGATTATACTTTTGATTTTTCTGATGATGTGGAGATAGAAGGTTATACGCTCGGAAAGGCTATTGATGGCGGAATACTGGGGTTTAGCACAGGCTCAACCGCTTATGTGCAGGGAGTTGATTCCTATCTGTTTCAGGGAACTGGCAGTGGATCGCAAATCAGTAATTCAGGGACGGTGTATGCTTCATCGGGGGCAACGGTTCTGACTGTGGACGATGGTGCTTCAGCCAGTAATGACGGAACAATAGAATTATCCGGCGACAGTGTGGGGCTTGCAGCGTCTGGCAGTGGAACAACGGCAACTAACAGCGGGTCTATTTTGGTGGAGGGCGGAACGGGATTGTCTGCCAGCGGGTATGCAAGTATAGTCAACAATGGTGTAATAACTGTTACGGATGGTATCGGAATGTTGGTAAAGGATCGCTCTGATTCGGAAAATTCGACGGGAACAAATACCTATCTAATTGAGGTTAGTGGACAGGGTAATATTGGGGTAAAGGTTGATAATGCGTCGTTTACAAACTCGGGTACTATTACTGTTTCCTGTGAAGATGATGATTGCAGTGATGATGGTCAGTATGCATACGGGATTTATTTTGCGTCAGGTACTGGCACGGTGCAAAATACAGGAGAGATTACTGTTGGCGAAAACAGTATTGGCATGTATGGCGGGGAGAACGCGGGGACGATATATACTAATGCTGATACCAGCTACGGAATAGTGGAAGGGGTTAATAGCGGAAGTATTTCCGGGCGCTATGGTGTCGGCGGATATAATTCTGATAATAGTGGCGACATTGCGATTACAAATGGGACGGGGTTATATGTGTCATCAAGCGGAAGCGTTACTAACAGTGGGACGGTGAGCGTTAGCAGTGGTGATGGTGTTATTGTAGATGGGGGAAGTTTTTCCAACGAGGGCAGTATTTCGGTTATAACGGGCAATGGCGTAAAAGTTATTAACAGCGGGTATGGTATAAATACCGGAACCATAACCATATCTGGCAGCGGTTATGGGGTTTTGGTTGAAAGCGGAAGTTTTCAGAATAACGGTACAATAAGTTATAACAGCAGTGCGGGTGGAAGCTGTTCCAGCGGTTCGGTTTATACCGGTGACGGTGGAAGTTGTGAAGATCAGGCGGAAGATACAACAGAAACAACCGAAACGGAAGAGGCAACGACAGAGACGACAACAGAAACAACCGATACGACGGATACAACGACGGATACGACAACTGATACAACAACAGATACAACAGCGGTGGCAAACAGTGTGTTGATTTATGTCGGTGAAAATGGAACGTTTTTAAACAGCGGGGTGGTTGAAGCAGTCGGAGAAGTGCTTGATTTTGACGCGATGAGAGATGAAACGGGAACGTTTGCCATAGCTTCGGGCGGTACGTATAAGGCTGACGCGTTTAAAGGTTCGGTTGTGGCGAGCAGTGATATTGTCAAAGGTGGGTTTGAAGATTTGTATGTCAATGAAAATTCGTTTATAGGGCGTGATGAAGGGCTTTCCATTGTATCTGGTTCGTATATGTTTGATGCGTCATTGAATAATAATGGTGATAGTATTGACGTAGAGATGTATCGTAAGTCGTTTTTGGAATTGATGGATAACGAGGAAATTGCGAACTTTTTGGAAACGAACTATAAGCTGCAAAATAACGAAGCAATGTATAATGCGCTTAAAGATGCGATGGATAAAGAAACTTTTGATGAAACGACAAAAACAGAAACCGGGCAGAATTTTTATGCCAATCTGCCGCGGGAAAATATGGCAGTATTGCGTGGGTTGAATGCACAGGAGCAAAGACGAATATTAGAAGAAGGACTTGACGGAGGTTATATCGGTGCTGATTATTTCCGTATTGGAAAAGATGAACATGGTGGTCTGAGTGGTTTTTCCGATAGTGTATATAGCCCTTATATCGGCTATGGGGCAAAACTTGGTGACGGTTGGAGTATTGGGGCAACACTGCGCGGTGCGTATGCCGATGCGGAATATGATGAAGCGTCTTCTTCCCGTGATAATAAGATTTTGATGATGTTTATACCGATATTATATAAGAATAATGGTTTCCAGTTTTTAACAATGCCGAGTATTGGTGCAGGATACGGGACATATAAACGTCATGCGGTTTCCGGCGTATATGAGGCAGATACGTTTGATTTATACTATGGTCTGTATAATCATGCTGATTACAGTATTGATATGAAAGTGGTGGAATTAGTTGCCGAAGCAGAGTTGAATCTGCAAAGTTCTTCAATGTCTAAAATGGAAGAAGAGGGGGGGCTTAATCTGCAATCCAATGATTCGGTTTCGTTGGAAGTCGGGGTTGGTCTGAAACTGCGCAAACGGATACAACTGGCCAAGGAGCGTTCTCTAATGCTGGCGTTAGGGACAAAATACTATCATGAATTTTTAGATCCGTATAAAGATTTGCGGGTAGGTATGGATGGATCGCCACTTGATTTTGGCATTGAAGCATATAATGAGGATAAAAACCGTTTTAAGACGACAGTGGAAGCTGTTTATAAAGAGGGCGATTTTGCCGTTGCGGCAGAAGTGTCGCATAATGCCGAGAGTGAGAGCAGTATTGAAGGTGGTATTGGTGTTCGGTATAATTTCTAAAATAAAACATGTATTTACAGGAAAAACCAGTATTTGGTAATGTTATTTTAGGGGTATGTATTAGGGTGAGGTATGTTTTGGGGCTTTTTTTAAGGGAAAGCTTTATGTGGGGTGTGGTGGTTTTATGAAAGAAAAGTATTTTGTGTAAACAGGTAAACGCCTGTAGATGTCTGCAAATACCGTGGTGTCTTTATAAAAAAAACACAAATAAGGAAAAGGTTAATAATCTTAAAAGCAAAAAGTTTGACGTTGAAATTTGGCTTTGAAATTGTGAGTAATTTTATTGTGGCATATATTGTGCTACAGTGGTCAGATGAACACAAAAAGGATATTTGCATTGATTAGTATAATCTTAAATTAAACATTGTCTGCATTTTAATGGGTAATCTGAAAGTGGAGGCAACAGGTCTTATTTGTTTAATTCGTATAATGTGATGGCGGTGGCGGTGGATACGTTTAAGCTTTCTACCTGTGAGGATATTGGTAGTTTAACCGAATAATCGCAGTTTTCCTGTACCAGTCGGCGTATTCCCTTTCCTTCGGAGCCCATGACAATGGCGATCCTGCTGTTTTTATTGATTTTATCTATGGTTGTATCAGCGTATCCGTCCATACCGATGATCCAGAAATCGTTTTCTTTCAGGATTTTTATGGCGTGATTGAGGTTGGTTACCCGGGCAATCGGGACGATTTCCATTGTGCCGGCGGCAGCTTTGTCCATGGCGCCAGATTCAAGTGGTGAATTTTTATCCGGTATAATCAGTCCCAAAGTTCCAAATGCAGCGCAGGAACGGATAATTGCACCGATGTTTTGTGGGTCAGTTACCTGATCCAAAATCAGAATATGGCAGCGGTTTTTATTCTCGGCCAAGGCCAGCAAATCGGTGATGTCGCATGTTTCAAGACGGTGGCAATAAAGAGCGAAACCCTGATGAACGGCGTCGCCGGGAAGAAGTTTGGTAAATTCTTTTCGGTCGATAACCGTCATGGGGATTTGGGGGGAGATTTTTTCTATTTCAGCACGGTTTTCAGCTGTTATCAGCAATTTCTGGATATGGCGTTTGGGATTTTGCAGGGCGCTTAATACGGCATGGCGACCATAGATAATTAACTGCTGGTTGGAGCCAGTGTTAGCATTGCGACGCGGGGATGAGAAATTTTTCATGTTTGGATGACCTTTCGTAAAATACCATGATGTTGCCATAAAAGTTGTTCGGCTTCCGGTTTGGAACATTGTTTCAGGCACATCACGCAGGCGGTTTTTATGTTATTGTCTGCTTTTATACGATATTCGGTGGCTTGGGCAACAGGAATTCCGCAGATAGCAGAAATAATCCGGTTGCCGCGGTCTATAAGTTTTGTACAGGTTGGCGTTACGTCAATCATATAATTTCCGTAAGTTTTGCCGATTTTTATCATGGAGGCGGTGGAGAGCATGTTTAAAATCATTTTTTGCGCAGTGCCGGCTTTCATGCGACTGGAACCGGTAATGACTTCCGGCCCGACAACGGCGGTTATGCTGACATCGCACAAAGGGGTTAATTTGGCATCGGGGTTGCAGGTAATGCCGATAGTTTTTGCACCATGACGGCGAGCTTCTTGCAAAACTGTCAGGATGTAGGTGGGGTTTCCTGAAGCCGATATGCCGACGACAATGTCTTTTGCGGTAGGAGCAAAGGTGTTAATGTCTTCAAGGGCAAAAGTTCCATTGTCTTCGGCGTTTTCTACGGCCTGGTACATCGCTTTGGTGCCGCCGGCAATGAAAGCGCGGATCGTTTCCTGCGGGACGGAAAAAGTCGGCATACATTCTACTGCGTCCAAAATTCCCAGTCTACCGCTGGTGCCGGCGCCAAAATATGCCAGGCGGCCGCCGTTAAGTAGGGCAGTGGAAATAATGTCAACGGCTGTTGCAATTTCTGGCAATGTTTTTTGGACGGCTTTGGCAATTTTTAAATCTTCATTGTTGATGGCTTTTACAATATCGGTTGTATCCATTAAATCTATATCGGCCGTGCGGGGGTTTCTCTTTTCGGTCAGGGTGTTTTTATGCATGATATGCCTTTCTTTTTACATAATAAATATAAAATAAAAGAAAAACTTTAAGAATTAGTGAAAAAACTTGTTGACATTCTTGAAAAAATAAGTTTTTATTGCTGTTGCCGGGTAAAGAGATATGTTCTTTTCCCCTTGCAAAACGGTTTTAGTGGAGGGGTGGCAGAGCGGTCAAATGCAACGGACTGTAAATCCGTCGACTTTTGTCTACGATGGTTCGAATCCATCCCCCTCCACCAGTTAAAATTCGTTTGATAACAGGTTTTTGTTTCAGGTTTTTGGTTTGAGCGGGTGTAGCTCAATGGTAGAGCAGAAGCCTTCCAAGCTTATGACGAGGGTTCGATTCCCTTCACCCGCTCCAAGATTTCCTTAAATAACAGCCTTGTCGTAACACAATATTTTAGGGTATGAATTCATGGCAAAAGAGAAGTTTGAACGCAGTAAGCCACACTGCAACATCGGCACCATCG
>CAYQDC010000051.1:0-10142 GCA_964416205.1 uncultured Acetobacter sp. | reverse complement strand
TAGGGTTACACCCGTTATAGAAGAACCACCGGCTAAGCCGGTGGGTTTCTTTTTGATTATGAAGTTCTGTCGATTTGGGGGGTAATGGCAAAACTGTTGTTTCTTTTTTGGGGGCGTATTTAGGGTTCGGCTGTGTATTCGGATAGACAGTAGAGATATGTATGAAATCTGAATAAAATATCGTTTCGTCTGGTTCTGAAATGATAAACTGGTTGACATGTATAAACTTTGGCTTATACTGGGGTCGTTTTTTTATTTTTGTATTTTTTATAATTATGGAATCTAAGTTTGTTAAAAAATTTGCAAAACCAAGACTGGTAGTTTGTAAGAAAAACTTGAAATCATATGGTTTTTGCCTCGGTGCACGAAAGTTCAGCAACGGCAGTTTTGCGCTGCTTAATGGAGATGGCATAGTGTTATATGATAGCTTTGGCCGGTTAATGGAAAATCATCTTAGTGATGTTTATGTTTTTGCAAACGGAGCTGTTTTAAAAAGGGTTTCTGTTTCACCGGCGGATAAGTTTTGTTGGTGTTTGGAAATCCCAGGCATACAGATACCGGCGATGCAGGCAGAAGTCTTAGGAGATGCGTTTGTTGCGCTGAAATTTGCTGCTCGACGATGGAAGGTACTTCATTTTACAGAAAAACAGCCTCAGAATCAGATCTTTTCCCAATTTGATGTTGATGACGTCAAAATTTTTAATGGGGGAAATGTTGACAGTGTTGTGTTTGCGTTGACCTGTGATGGGAAAACAGAATTACAGTTGTTTTGGGTTAATACCGGTAAAGTCATTAAAAGGGTTGATTATGGGAAATATTTTTCTCCTTTGCCTTGTGGCTGTTTTGAGTTATCGGATAATGAGCTGCATCCAGTTGTCAATGAACCTGATTTGTTTTTTGCTGAAGATGTTTCCGGTGGTATGGTTAAGGTGTTTGATGCTCGGTTGCGACTTAAACATGAGGCAGTTTCCGGTGTGGCAATGTTTGCTAATGGGTTTTATCTTTGTAAAATTGATGGCAGGTGGATGTTATATTCGCCTGATGGCAGATTGCTTTATTCTGATATTCAAAATTTGCATGCATGTGATGCTGGCCTGGTTTCTTCATCGTTGTTATTTGGAGATACAATTATTGGCAAGCATGCGGTTATCAGGCAGGTTGTAAACGGATGGCTGCATGTGTCAGTTAATGGTACTGGCTTTTTTTGTTTGCCAGATGGCACAAAGGTGTCTGCAGATGATGGAACTGTTATTCCTTTTCTTATTTAGGTTTTGCAATTGAAAAGCAGCTGTTTTGGTGACAGTTGCTTTTTTGTAACAAGAACCACCGGCTAGGCCGGTGGGTTTCTTTTTTTCAGACAGAAAGCCATTGTTATGATATCTTGTGTTTTTGAGATAGGGTGGCATGAGCGTTGATAGCAGGCATAACGACGTAGTCTATTATTTCAATTTGTCGTGCAGAGAGTTTTGATGTGAATAAATTTCTATCTTTGTCTATCATTTTAAGCGTTAAGAGTTGTTTGCCGCGTTCAAGAACAATTTTAACGCTTTTACCTTGGTATTCGGCCCAAAAGGCGTAGTTTTCTACTGGATGGTCATATTCATATGTTTCACGAAATGTATATTCACCAGCGGTTTGATATTCTTTTTCGTTTTCAAAAAACGGGATAATATTATAAATGTTCTCATCAAATTGCAAGAGCCCGCCAATGCTTTGTTCTTTATAATGTTTTATAGAATTGATAATCAGATAGCTGGCTCCTTTATAAAAGGCAATGGCTACGAATTTGTGCCAGAGGCTGTTTTCACTGTAGGCTGTTTCATTGGGCGCGAGAATTCGCAATCGGTTTTCTTCTTTGGCGACAACGTTGTCGTAGAGCGGATGTCCCGGGTGTATAAAATTTATAATCGTGGAACTGCGTTTGATATCTATGAATTTTTGTGTTTGGTTCGATACGTTTTTTTGAGGTTTCAGCCAACTTAAAATTTTATTCATTTTATTCTCCTTGCTTTTTTTATAAATATAGCAAAAAAGCAGTGTAGTGTAAATATTTGTTTGTATTTTAAGGCAGAGATACTTAGCAAATTCCTAATTTTCAGGA
Organism: uncultured Acetobacter sp.; assembly: GCA_964416205.1. Lineage (GTDB taxonomy): Bacteria > Pseudomonadota > Alphaproteobacteria > RF32 > CAG-239 > CAG-267. The sequence continues at coordinate 8,041 of CAYQDC010000051.1, read as the reverse complement.
TTAAGATTTAAAAAATTGCTATGTTTGACTTATCCGATTTTCTTATTTTGGTTTTAGTCCGCATTTTAGACGAATCAGCTTTCGGCCATGCTTTCAAACCGATGATGTGGAAAATTTTTCGCCATTATTACCGATAAATTCCAGATGTTGAGCAACATTTATCAGATAAATGTGCATCCTGTCAGCATAATTGTTGTGTAGGATAGAAGATTAATAATCATATTGATAGTTTGAAGGCAGTTTTAACAAGGGCAGAAGTGTTGTAATTTAGGTAACCTTGTTTTCAGGGTTAATGTATAGTGATTGTATTGCGATTGATTTTTTGTTGACAGCTGTTTTGTGCAAGATTTTCAGAGCGGAGCGCATGCTTCGCGTAGCCATTCTAATTCCTGGCGTGTCAGATATTTTTTCAGGCTCAAAAATACCTGGCGATGGTAGCGGTTAAGCCAGTTTAATTCTTCTGCAGTCATTAGATATTTGTTGATGAGCTTTTTATCAAGGGGAACCAGTGTTAAAACTTCGAAATGCAGGAATGATGTTCCTTTTTGTGGCTTGATGGCGTAGAGGTTTTCTATGCGGATACCGAAAGTATTTTCTTTATAGTAGCCGGGTTCAATGGATGTTATCATGCCGTTTTGCAATGGAGCGCTGTTTTTTGCATGAATAGAGATGCGAGCCGGTCCTTCATGTACATTTGAAAAGAAACCAACGCCGTGTCCAGTGCCGTGTGCAAAATCAAGACCTTGTTTTAACAATGGTTGTCTAGCGATTAAATCCAGTTCGTTGCCGGTGGTCTGCTTCGGAAAAACAGCGGAGGCCAGTGCAATATGTGCTTTTAATACCAAAGTGTTTTTTTCTATCATGTCGGCAGATGGCATACCTAGCGCAATAGTGCGGGTAATGTCGGTTGTGCCGTCAAAGTATTGTCCACCGGTATCTAAAAGCAGTATGGAATTTTTTTTCAGCATAGTTGGTTTTTGGTTAGCTGGGTTGTAATGGACAATGGCGGCATTGGAACCGGAACTGACAATTGGGGAAAAGCTTTCTGAATAGAAGTTTAATTCCTTTTTGCGGAAATCCAATAACTTTGCTGTAATATCCGTTTCGTTTATACCTTTGTGGTTTTTGGAGAGCCAAAACAGAAATTTTGTTATGGCGACGCCATCGCGCAGGTGGGCATTGCGCATGCCTTTCAATTCAATAGAATTTTTGACGGCTTTCCATTCGGTTATTATGTCTGGATGATTGATGATTTGCGGAGCAAAAGAAGAAATTGCTGCCGGCAAAGTGTTAAAATCGGCGCCAATTTTAATATGATTAGGAAGTATTTCTGCTAATTTTTGAAAGGATAATGTGTCTTCCTTATCGGTATTTTCGGCGAAAATTTTGTATGAAGCGTTTTTCTCTACCAGGACAAAAGCGCGAAAAACGGGCGTATAAGGCAGGGCATCTGAACGCAAATTTAGCAACCAAGACGTATTGGCTGCTGAAGTTACCAAAAATGCATCTAATCCGCTTTTTTTGAGATGGGTGGCGAATTCCGCTAATTTTTCTTTAGATGTTTTACCGGTAAATTTTTTCTGATGAGTGAAAACCTTAACGTGTTTCGGGCTGAGTTGCCAGTCAGCGTCTTCAATCGGGATAAACTCGGCTTGTGGCAATGCCTGCTGTAATGATGACAGAGTATTCCGGCTGATTGTCCAAGGGTTGTAACTGATGCGGGTGGATGTTTTGGCAAAATTGTTTTGCAGCCAACGGGTGAGACTGATTTCGGAAAGTTTGACAATTTCCGTGCGATGCAGGTTAACCTCTTTTTTTGCCTGCAATTCGTAACGTCCATCTACAAACAGGAATGCTTTGGTTGGTGTTATAAATAGAAGCGCATAGGAACCGGTAAATCCTGTCAATTTACGAATCTGGTTTTCTTCCGGGAGAATGTCTTCATCAATGAACAAATTGCCAAACATGAAGAGCCGACCGGAAAGTTTTGTGGCTTTTAGTCCTTTTTGAATGGTTTTAATATCCATGTGCGTCTCCGATTTTTAGATGTGGCGAAAAGCAATTGCTGGTAAAATTGTTTATTTCTTTTGCAACAAGGCTGCACGCCAGTTTTCCATTTGATATGTTTTTAACAGGCTGAACCCGATTTGCTGATGTTGTTCTATAATATCCTGTTCTTGGTTGTCAACGAATCCGGAAATTAAATAACAGCCGTCTGCTGCCAGATGTTGGTAGGCCAAAGCAATCATTGTTTTGAGTGGATTGGCCAAAATGTTAGCAAATATCAAATCATACGGTGCTGTTGCGGTTATCAGTGGATTTTGGTAGCCATCACTTAATACAACGGTTATTGATGTTTCTGCATTATTGGTTAAGGCGTTGTTCTGAGTGACGTTTACTGCTTCTTCATCAATATCGGCGGCAACAATTTGCGGGATATTATGCCAGATTCTTGCGGCAGCAATGGATAATATGCCGGAACCGGTGCCCATATCCAGAATCCTGTGTGGTACATTTATTCGCTGGTTCAGCTCACTGATGGCTGATAAACACATTTTAGTGGTCTGATGTTCTGAACCGAAAGCGGTAGCGGCATAAACCTGTATAGGAATCTTTAGTGTTGGTGGACATGACGCTTCGTGAATGCCGTATATCATAAAATCGCCGATCTCAAACGGGGAAAAACGAATGACATTTTCTTTGAGCCAGTTTTTGCTTTCCAGAAGCTCTTCGGAAAAAAGGGGGTATTGCAGCTGTTTTTGGCGAGCTAAGGCTACGAATGCTTCTGTTTTGAAATCAAGTGGGGCATAGCCAATGTATTCTTCTTTGCCGTCATCGGTGTAATTAATGGCGACAACATCAAATATTTCTTCCAAAAATTCGGCTTCCGGAACGGGCAAAGCGTCTACCGGTGAGAATTTTATTAATTTACAGCTTTTGCCAAAGTTATGCATAGATTTGCCTCGTAAATATTTTTTTGTTTACATCTTTTTTTTCTAGTTGCATAAATATAATGGTGGAAACGTTAAAAAAGAGATTATGTTATGAAAAAAATATTTATTAGTCTGGCTGTATTGGTAATTGCTTCCTGTTCATATTATATGAAAGGTGACTATATTTTGGGGAAGCGTAATACGTTTAACGATTTTTTCTATACTTATAATATTCGTTACTATGATAAAGGTGTTGTTACCGATACAATGGATGAGACCGAGGTTGTCAGTAATTTTGCCATCGGTGATGAGCTTTATGCTGGGGTAGGGAGAGAAGTTGTTTCCGCCAAAACGGTGACGAGACGGGGGCATAATACCGAATTTGTTCGGCCGACGAAGAAGGGAGCTCTGGTTTCTTATACTGTTCCAGTAGAGTTTTCTGATGAAAAATTGTATCGGATTATTGGTGAGGCAGATGTTGACGGACGTATTTACCGGTTGGTTGAACCGAATCGGTTTAAAGACGTTATTTTGCTTGATGATTATGGTAATATTTATCCGCGGGTAGGGCGTATATTTAATGACAGGCTGGCTTTGTTGAGGACGGACTTTCAGCTTGAGCCTGAGGATGTCAGATTTCAGCATGAGGTAGCGCCGACATTTGAAGAAGACGGTAATGGTTTAGTTTCAAGCTATGAACTGCATTATGCAGGAATTGAGAATTATCAAATGGTTTTCAAGTATAAGATGGTTTCAAAACAAAATGGCTCTTTGATTGAAGAGAATAAAACGTTAAGATTTCCCATGTATGATAAAAGGGTTGGTGTTGGTTCGCTACAAATTGATGTAATAAGAGCTGACGGTAGCGGTATAGATTACCGGGTATTGACTCTATGATGGCGAAAGTGTTGGAAACGCCCGTAATCGGGCGTTTTTTTGTTGTAACAAGAAAACTACCGTCTAGGTGGGTAGATCCAAAGAGCTTATAGCTTTACACATAAAAAAGCACATACAACATGGAATTGCAAATATCATGTAGTCTTCGGCCTCAAATATCGTAGAAAAGCCTTGCGTTTTTTCAGAATCTAGTAGTATCTTTTTTTAGTAATGGAGAAATGATATGCCTGATTTTTTATTGGAAGATGAAGTTGGAAAAGGTGTTGTTGCAGGGGTTGATGAAGCTGGGCGAGGGCCATGGGTCGGTCCTGTTGTGGCTGGCTGTGCCGTTTTTGTGAGTCGCGAAGTTAATATGCTGTTACTTGATAATTTGAATGATTCTAAGAAACTTTCTAAAAAGAAGAGAGTAATATTATATGATTTGTTGCATCAAGAGGCTCATCGGGGAACTATGCGTTTGGGAATTGGGTTGGTATCGGCACAGGAAATTGATAATATTAATATTTTAAATGCTTCTTTTTTAGCAATGAAGAGAGCTATTGAAAATGCAAATGTTGATCCCGATCTGGTTTTGGTTGACGGTAACAGAACGCCGAAAGATTTCGGGTATAGTGCTAGAGCCGTAGTTAAGGGTGATGCAAAGTCTTATTCAGTGGCAGCGGCGTCAATTTTGGCGAAAGTGTATCGTGATCGGCTGATGGAAAAAATGGCTGTTCAATATCCAGGGTATGGATTTGAAAAAAATGCCGGATATGGCACAAAAACTCATATAGAGGGGTTAAAAAAATTGGGTATAACGCCGGAACATAGGAAGTCATATGCACCGGTAAAGAAGTTCTTGAAATGATGATTGTGTCTATGTTGTGCCGATATAAAATTGATAATTTTACTGGAATTGAGGGGGAAATATCTTGGAATGTTGCTAGTGGCAGCTGATATTTTGCAAGTAATGGCGGGCAGGCGGTAGTGTGTGGAGGAGAAGTCTACGAGAGTTTTCCTAATAGGATGATAGATAGGTGTTCCATTTGGGGTTTGACATCAGATGGGGCTTATGAAAAGGATGATGTGGTAATCAGATAAAGAAGAAAGAGATTTGTATATCATCGTCGGCGCATCGGTTTATAGGCTGTTTATGATGTGAGCAGAAAAGTTGAACTATAGATTGTGGTGGACAGCGTTTATAATGGAGAACAGGAAGCGCTTGATGAGGGAGAAATTGACATTATGGATAGTATATTCGTTTTGAAGTGTGATTATCTTTAGATGCAGACAATGTATGCAGTGTTTTGGATATGTCTAGAGAATTTGTTGATAAACGGTGTTGAAGAGGATTGAGGCTATTGGGGAAAGCGATATAATAACGAATTGGGCGTAAATATGTAATATTTATTGATTTTGTAAAAAAAAAACATATTTTTGATAAAATTTGTTTTATTTTGAGTTTTTAAAATGAAAAAAATATTTTTATCTCCGTTTTTTACACCGGTAGTGTTTTTAGTTTTATGGATTACTTTTGTTGGAACGATACTTGCTTTGTATTATCCCGACCATATTTTGCCTTTTACTGCGGATGGTGGTATTATAGAGGTTGTAACACATCTAGGATATGCGGTGCTTATTGGCGTTTTGTTATATATATGTGATGATTATAGTGATAAAATGCGGACATGGGGAGTTTTTTTATTTTTGAGTATATGTGCGTTATTGAGAGAAGCTGGAATCCATCACCATTTGTCGCGTACAGATACAACACCGTTTAAATCACGTTTTTTTCTTAATCCCAATAATCCGTTAAACGAAAAGATTATTTTCGGGTTGATGTTGCTGATAGTTGTTGGTGCTGTCGGTTATTTGGCTGTTAGATATTCTAAGCATTTGGTGCAGTCTTTTTTTCAACAGAATCCGGTTACTTGGTCGATTGCCGTATTGTGTACAGTTGGCGTATGTGCAAAGTTTGTTGATCGTTTCCCGTCAAATTGGCGGAAATCGCATAATGGGATATCTTTGCCGGACAATATTTATGCTGTATGTCAATTGTTGGAAGAAAGTGGTGAAATGTTTTTACCGTATCTTTGTATGGTTATACTTGTTCAGTATCGGTTGGCAAAAAAGGAAAATTAATGTTTTGTTATTAATCGGCGTCAGGAATGTTCTGACGTTTTTTATACTAAGAGATGAACAATAAAGGTGAGCAGCGACAGAAGAAAAAATTTTAATTAATGGTTCAATTATGATTAGTATATGACAACATAAATCCTTTTATACTATTAAAAAAGCAGAATTGAGATATAAATTCTTACCAAATAAATTTAGCAAGGATTTTTAATGATTGGCTCTGTTAAACAATTTTATTGAACTAATCTCTCAATAAATCATTATTGGGTCTAATTAATAAAAAAAGGCTTGCCCAACAGGGAAAAATGTGATATATTAAATTAGTTTTATAAGAGTGTGCCTATTATTTATTAACATAAAAAATTTTTTGTATGAAAAAGCAAGTTTCAGTTACTACCTATGTGGTAGCTACTAAGAGTTCAAATTTCAATGACGTGTGTTTATCTAACGGATGTCTGTTTGTCAGAGGAGGCAAATATCCGTTAATGACGGGCGTTAAACGTATATCTGTCGGAACCTGTTGCAATAAGATTGAAACGGTGGATGGCGAATATGTTTATACGCCGGATTGGGTACTTATTTCCTATAAAGACCAACGTGATATTGTTTTGGGCGGATTTAGAATCTTTTCTGAAGAGGTTTTGAATATTGACCAGAGAAATGAAATTGTTAAGGGCAACCATTTGACGGTAGCGAATGCTGACGGAATAATTATTCATGAAAATGTCCGCGGTTTTATTGCTGTAAATAAAAATTTTCATCTTGTGCGCTATGCCGATGGTGGCTGGATGCTATGTTCTGGAATGGGTGAACCTTTGCGTGCTCAGTGTTTGATGAAGGTTAACTTGTCAGTTGGGCGTCGCTGTATGTTTTTTGATGAGCGTGGCAAGCTGAGAATGAATGCATGGAGCCCGCATTATTGCGATGTGTTGTTGTTTTGATGTTGTAAAAAAAAAAATTGAGGAGTCCGAATGGACTCCTTTTTTGTATTTAGGCGTTGTTTGTGTTTGAAGTATAATGCAACGTTGGCGTAAAATAAAAAAGAAGTCTGCCTTGTGGCAGACTTTTGGAGGGAAAGCTATTACAGTTCCGGAATAGAAGCCTTGGTACGCTTTTCTTCTGAAACGGGAGCTTCTTTGCTCTTATCTATCGTTTTTCCTGCAAGAACTTCTTTGATTTCGTCACCGGTTAGAGTTTCATATTCAATCAAAGCTTCTGCCAATTTTTCCCAATCGTCACGGTGTTCCTGCAGAATTTTTTTTGCTTCATCGTAACCGTTGGTTATCAGGCGTTTGATTTCAGCGTCAACTAGACGGGCAGTTTCTTCGCTCATATTCTGATTCTGGGTTACGGCACGACCTAGGAAAACTTCGTTGGAGTTTTCAGAATAGCGAATCGGGCCTAACACATCGCTCATTCCCCATTCTGTTACCATGGCACGTGCCAGATTAGTGGCGGCATTAATGTCTGACGAGGCGCCGGATGTTACATTGTCGTAACCGAATTTCAGCTCTTCGGCAACGCGTCCGCCCATCATGATTGCCAGACGCGACAACATTTGAACACGGGAGTAGGAATATTTGTCTTTTTCTGGCAGTTGTTGAACCATGCCCAAAGCTCGTCCGCGAGGGATAATCGTGGCTTTGTGTATCGGATCGGTATCTTTGACATTTAGTGAGCAAATGGCATGGCCAGCCTCATGATAAGCCGTTAGGAGCTTTTCTTTTTCATCCATAGCCATGGATTTGCGTTCGTTGCCCATTAAAACCTTATCTTTTGCTTCGTCAAAGTCTGCAGAACTGACTTTTAATTTGTTTTTGCGGGCGGCCAGTAAAGCTGCTTCATTGACCAAATTAGCTAAGTCAGCACCGGAGAAACCGGGTGTACCACGTGCAACGATGCCTAAATCGACGTCTTTAGCTAATGGGACTTTGCGGGTATGAACTTTTAAGATTTCTTCCCGTCCTTTAACATCTGGATTAGAGACGGTAACTTGACGGTCAAAACGTCCCGGGCGCAATAATGCGGGATCCAAAACATCCGGGCGGTTGGTAGCGGCGATAATGATAACATTTTCATGAGCTTCAAAACCATCC
>CAYQDC010000050.1:0-10541 GCA_964416205.1 uncultured Acetobacter sp. | reverse complement strand
AAATAATTAAAAGAATAGAGGAAAAAGATTATATGAAAATTGTATAAAATAAATAAAACAAAACAAAAAAAAAACAGCACAAAATGCAAAAAAAAGAAAGCCTCAGAACTATGAAAAAAAGACGTTAATCCTAGAAATTCTAAGGCTTACAATATGGTGCACTCGGCGGGGTTCGAACTCACAACCTTCTGATCCGTAGTCAGATGCTCTATCCAGTTGAGCTACGAGTGCATAACCAGGAGTTTTAATAATGCATACTTTTTTTATTGTAAAGCATTTTTTTCGTTTTTTTTCATTTTTTTACGTAACATATTAAATTTGCAACATATTTTTTGCTGTCAATCATGAGGCTTCCTGCCTTAGAGTTATATAATCCGCCCGTTCCTCAACAAATCATTGTAAAATAATAATTAAAAACAAATGCTCCGGAAAGCATGGGCTATGATAGTTTTGCCGAGGTTTCCATTTTCTTTTGTGGCAACAAGGAGCATATTTTCGTGCACAAAGCGTGTATTTTATTAGACAAGCATTTCTTCTGCTTTTAGTATGGCGACAATTGCGGTATGAGCTCCATGCCGCAGACGCTTTACATTCTGAGGATTTCTATATGATAAACTATAATGATTTTATATATGCCCCGTTTGAAGGAATCGTGCCTGCACCCGAATATGCTGAAGAAGTGGCGGCGCCGCCTTATGATGTTTTGTCCTCCGAAGAGGCAAAAACACGTGCCCAGGGGCATCCATACAGTTTTTTGCATGTTTCCAAGGCTGAAATTGATTTTGAAAGTGTATCCCCTTATGATGACAAGGTTTATGACAAAGCGGCTGAAAATTTTCACTTTCTGTTGCAACATGGAATCCTCAGACGGCAAAGTAAGCCCTGCTATTTTGTATATCAAATGCAAACTGGTAGCCATATCCAAACCGGACTGGTCGTAGCGGCATCTGTCAAAGCTTATCTTGAAGGAGAGATTAAACGTCATGAGCTGACGCGAATCGCCAAAGAAAATGACAGAGTTCGGCAAATTCGTGCCGTGGGTGTTCAGACGGGACCGGTACTGTTGTTTAACCGCCCTATTCCCGTTATTCGCACCCTTTTGCAAAAGATTACCCGCAATACGCCTTATTTTTCTTTTAATGGTGATTATGGTGTGCGTCACAGCTTATGGATTGTGGATGATGATAATGATATTGCCATGATTACCACTGCTTTTGCCGAACAGAATGAAGCTTATATTGCCGATGGGCATCACCGTTCGGCGGCAGCGGTCAGGCTAGCGCAGGAAAATGGTACAACCGACTCGGCGCGTTTTCTGGCAATTGCTTTTTTTGCCGATGAAATGGAAATCTGGGACTATAACCGTTTTGTCCATGACCTGAATGGTATGACGGCGGAAGAATTTTGCCAAAAGCTGGCCGGTGATTTTGAGCTTATCCCCTCATGCTGCAAAAAACCGACACGCAAAGGACAGTTTATGCTCTACCTCGGCGACAACAAATGGTTTGAAATGAATTACAAGGGCACATACGCCAGTGACCCGGTGGCACAACTTGATGTCAGTATTTTGAGCGACAAAGTGCTGGCACGCCTGCTCAATATTACCGATTTGCGCAATGATGAACGTATTGAGTTTGTTGGTGGCGTACGTGGTGCTGAAGAAGTACAGCGACTGGTGGACGGACGCCGTGGCAGTCTCGGTATTCTGGTTTATCCGACATCTATTAATGAACTAACCGCCGTAGCTGACGCGCATTTATTAATGCCGCCAAAATCTACCTGGTTTGAACCGAAGCCAGCAGACGGTCCTGTTTCTAATCCGGTAGATGAGGCCGCCCTGTGTATGGGGAAAATTGCCTAATTTTTAAGAACTGAGGATTATAATGATGAAAAAACAATATATCAGTTGGGAAAATATACAGGAATGGAGCAATGCTATTGCCGATAAAATTGCAATGGACAGCCCAGATATTTCACAGATAACGATGATTGCCGTGTCGCGTGGTGGACTGGTGCCGGCGCAGCTTATCGCTTATCGCCTTAATATTCGCGATATCCGACTGATGAAACTTATTTCTTATGACAATAACAACCAGCGTGGCGAAACCAAAGATATTTCTACCGACCGGCTGTTTGACGGTAGCGATGTTTATGTCATTGATGATCTGGCAGATACAGGTGAAACCATACGTTATCTGCGCAAACGCTTTCCAAATGCGCGGCAGTGTGCGTTGATTACCAAAGAAAATTGCAGTGAAAAACCTGATTTGACGGCGACAACTCTGCCTGGCGACATGTGGCTGGTTTTTCCCTGGGACAATGAATAAAAGGTATTACCTTTCAGGTTCAGAGGAAAATACCGGTGTTTACCTGCTATCGGTGGTGATTGGGATGGCGCTGTATATATGAGAAAAGTGGCGCCACTTTTTTATTTGGCTCAATTATGATTTTTGAGAGATTATTTCAACAAAATTGTTTAATAGAACTATTATTTATTATCTGCTTCAAATTCTTCATAACATCCAAGTTTCTTAAAATTTATATTATAACTTCCATCCATATTTTTTGATATTTCTATACTGTCTATTCCTTTTTTCTCTAGCAAATCATACGTTAGTAATTCTTCTTCTTTTAAGTGTAATACTTGCCTTAATAACCACTTACCTAAATCCTTATTTGGATTTGTCATTAAAGCTTTTCCTCCATCCTGACACACTTTTGCAGATAGTTCGGTTTTATTACTATCTGGTAAAAATAATCTAAAAGGAATATCTCGGCCTGGAAAAAAATGTGGAAAATTCCTATGTATCCAAGCAGGAATTGGTATATAAATTTCATTTACATCTCTAACACGACCTTTTGCATTCCATTGATTTAAACCACTTCTATCTGGTACCTGTTTAATTTTTCCTCTTGTAGAATATAATGGTAATATAACCCTTGCCACAATATTTGTACTGGGTATAATGTTTATACTATTTTTTATAGTTGGTAATTTATCGTTTAGTAAATTATATAGTATTTCGTATGGGTCATCAAAAATTGGAACATCAAAATCATCAATACTTTTAACATAAAACTTTTTAAATAATGTTGATTTTGAAAGATTAAAACAATATTCATTACGTTCGTCATTAAAATAAATTGTATTATCTGTACTTTTGCGAACATCCCGAATCTTAAAAATATCAATTAAATCCATTTTAGTTTCATATAATAAAAATTGCTTTTCATTTCTTACCACACAATGGTACAATAATTTGTTTATATCCACACCTGTTATATTGACGGTTGTTCTTATTCGCTCATTCCTTAAATCTGCAACAGTTTTAATAAGATTTAATGTATTATCATACTCATCTGATGAAAATAATTTTCTCTGTTTGTTAAATTCTGCAATTTTTTCTGTACAGCATCCATTTTTATATAAAAAAGTTTTTAACCCTATTCCATATATTCCTTTTGAGGCATCTATTGATATATCACTTCTTGATAAATTTATTGCTTTAAATGCTTTACAAAAAATATTTTCGGCCATTCTATAATATAGATATGGAACATTGCTATCACTTGAAAGCATTGATAACGAACCAATTATTCTCAATAATTGTTTATACTCATTTTGAACTATACCTGTTTGTTCTTCATAAAACATCTATCAAGCCTTCTTTATAGCCTTAATAATTTCCTTTCCAATAGATGCAATAACCGGAACAGAAACAGAGTTCCCCATTTGTTTATACAATGCAGAATTTGCAATATTTGGTAGCTTATAATCTTCTGGAAAACCTTGTAATCTTGCACATTCTCTTGGTGTCAGTTTTCGGATTCCTTTGCTATCTTTAATCAATGGGACATTATGGCCACCCATTCCCATGTTTGCTGTTAGAGTTGGGCATAATCCATTTTTATTTTCTCTAACATATACGCGTCTCCATTGATAAACCGTATCCGTTCTTATTATTTGTTTTTCTAATTCCTGATAAAATGGTACTTTATCTGTATAATAATATTTGTCATCAACATTATCTTCTAACAAGTTATTAATGCCTTGTCTGCTTTTAACTTTTTGGGGAAAATTAAATTCATCACATATTTTTTTATCCTTAAAAGCAACAATATAAATTCGTTCTCTGTTTTGAGGTATATTAGAATACTCACAGGTATTTAATACCTTGTATTTAACAAAATATCCTCTCTTTTCTAATTCATTTAAAATAACTATAAATGTATTGCCTTTATCGTGACTTTCTAAATTTTTTACATTTTCAAAAAATAAATATTTTGGTTTTATAACATCCGCCAATCTCATTATTTCAAAAAATAATGTACCTCGTATATCATTAAATCCCTTTCTATAACCTGCTATGGAAAACGCTTGGCAAGGAAAACCTCCTGCTAACATATCAACTTTGGATAAATCATTTGGATTAAGGTTATGAATATCCATTTCGTACATTTGATGTTTAAAGTTGTTAGTATATGTAATGCAAGCATTTTTATCAATTTCATTTCCCCAAATAATTTTAAATCCTGCTTGTTGTAATCCCATTGCTATTCCACCGATACCAGCAAACAAATCACCAACCGTTATCATCTTCTCTCCATAAATGGTCATTTATGGAGAGGCGCTTTTAGAGAATGATTTTGTGTGTTTATATATCCCAATAATCCTAATAAAATCGGATAATAATCTTGGAATTAACTCTATTTTTATAATTGCTTATTAGACTGCTTTTCATAGATAATCTAAATGACCGTTTAGATTAAAATCATAAGTCCTTGAAAATTTCTCATAATTAACGGATATTATCAATAATTATCGAGGGCGGTGGCTGTGTCACCTCCTGGCTGTCAACAGGCTTTTCGCTTGGTGTGTTCCATATAATTTCAAAGGCCTTTGTGTCACTGTTAAGTGCTTTTAAATGTTTTTTCTAATAATGCCGTACAAAGCCACTTTGGGGACAAAAATTAGCTTCAAATTCATAAAATTGCAGCTCTCTCTTCATAGTAAGTTTTGAAGTATTAACCATTCAGCGGAAGATTTAAATACATTACCAGATAACTTAATAAACCAAGATTATCTTTCTTCCAAAGCCACAATTATTCTTTAAATGCCGATAAATAAAATACATTTATTCCACAATTTATTTTTAGCTCAATTATGATTAGTATATGACAACATAAATCTTTTTAGATTATTAAAGCAGAATTGAAATATAAATTCTTATCAAATTAATTTAGCAAGGATTTTTAATGATTGGCTCTGTTAAACATTTTTGTTGAAACAATCTCTCAATAAATCATTATTGAGGCTTTTATTTTGACGACCAAACGGAAGTGTTATAAATCTATTCGCATCCAAGTAAACAGTACATTACCGTTGTTTTGGATACCTGGAACATAAGTTGCGTTTAACGAAACTTTTTTATAGCTCAGGGCGACAATCGGCAGAGGCAAAGGAATCGGTATATAGGCATATTCGTGGCGCTGAGTCAGCCCCAACGTGTAACCGTAACCGAAATGCCAGTTTTTCGGTTCATCCAAAGCCTTGTTTATCAGATAGCCGTAACCGAACATTGTTTGCATGTAATTGTTGGAATCTTTAAATGCGATAGCATACAGACCGTGCCAGTTTTCTCCCTCAAAACGGGTCAGCCCCGCGCCCAGTCCCCACGGCTCTTCGTTATATTTTTTGATATGCTCGTCATCATAAGTCAGACGATTGTGCCATATATGTAGCGGCAACATGACACTTAAACCACCCTCTTCCCAAGTCTGACCTGCTTCCTGTTTCAAGCTGGCAAAATAATCGGCAACCATGCCGGCGCCCGCTGGCCGGGCGGAAAGTATCGTTATGCAAAATAACACATAAAATAAGTTCTTTAACATCGTCCATTGTTCCATAATTGTACATAATTAGTATCATCCTATATGCAATATTCTGAAAATTAAATATTTTTTTAAACTTTTACCCTTATTTTTTGGATGTTTACATTTATCTGTTTTGATGGGAAAAGAGGATTTTTTTAATGCGCTTTATTGCCCTTCTGTGTTGTGTTATGATATTGGCCAGTTGCCAAGCTTCAGGTTCGGCGCATGGTTCTCATGTCGGCTTTTTGGCAAATATCCTGTCGCTGGAGTTTTGACGGTGCAGCGACCGTTTTTTGTGTAGCCTGGTATTGGAAACATTTTACGGATTGTTGTTTTTCTCCGAAACACTTGATTTTCAGTGTACAGAAAACTATATTCTTTCAGGTAACGTTTATTTAAGGAGCTGTTATGGAAATTGAATATATCTATCCTGATCCGGACGATAACAGGGATTTGGAAAAACAACTCAGACAAATGCAAAAAGAAAATACGCTCGGCTGTTTGGTTATGGGGCTGTTTTTGTTGGGCGGCTTGTTTATCTTTTTAACACTGTTGCCGGTTTTGCTGGTTATTCTCGGCTATTCTATTATCGTACTGGCTATTTATATAGGTTATAAGGCATGGCTGGAAGAATCGGTTTTGCATTTAATTGATAAAATCAAGTACCGGAAATGATGATTAATCGCGAATAAATTTCCGGATGAAAAAGTTCTTTTGAAATAACAGATATTCCCAAGGATTTTGGAATACATAAAAAAATCATTAACGGGTATAATCTTTAATACTGGTAGCTTCTGAACATGGCTACAAGGTGTCTGGCAGAAAAATATGTTGCTATTTACCTGTAAACGGGGGAGTTTAAAGCTAAAGTAAGCTGTTCTGATAACTGCTCTTTTTTGAGTTATTGAGAAATATATTCTTGTATCTTTTCTCGTTCTTTCCTACCGTATCCATATAATAATATCAACTAATACCAACACCAAAATTACTGATTGCGTCTATGTTGCTCCACGGTTATTTGGCGTCAGGCAGATAGCAAAGTGTTTATTGTCTACTCATCATTTTAAGCTTTATGAAACCACCTGCCTATCTGGTGGTTTCAGGAATACAAAAAAGGCCCCGTTGTGGGGCTTTTTTTGAACCGATAAGGCAATTATTTTTCATCGTCATCATCATTAAATTCGTCATCAATGAGGCTGTCGTCAAAATCATCATCTTCGTCATCTAAAAACTCGTCTTCTGCATTTTCTTCGCCACTATGACCTTCCAATAACATCTGTTCGGCGATTTCTGACTTTTTGCGACGACCGCGACGCTTTTTCACCGGAGCTTTTTTGGATAGAGCCGATATGGCATAATTGCCGATAATTTTATACAAATCCACCAAGTGACCGTTATACATGTGGTCGCCTTCTTCTATCAAGGCAAAGTCAACATCTATGTGGCGCTGGGTATTCAGGCGCAAAGCCAAATCTTCAACAATTTTCGGATTACCAATATCATCCTTACCCCCCTGTACCAACAGGCCAGATGTCGGGCACGGCGCTAAAAAGCTGAAATCTTTTTCATTGGCTGGTGGTGATACTGCGACAAAATTGTTAATATCCGGCCGGCGCATAAGCAACTGTAGCCCAATCCATGCGCCGAATGAGTAACCGGCGATCCAGCATTGGCGTGCATCAGGATTTTGTGCCTGTAGCCAATCCAAGGCAATGGTTGCATCCGATAATTCGCCGGGACCGTCCTCAAACTCACCCTGCGAACGACCGACGCCGCGAAAGTTAAATCTTAATACTGAAAAACCCAAATCTCTGAAACAGGTAAACAGCGTATAAACAACTTTGTTATTCATGGTACCGCCGTATTGTGGATGCGGATGCAAAATAAGCGCTATCGGTGCATCTGGCCGTTTGGCCTGATGATAGCGACCTTCCAGCCTGCCGACGTGACCGTTAATGATAACTTCTTCCATGTGATATTCTCTTTATTTATCTTGATTTCGTTTATATTGTGGTTATATTAACAGGAGTTTCTTAATTAGACCTTAATACAAACTGAGGTTATAACAAAAATGAAATCAATTTTCAAGCAAATTCTGCATGAACTGGATACGATTGTTGCCAAAGATCCAGCAACAAACGGTCGCCTGGAGGCTTTTTTATGTTCACCAGGATACCATGGAATCCTGTTTTACCGATTGTCACATCAGCTGTGGAAGAAAGACTGGCGGCTAGCGGCAAGGCTTCTTTCTCAATTGGGAAGATTCCTGACGGGTGTGGAAATTCATCCAGGTGCAAAAATTGGCAAAAATTTTTTTATTGATCACGGCATGGGTGTTGTTATCGGTGAAACGGCGATAATTGGTGATAACGTAACAATGTATCACGGGGTAACGCTCGGCGGTACAAAATCTTTTGATGGTAAAAATGGAAAACGGCATCCGACGGTAGAAGACAATGTCGTTATAGGTGCTGGTGCAGAGGTTTTGGGGCCGATTGTTATCGGCAAAAATGCCAAAATTGGTGCCAATGCCACGGTGGTCAAAAACGTGGAGCCGAATACAACGGTTATTGGCGTGGCAGCGCATTGTGCCGAAAAATCCAAGAGTTGCACGTTCGTACCGTATGGTATTAATGCCAAAACAGCGGATCCGTTTGAGGAACGGGCGGCAGAATATGAAAAAAGGCTGGTTGCGCTGGAAAAGAAAATTGCCGAACTGACAGGTAGCAAAACCAATCCGGTAAAAAATGAAAAGAAATAAGGTGCTGACAGCAGAGAATAAGTATCAGCGTTCGAAAACAAAAAAGAAACACACAGTCTGGCGAAAAAAACATCCCGTTGATATAGCTCAGCCGATAAAGTGCGCATCGTTTTTTTCTGACGCGGTACTTAAACTAATAGGTGTTGTCTTCTTCTGCAAGCGGACACCTTAGTTCTTATTCGTTTTATTTTTGGTCGTTTAAAATATTGACAATACCATACAATGAATTTAACTCCTGTTCGGTAATGGCGGCGCGGGTAAAGATGTTGCGCACGTTGCGTAACAGGCTTTTGGTATGTTCCTCATCTTTTAAACGCGGGCTTTGGGCTATGCGTTTCGATAAATTGTCTATAAACTTATAGAGTTTTTCTTTATCAGCCACGTTGCCGCCGTTGGTTATCATGCGACGACTTTCGACAGTAACGGTTGTTTTGTAATATTCGTAGCCGATTATTAACACCGCCTGAGCCAAGTTCAGGGAGCTGTGTTCCGGATTTAAAGGTACCTCTATAATGGCATCAGCCAAGCTGACATCATCATTCTCCAGCCCGGTACGCTCACAGCCGAACATGAAACCGATGCGCCGCCCTTCTGGCAGGTGCTGCGCGGCATATTCTGCTGTCATTACTTCTTTTACCTGATGACGCGGGCGGGCCGTTGTGGCATAAACGGTTTGCAGATCAGCCAAAGCTTCTTCCGTCGTAGTGTAAATTTTGGCATTTAGCAGGATTTCCTCGGAATTAGATGATGCACGCAGAGCCGTTTCCGAAACCGGACTTTGCTCTGGTGCGATAATCCGAAGTTCATTTAATGCACAATTTTTCATAGCGCGGGCAGCCATGCCTATATTTTCCGCCAGCTGGGGGCGAACTAAAATTACAGCCGGAGATGCCGGGGCTTCCTGCTTTATCTTATCTTTGCCGTTTCCCGGAACCATGGGATTTGTTGACAACATTATTTTTCTCCAACTTAAGGTTTTATTTTTCAGACAGCAGATTATCGCATATATCTGCCAAGGGATTTCAGATTAATACCGGAAACATTTTCCAACTGGCGTATGACTTTGTTCATATTCGGTAAATCCGGCAGATGCAAGTTCCTTTGCAAACGTTCTATCTGGCCACCGATGTCAAATGCTGAAACATAGCTTTCCTGACGTTGCAGCTCCTGCTGGTGTTCCAAAGCCTGGCGGTTGGTAGCCGTATTGGGTATCAGTGCCTGTGTTTCTTCATCATTATCGGAAGAAAACAAATTTCCGACTTTATCAAAAAAACCTTTTTCCTCTTCTTCCGGCTGGATATAGGCCTGCGTGCGGTCTATGGTTATGCTGTCTCCACCCTGATAGTTCAGGCTTTGTAAATTCTGGCGGTGGCTTTGCTTTTCGTATATTGCGGCCACGGCTTCTTCATCATTGGCTTCTACCCACGGATTAGTACTCAGCTGCGCTTTGGCTTGAGCCATATTAATAATCAACGCTATCAGAGCAGTCAGTATGATTAGAACTTTTTGAACCATAGATACATCCTAATGCTATATTGTTTACCAGATATATTTTAGCCGAGAAATTTAAAAAAAGTTTAATTTTGCTTTTTATTCCGTTTCTTTTATGCTCAAAAGAAAAGTGTTGTTTTTTATACCTTTAAAAATGAGACTCAAAGTCTATAGACTTATAGTCTACATACAAATACACTCTCTACAATAAAGGAGAGTTTTATGATTCAAAAACAAGTCGGTTTAAGAATTAGAGAAATCAGATTATCAAAACATTTATCACAAGAAGAATGTGCCTTTAATATTGAACTGGATAGAACTTATTGGTCAAGTGTTGAACGAGGTTTAAGAAATATATCTATAAACAATTTGAATAAAATATGTGTCTCCTTTGGAATAACACTAAAAGAATTTT
>CAYQDC010000049.1:0-10546 GCA_964416205.1 uncultured Acetobacter sp. | reverse complement strand
CTTTTGTTTGACTTTCGTCAGACCGTCTAACTTACTTTAGCAAAGGAGTTTTTTTGTGTAAAGCTATAAGCTCTTTGGAACTACCGGCCGATACTTTCTTCGTCTTTGTTGAACAGGTCCTTAAAAAATTTCTTCAGACTTGAACCTCTACAGAAAAAAAGTAACAACATCTCACTTACCTGTATTGCAACGGCTACAACGGCGCCAATAAGCACTGCCATCACAACGCTTTCCGGAAATATTCCTCTTGCCACTTCATAACATGGTACGAACAACATACAACAAGTGAAAATCAAACCGATTATCAGTACCAGATTGGCCTGCTTAATCGTTTTGCAAAAAGAAAACGATATAAACGCTACTATGCAGCCAAACAAACATACATACAAAATAATGTCTTTCATATCTATAAAATTTAATAATTAAACATAATTTTTATTTTATTGAGGAAAGCATAACACACTTTTTTGATAAACACAAATGTTTTTCGTCTTTTTTTGACAAACAGAAAACCCAGTATTTATAGAATAGAAGAAAGCGACAATCATGTGTAATGCTCACAAAAAAACAGAACACCCCTAAAATTCTGTCCATCCTTGGAACAACCGCTATTCTTTGCCATGAAAAACGCTGGCCTGTTGGACTATGCAAAAACACCGCTCTTTTTTTCAAGGAAAGCGGTAACCTTACAAGAAAATTTAATTTATGACAGAACGCTGAAAGCTTTTTTCAGCACCATACCTACCTCCTGCATCTTAGCTAAAAGCTTAATCCTTCCACCGTTACCAAGGCAATGATTTCATCCTATCTGAGAAATAGTCCTATCACGCTGTTTTTTTATAGTTATTGATTTTCATTTTTTCCGCATACCGTTGCAATCCATTACCACGATATCCCCGCCTTTCCCCTCCCCTTCCAAAAAAGAGACAATGCCCTCTCTTAAAAAGGACACTTCTATCTTAAAAATAAAGATTGCTTCTTCGCTCCTGCGCAACTATGAGTTTTTTATAGTTTCAGGCACCAACCAACTGGCAAATTACCAAGCATCGGCCTGTACAGCATTCGCATACCAACCCGTACAGAGTTTATTTTTTGAGAAATCCAGTCACGCGCTCCAACACACCCTGTATCTTTGAAATAACAATGCCATAGTTGGTAACCGGAACCTGCTGCTTCTTGCATTCTTCAATTCTAAGCCGGATTTCGTTGCGATGCAACATACATCCACCACAATGTATAACCAGCGCATATTTATCCAGCACAGCCGGAAAATCATATCCACTGACCCAGTGAAATTCCAGTTTTTTACCGGTATACTGCAACAGCCAGTTCGGGATTTTGACCCGCCCGATATCATCGCAGGTAATATGGTGCGAACACCCCTCAGCAATCAAAACCTTATCGCCGTCTTTAAGTGTATCTATCGCTGCCACTCCGACCAACTGTACATCAAAATCTCCCTTATGCCGTGCAAACAGAGTAGAAAATGTCGTAAGCCTTATATCCTCAGACACTGCCGCCGCCACTTCTTTGACAGCCTGACTGTCGGTAATAACCAGCGATGGCTTTTCGGCAAGTTTGCCAAGCGTTTCCACCACTTCCGTTTCTTTTGCCACAATAGCCGATGCACCGGAATCCAACACCTCACGCAATACCTGCACCTGCGGCAGAATAAGCCGACCTTTCGGCGCAGCTAAATCCACTGGCACTACCAGCATAACCAGATCATGTGGCCGAATAATATCCGCTACTAACGGCTTCTCATCAGTAAACGGACGCAACTTTTCAATCAGTTTTTCACGTAACAGTTCAATTCCCATACCGGTTTTGGCTGAAACCATCACACCATTATAAATATCCATCACGGCCAGGTTAGAATTATCCGGTTCATACTCATCACAAAAATTAAACACCGTAATAAACGGCACACGCTTATGGCTGAGTTCTGTAATATAATGCTCATAATCGGTATTCATACCGCCTTTGCCGACCACCAACATAACCAAATCGGCGCGTCGCATAATTTTTTTCGTTGCCTGAATTCTCTGTTCACCAAGTTCGCCCACATCATCCAATCCGGCTGTATCATAAAAGCACACCGGTCCTACCGGTATCAATTCAAAAGCCTTGGCTACCGCATCGGTTGTCGTCCCCGGATGATCGGAAACGATAGACACATCCTGTCCTGTCAAACGATTTAAAAGTGTTGATTTTCCAGCATTGCGGTTACCAACGATAGCAACGGTTAGGCGAACACCCCCAGGAGCTGTTTTATCAATTTGTACTGCCATCTGTGCAATCCTTTATTCTTACATAGTTTTAGTTCTAAATCACGCACCTGCGCTGCCGCCACGAACCTCTACTGCGGCCATCCGGCCATTGCCTTAACAAAGTCAACGTCGTTTAGATTTTCCGGCAACACCAGCCCATACCTGTGCCTGATGGTAAACAATACAGCCAACGGAGCATAAAAACGTCCGTACGTGGCAAACCATGGTGCTGCGAGAAGCCCATTTCCAGAAGCATCAATCCGTACCACCCGCACACCACTCCGGGCAAGATTATAAAGCGCCGGACGGTTATAAAGCGATTTCGGCGAATAATCAGCTTCCACAACCACCAACAGCGGCACATCAAAATCAGCCCCTACATTGTCGGCCACTGCTATACCTTCAGCTTCAGCTTCAGCCTCATCGTCATCTATCACCTGCTCTTTTTTACCAACAGCAGGCATCAGCCATTCCGCTTCATCTGGCGCTCTGAGACCAACCAGTTGCAAACCACCACCGACAAGCCCGAACCAAACCAGAACCGCCACCAGCCAATGCCGCTGTACTCGTTCAAAAATCTGCTTCCGTCGCACTTCCGAGCGCACCCGTAGCACAGCGTCTTCTGCCGCCAAGGGAAAAACGTACCAGATAAAAAACAACAACGTCATCCCTGCCGTCAAACCGATGACCGCCCCTATGCCGAAACTGACACCGGTAATCCAAAGCAACCCTGCCAGATAAACTCCGTTATATATTATATTACACCGCCGGAATCCCTCCAAAGGATATACAAAACGCGACCGCAAAGTCAACACTAAAAGTGTCAAAACTGCAATTCCGCACCAAATAAGTGCATAACCGTGCCAAAAATGCCGACTACCAACCTCTATCCAAGCCGTACCGCCAACTTCCGGAAAAACCCCTGTCGCCAAATTGCTACCACCCGTAGCCGCCAGCGATTCGGACGGAATAAACACACCGGCAGCCATCAATCCAGCAAGCGCCTCAGGTTTAAACGCTCCCGGAAACGCCATACCGAGCAAAACCGTAAAAACTCCAGCCACCACCCCACGCGGCAAAAACTTTTTCAGCGGACGAAACAACTCCATATTCATATAACCAAGCGATTCGGCAAACAACGGCACCATAACAGCCGCAGCCACCGCAATCAGCCACGGATTTTGATACATTTCGCCAAAATACCGACCACTGTAGCATAACCCGAACAGTATCAGCCCAATCGCCGCTCCTGTCATATACCAAAAAGCAATGCGACAACGATCCTCCCGCATCCACAACTGCCGCACCAGCTGAAAATAAAGATAAAAACCACCCGGCATTAACATCAGCATCACACCAAACCAAAACAATGTTAACGACTTCGGCGCCGGAATCGCCACCGCTTGTAACGTCTCGCCCACTCTGCCATTGAATGTTCCTGCCTTTTCCATATCGGCGGTCTCTGGACTGACAACACCGCCAGCCACATTGCCTAATCCGTCTGGCTCCACACTGGATGCCATTTTTTCTGATATATCACCTTTAGCCTCGGCAACACCGCCAGCCACATACTCGGGATGTATTACCGTTCGTAGTTTTTCCCTATCATTAAAAGAAGCACTGACCGCGATTTCTCCGAGCTTTGGTGCTTCGCCACCATACGTCCCCCGCACTTGAAAAACCGCCCGCACATAATCCTCGCCAATTTCATAACGCGGCGCCAGAAAATTCGTTCCCTCCACATCTTCAACCATAACCGCCACGTTGCTAAACGACCGCGTCACCGCAAATTCTACAGCCAGCTTAGCATCATCCGGAAAATAAGTCGCCCGCATCACTTTGGCATGCCTGCTCTCGCGTTCAGGCTGATGAGTCCTCCCCTGCGTTACATAGTTATAATAAAGGGAAATATCCGACGTTTCCGATGCAGGCAACGTCAACCCGTGGTGTGTCCACACCGGCACACAGCTCCCGTCCGCTCGACACAGCGTAAATTGAAAACTCCCTGCAAACCGCATGGATTTGGATGTATCAGCCCGAACGATTTCAATCGGAAAGAGCACAGTTCCCACCAATATCCGCTTGCTGGCACCATCTTTTTCAACACCTATCGCCAGTGGCTGATACAGACGGTAGCTTTCCACGTTGCGGCTCCCTTCTTCCGGTAACCCCTCCGTCCTGACAACCTGCTTCATACCACCGACACCATCGCCGATATAAACCGTGCCAGGTGGTATTTTTCCACCCGATTCGGTAAGTATGAATGCCGGCCGTCCCTCCGGTTTCAGATAATCGCCACTAATATACATATCCTCGGGCAACTTAATTTCCAACACGCCGTAAACTTTCTTCTTATCCCCGAGCCTGACCGTATCCATCAGCATACGTGCCGAAATGCCATTACCAAACTGAATCGGCGCTTCATCTGCCCCGTCGCGATACGTAGGCATTTTGCCAATAGCCTTCATAAATCCGTAAAAATCAAACTGCAGCAACGCCAACACCACCTCATCGGTATTATATTCGTCAGGCGAAACATAATTACGATCGCGCCGACGCACTGGCTCACCAAACTGTCCGGTATCATATTCCAGATACTTAAACGGACGGTAACGTACCTGATATTCTCCCGGTGCTGAAAGCTTACGCAAATCCTCTTCCGCAGCAGCGTATTCGCCATCTGCCGCCACCACGGGCGCATTTTTCGGCAGCATACTAAGCGCTTTGATTTTCCGTTTGAGCTTATCCACCGCATAATCATACTTACGCTTCCACGTCACCACCGTCCGCAGTACCACCTCCATCTTTTGCAATTTTTCAACATCGGTCGTCGGATACAGTAGCTGTAAAAAACTCTGCATACTCTGATTTAATTTATCGCCGGCAAAAAGTTTGTCCGCCACAAACGGCAACAGGATAAATTTGCCTAGTTCGCTGTTGATATGATCAGCCATACTCTCTTGTCGTGTCACTTCAGCATCGCTTTCAACGCCTGTTGTTACAATGCTTGCATCAGCCACCGCCGCGCCACAACACAACTTGAAAATCAGCGCCACGCCACCTATATAACAAATAAACCTGTTCATGTAATTTTACTGTTGATTTAAAAACAAGACTAAGCTAAAACAAATATTAGCTCACATAGAGGAAAAAGCAACCATCTTTTTTAGGAAAGACATATATTATGGGAAAACCAAAAAAACAGGAACGACAAATGGCAGTCAAACACAAAAGGCACCAGCTGGAAACTTTTGATGAAAAAGATTTAGCTTATTTTCGCGCCATTGACAAAAAAATAGCCCAGCTGCAAAAAGCAGAAAAAAGGCGCACCCTTGCCGAAAAGAACGCCGCCCTGGCATCGGGCAAACATCATACCCAATCCAGCAAAAACAACCATAACGATGACCTGATTGTTTTTTCCGATGACGAAGAAGAGAATGAAGATCTGACTCTTGCCGGCAAATGCCTGGTTTACATTGGCTCGGCACACAAAGAGCAATACAATGAAGCCGTGATATACATTACTGAATGTTCGCCCGAAAACGTCAAAGGCATTATAATAAACAAGCTGATGTTCGGTACGGCTGTTGTAGAATGCCGCTCCAAAGGAGAAGACACACATGGAATGCGCAGCGTATATGAAGATTTATATCAGGGCGGTCCAGTTAATCCGGCCAGTGGCTTCGTTCTCTTCCCAAGTGAAGAAATTTTTTACAGCGACTCACGTGCCAAAATTCTCGGTGACATTGCAATATCCAATTCTTTCGGCGTTTTGCAGGATATTCTGGACGGTGTCGGCCCGGAAAAAAAGATTATTGCGATGGGGCACTGCGTCTGGAAGCGCGGTGAACTGGAATGGGAACTTTTCAACAATGAATGGCTGATTATCCCCGCCAATTCCGAACTAATATTTGATACCAAATTTGAGGATCGGTGGGAAAAAGCCAAGCTGGCAAGTGGTCTGAACCTCGGTGCCTACATTCCGCATATCGGCCTGGCTTAACATCTGCTTTCTTTTCCCCACTACCACATACATTTTTTCTTTCGCTCATTGCCGTAGCGGGCTCCACTATTGCATGCAAAACGCCCGCAATAATCTGTTTTTACCTTTTCTCCACCACTGAAATCTGCCCGCACTTTGGCATGGCTTTTAATTTCCGACCGTAAAATCTTCCTCATACATCACGTTAAGCCTTATTTCGCGAATGCTTCAAAGTTTTTCTACTGAATTTCTGACAACATTCGGTAATTCTATAAATTTATCGCTTCCCAAAGATAAAATAAAAGCGTAACGATTGACAATCTGTCGTACAGTGTCGAGCTCATGGATTTTATTGTAATTAATCAAAACCTTTGCCTCAGCCCTGATACCATATTCCAATTTTTCAAATACGCAAAAGAATGGATTTTGTTATTTCCGCCCTTTTTTAATCATCTCCAGTCAACCCCAACAAATATTACCTGGATTATTATTTTTATGCCACGAGGTACATTCATTATGCTTTTTCCATAAAAGGTCACACTCAAGAAGTTGTATTTTCTTGCGCCCTCCCCGAGTTTATAAAAAAACAGCCCAATACCAGCACACAAATAATTTGCAAAAATTGAATCCAATCCATGATTTATCCTTTCATACGGTGGAGTAAAAAAGTCATTTGCTTTTTTCGTAAAAGTCCTTTACCCTTTCCAAAAATTGAAAGGATAAATCCATGAAACATTTTGTTAGTATTTGCTGTACTTTGTTATTACTTGTTGCGTGCACTAAACAACCTGACACCAAAACACAAGAGCATAAAGCCGCAATGAAACGCTTTGAAACCATGATTAACACCGCAGATTCAAGCATCGCAAAAAAACTTGTAGCCGATGATGCACCTTTTTATACACCAGCTTCACCAGAACCACTTTATGGTGGCGAAGGTTATTTATCCGTTGTTCATTGGATGCGTCAAGGATTTTCCGATGTTAATTGGAAATTAGAAGATATGGTTACCGAAGAAAATGTTGTCGCCGTTCGCTGGACTTTAAGTGGCACCCACGACGGTGAATTTATGGGAATGCCTGCATCGGGTAAGCATTTCTCCACTTCGGTTATGAACTTCTATTACTTCAATGATGAAGGTAAAATCGTAAACGATATTGCCGCCGAGGGTATGATTGGTATCCTACGTGGTATCGGTATGTTGGATAAATAACCTCCTTTCTTAGTTGATATGAACTCTTGAAGCTTCAATAACCCTTGTTAAACCTTGGTAAAGCGAGGATAAATGCCCATTATACGAGCAAAACACTCCCTTTATCGATTGTCCAAAAGGCAAAATGCATTCTTTTTCCCTCTATGCCGTATTGCTATAGGCTGTTCAAACGCTAAAGATTTTTTACAATCAATACGGAAAAGCATTTGCACAATTTTTTAATAAAGATTGGCTGTGGCTGCAAAAAAGTAATGAAAAATCAAAAACCGATGAAGATTTTTCTAATTTATCTGAAGAAGAAAAAGATCATATTCGGAAACACAGAAAATCTCAATAAACAAAGTCAAATCAAAATGCAATGTTATAAAAAAAAATAGTTAGTTGACGTAGATAACTTTTTGTTATACGATAAAAATATGATAGGAAAAGCAATGAAGGAAATTTTAAATTCTTCAATGTACACCCAAACTGATTTAGCTAATCATTTGGGAATCAGTCAACCTCGATTAAATCAATATCTGACAGAAAAAAGAGAGCCTGACCTTAGTTTTATCGTAAAATTCTGCGACTTTTTCAATATAACTCCTAATGTGCTTTTTGGTTACGAAAGCCCACACGGCGTCTTATCTGATAATATTACCATTCAGGCAGATACCTTAAGGGATATTGTTTATACCGCTTATAAAATTTTCGCCGAACATATTGCTCTTCAAAAAACTAAAGAAGATTTAGAAACAACGGCGCAAAATATTGCTAATATTTGTGTTAATGCGGCGCAGGTAGATACAACTGACCGCAAAGGACAACTCAAAGGTATGGTGCTTTCTTTATATGTAAAAAAAACTGGCTAGAAATAACTCATATACCTCGCCTTTGGTGTAGGCAACTATCTTTGCCATATTTTCAAGTGATGGTTTTCTCTCATCGTTAGATCAGCGCAACACAACTGAGTGAATTATACTTAAATCCCGTGCCATATCAGCCACAGTCTTATGTTCTTTTTTTAGATACTCTTTAAGTTTCATAAAATTAAACCTCCTGTTTTTCTAATATGACTATTTAGCATAAAGTGTCAAGCTTAAAATATGCTTATTAGTCGTAAAAAAATAAATAACTTGCCTTGTGTGTCAACTTGACATATAATTTAATAGGAAAAGAGGGAAGTTATGGTTTTGAATAGAATAAAAGAACTTAGAAAGAAAAAACATTTAACTCAAAAAGAGCTTGCGAGTCTTGTTGGGCTTGATTATACCCACATAGGTCGCATTGAAAACGGCGAAAGGACACTTGACGTTGAATATTTAGAAAAATTTGCAAAAGCGCTTGATGTTAAGCCGTATGAGTTATTACCATTAGAATGGCAGCCACAACCAATTACAAAAGAAGAAGAGCAAATTCTCGCCCTATTCAGGAAAAAAGAACAAACTACCCCAACTTCTCCGTCAGATAAAACAAATCTCTATAAATCCTCCAAAACCAAGGCCAGCTAACGATAGTCTGTGAAAGAGAGAAAATTTATGAAATACCTATTTTTTAAGATAACCAATATGATTTATACAGTGCTTGGTCAAGCAATCGCTGCTTTTTTTATAATGGAAATAATTGATTTTGATACAAAAGAAAGTGGCTGGTTATTCTTCCTTATATATTATTTGGTCGCAAATTTTTGCAGCCTAACACAAATAATATCGTGCGTATTAACTATTTGTGGTTTTATTTATTTAGCAACAATCAATCCATCTTTTTTACTTTTATTCCCTGTTTGGTTCTATCCTATCTATGCAAGAATGAAATGTAATAGCAGTTTTTTAAGACAATATGACCTAGGTAATGGGTATTTTTTATATTATAATATCGCGGCACAAGATTTTAGAGTCGCTAAAGAAAAAGACGATGAATTATAATTAACCTCGAGTTATATTAGAACAATTTTAGACGAACTACGATGAAAATATTACGTTGGATTTTATTTTTTCCTCTATCTTGGATGGGTGCCGGATTATTATGCTACACAAACTCAAAACTATTTCAACCACTACCTTGGATTGATTTTTTGATGAAACCTATGCTTTTTGCTCTCGCATTTTTCTATATTGCCCGCTATATTATTCCTTCAACAACTGAAACAAAAAACAGACTGCCCTTAATTTTGATTGTAATAATAAATTTCATCTCCCTTCTTTTGTTCTTCTTATCTTTTTATCTGATTTATACTAATGAAATTGAATTTAAAATAAAATACCTGTCTAACTTTATCGGTGTTTTAATAACTTTATTCGGTTGCATTTATATTTTATGCTCTCCAAAATTCTTAAAAGAATTAGAAGATGAAACAGAGCAACAAAAAGGTCAACATATTATACACGAATAAAATAGTGTATAACAGAATTGACACTAAACAATTTGTATATAAAAAAAAATCAAATTTTTTATACAGAACTTTGCCCTTATCTTTTTTTGCCACGCAAAGCCCCCATAAGGCAAAAGTAAAAATCTACTCAAATTTACACAAAAAGAAACCCACCGGCTTAGCCGGTGGGTTTCTTTTTGTGTAAAGCTATAAGCTCTTTGGAACTACCGGCCGATACCTCCTTCGTCTTTGTCGAACATGTCCATCAAAACTTCCTTCAGACCTAACCTTTTATAGAAAAAAAGTAACAACAGTATTGCAACGACGACTCCAAGCGCTACCGACACACCGCTTTCCTGAAATATTTCTCTTACTTGTCCAAGACATAATCCGAACAACATACCTACATTGAAACTTAAGCCAGAAAATATCATATCTATAAAATTTAATAATTAAACATAATTTTTATTTTATTAAGGAAAGTATAACACACTTTTTTGATAAACGCAAATGTTTTTTCGTCTTTTTTTGATGGATGAGAACCAAGTATTTATAGAGAAAAGGAAAAAACCATTCCATTGGTAAAAACAGTAATTTCCATAATTTGATTTTGTGAAAATAGTTATTTCATCATCATTTGAAGTCTTTTTTCACTTGGTGAATTGTCAAGTGATTGTAATTCTTTTGTATCATTTCTATTGATGTAGAACATTGAATTGCTATTGATGTAA
>CAYQDC010000048.1:0-11173 GCA_964416205.1 uncultured Acetobacter sp. | reverse complement strand
AGAAGAGTTACTGCTGGCGTATGTTAAAAATGGTCATAGTCTCCCTGAGAAAGTTCTGCTCAGAATCTCAGAAGAGTTACTGCAGAAGTATATTCAAATGGGCAATCAGCTCCCTGAGGAAGTTCTGCTCAGAATCTCAGAAGAGTTACTGCTGAAGTATATTCAAATGGGTCATAGTCTCCCTAAGAAAGTTGAGGATAGAATCTTTGACTCGCAAAATCGAGAAGAGATTTTGCTGAAATATGTTAAAGGGAAAAGACTCGTTAAAGAAGGGGGAAATAAGATCAGTTTTTCCTGTCTGTCTAGAATTTATGAATTGCAAAACCCGGAAAAGATTTTTATAGAGTATTTTATAAATGGCGGCGATTTGCCCGCTGAGTATGTGATTTTGATCACATACTTTAGCCACCAGCGTAGAAAATTAAGCAAAGCCGAGAGGTTAAGCAAAGCCGAGAGGTTAAGCAAAGCCGAGGCTGACAATATTTATATTGAAAATCGTTTAAAAAACCAACCGGAATTTAAGTTCATGAAAATATTGCGAAAAGACGTTGCAAAAAGACAAGCCAAACTTACGCAAAAGTAAAAGTGATATCTAACAAAAAGTGGTTGTTCCCTATCCGGAACAACCACTTTTGTTTATATTAATTTTACGCAAGTTTGGCCAAAATCTTACTGACTTTGAATTTAGCTACGTTGGTAGGCCAACAGTTCCTTTGGGCATACTCCCGCATAATCTCTATAACATTTGGCAAACCAAAGATCTTAAACTGAGCTTCACCAGTGAGCCTGCGCTCATTTAAAATACAAATGCAGGCAAAATCTCCCCTTTCCGCAAAAAATAACAGCTACAGATCGCCATGCTACCTTCCACCAGTTGCAACTAAAGATAATAACGGCCAAAACCTTTCCTCACCACAAAATGACCATTAATCATTGAATAACCATGTACCGATCCGCTTAGTTGGAGATAAAAGTCGCCTCGGCTTATCCTGCCGTTTTCAGTTGATTAACAGCCGTTTTGGTAACCTTGCCGTCATCGGTTACCGTCATTTCAGTCGTCGACACCTTTCTACCAGAAACCGACGCAACCGCATCGTTAGCCACATAAGCATTCAACCCTTCAGCAATCTCCGTAATCTTGGCCACCTCTTTCTTAAAACGCGACAACTCGCTGCCAGCAAGATTAGTACCGGTTGCCGCTTTGACTTTCAACGGATCAACCTTTTTGCCGTTTTTAATCACTTCAAAATGCAAATGTGGCCCCGTAGAGCGCCCCGTAGAGCCGACATAACCAATAACCTGCCCCTGTTTGACCCGCACACCTGGACGTATTCCTTTGGCAAATGCATTCATATGCGCATACCCGGTAGAAAATTCCGAATTATGGCGGATAACCACATAGCGCCCGTAACCACCAGCCCATTGCGCCCGTTTCACCACACCGTCCGCACTGGCATAAATCCTGGTGCCTTTCGGTGCTGCATAATCAACACCACTGTGCAGGATGCGCCGTTTCAAAATCGGATGTTGTCGCCAGCCAAATCTGGAAGAAATCCGCGCATCGCGAAATTCCATCGGCTTGCGATCCAAAGCCCGTTTCAACACATTTCCCTTGTCATTGTAATAATCCACACTGCCTTTGCTGTCTTCATAGCGATAAAGGGCAATTTTATCTTTGCCCAAAGTCATTTCAGCATAAAGGATATCACCATTTTTAACCACTTTTCCGTCCGGCATGACTTTGCGGTCAAACAAAACCTTAAACGAATCACCTTTTTTCACATCGGAGCGAAAATCCACTGTATATGCAAAAATATTGATAAAATTGCCGATAACTGTAGCAGGAACACCCGCTTCTTGCATTGCCGCTGCCAATGAAGAATTAATAACCCCCTCAGCCACCCGGTTTTCCTTTTTTAATTCCAGTTCTTCCTTTTCTGCAACATACTGTTCATCTTCATTACGAGTCACTACATAACGTTCATCCGCTCTTGGTGCGATAACAATTTTATCCACGCTAAGCAACACACCAGACTGCTCATCTACAGTCTTGACGATGTCTATTTTCTGCCCGGCACGCAACCTCCGGACATCATATCCGGCCTTTTTAAGGCTTTCCGCCGCCTGATTAGCCTCCGCATATTCCATACCGACTTTCTGCAACAAACCTATAAAATGGTCTCCTTTTTCCACCAGCAACACATCGTCTTGGCTGACCGGCTGGCTTTCCAGGGTCTCCACAGACCATTTAATTTCTGGATTATCAAACGACTCGTCCTCACTCTGTTCAGAAACAAATCCCTCAACCGCTTCAGTTCTATCCGCATCAACCGGTAAAGTTTCACCTGTATAGGCCGCTGCCATTGACACCGTCGAAATTTCCATCGCTGTCGGCGTCTCATCTACCGAAACGACATCATAGCGGTTTTTGCTAACAACAACTACCAACGCACAGGTAACCACCACGCTGTAAATAAACAAGAGCCAACTCTGCATATTCCAAGCACGCCTGCCGGAATTCAATATATTGTAAGAAGCCATACCTTCCCTCGAAAAAACTACTGCGGGCGAGTATAAAGGAAAAGCCCCGCTTTAGAAAGCTGTTTTTCTCTTTTATACACACCAAATAATTTTGCGAAGAATGTAACACATTAATAAAAACTTAAATTTTCAACATTAACATCCTTTTAAACAAGTCTTATAAGGTAAAAAGATTTACAAAAGGTTAACCCGATGATAAACGTCCGCCGCTCTCGTTTCGCTTCTGGCAACAAAACCGATGCCAGACAGACTCCCGCAACCGCACGGCGACAAAAGACTGTCCCTGCAGATGATGCAAAAAAAACACGTTCCCCTGTATTCGGCATGCTGTACGTGCTGGGCATTTTCATGATTATGGACGGACACATCGGCTCTTTTGATTATTTGGATTTGCACGGATTGCTCCGTTACCAGAACTACCACATCGCGCTGTTCATGTTCGTCTCTGGATATTTTTTAAATCTGAGCCGGAGCTACAGTACTTTTTTCCGTTACAAACTAATGCGACTTATCATCCCGCTGTATGCCTGGAACGCTGCTTATGGCCTGCTCTGTTGGTATCTGAACAACTGGCACGGCTTCAGCCTTGGCGGTAATTTGTCAGCCCATAATCTACTGCTTGCCCCGATAACCGACGGCCACCAGTTTATCTATAACATGGCCAGCTGGTTTCTGGTACCGTTGTTTCTGGTACAAACCGCTGCTTTTGTAATATTAAAACCATTCGCTGAAAAAAAAGATGCCGAAAATGCAGCAACTGCCCTGCTGTTTTTTGCCAGTGCTTGCGTGCTTGGCTACCTGGCTTTAACATACGCACCAGAAAACCGTGGCGAACCAGGTTTAACACTAACAGCGCTGCGAGCACTGTATCTCTTACCCTCGTTCGCTTTCGGTTTTCTCTACCGCCATCTGCTGGAAAAGTACGACACCTTGCCCACCGTATATAGTCTGCCACTGTTACTACTTGCCATTACTATTCTGACCATGATTTTTCCCGGCATCAATCACATCCCCTCGTGGCTGAACACCGTTAACGCTCCCGTAGCTGCAATATACGCCCTAAGCCTGTTCGCCATCCTGTTCTGGCTTCGTATAGCACGGGCACTTGCACCACTTTGGCAAAAGAGCGCCGCACTGCAATACATCTCTGCCCACACATTTGACCTGATGATACACCACTTCGCCGGCTTTATGATAGCCAAAGCACTGTTCCTGCCCCTGGTATCCAATACTGCCACCGCTACAGCCCTCGTCAAAAGCGACATCTGGTTTTACCCCTTCCCCGCCAACAATGAAAATCTTGCCTGGCTTTATTTGACTATATCGTTAGTTATAGCACTTTTAACAGGCTTTACAACGCGCAAAATTTATGCTAAAATATCTCAAAAATTAAGTTAAAATTAAATTTACATACCTATCTCACATATAAATGGGGATATAAGGGGAGAAAAATGACAAGCAATCAGTACGGACGTTCTATGATAGAGATGTTGGGCGTGTTGGCGATTGTCGGCGTGTTGTCAGTCGGCGGAATTATGGGCTATTCCCGTGCCATGGCCAAATACAAATCCAATCAGTTGATAACCCAGGTGGCAGAATTAAGCATCAACATTCGCAATCTATTTTTCCACCTGAATGAATTTACCGGCCTGACCGAACGGGTTCTGATAGATGCCGGACTAATTCCGACCAGCATGCAGACATCCCTGTCCTCATCCGGCGCCAGCACCGGCTCGCTGATAACCCACGCTCAGGGAGGCCATATTCGGGTTTTCCCCTCGCTGATAGAAACCGAACAGGAAAAAGCGTTTGAAATTTATGCCGACGGTCTGTCGCAAGAAGCCTGCCTGCTTCTGGCCTCCAACGACTGGGGTGAAGATCCGGCCTCAGGATTGATGGCAATGTATATCGGCGCCGATGAAAACGGCATAGACGAAGCGCAGATGGAAAATATATATTCTTCATCCGCCTCCAACCTAGAAAGCGGCATTCTGACCCCCGGCAAACATGAAAACGCCCTGCCGATAAACCCGACGGTAGCACTGTCCCTCTGCACCTGCGGCAAAAACAACACCTGTATCATCGGCTTAAAATATATGTAGTACAACCTCTCATCCATCGCTCTTTATCATATATCAGAGGGGAAATTAAAGACAAATCCCGATCAAGAGAGCAGTACTTAAATCATTTAGAATGTAAATACTGGGCTTATCAGGTGAAGAAAAACAAAG
The DNA here is from genome assembly GCA_964416205.1 of uncultured Acetobacter sp. Classification (GTDB taxonomy): domain Bacteria; phylum Pseudomonadota; class Alphaproteobacteria; order RF32; family CAG-239; genus CAG-267. The sequence goes on along the minus strand of CAYQDC010000048.1, from coordinate 6,401 downwards.
GTATAAGAGTACAAAAGGTTAAAGCACATACCAACAGGAGAAATGAACACGCCGGTAATAACAAGCTGGCTGACACACTGGCAATGTTGTGTGCTTTGCAGGGCAAAAAAAGATAAGGGCAAAGTTCTGTATAAAAAATTTTTGATTTTTTTATATACAAATTGTTTAGTGTTAATTCTGTTATACACTATTTTATTCGTGGATAATATGTTGCTTTGAAGAATCGTGGAAGACGATTGTGTGAAAATTGTGTAAGTTTTGTGAAACGAATCGAAAAAAAACAGTACAAAATGCAAAAAAAAGGAGGGCTAGTGAGTCTTGACGAAAAACAAAGCAAATCAAGAGAAACCAGACCCTCAGCAATGGTGCCGTTTAGTGGACTTGAACCACCGACCCACGCATTACGAATGCGTTGCTCTACCAACTGAGCTAAAACGGCAATAAATGCATTTTTAACAGTATTATTTCTAAAATGCAAGCTTTTTTTTCGGTCGAGGATAATTTTTGCTCTAGCAAGAAAATAAACCTTTTCAATGGCTTGGATCAATGTTATACCTTTGTTGTAGTCGTCAATGACGATAAAGCATTTCCGCAACGCTTGCAAATAATTCTTGATTTCCCATTCATTCAAAAAGACAAAAAACACTTACATTTGTCAAAAAAGTATTATCTTCCATAAATAAATAAAAATTATGTTTTATGGAACAAAGTGTTTTTTATACGAAACACACAAAAAAAACTGTCTGTTCTGAAAAAACAAAATAATCTGTATAAAGAAAACGGGCAAAGTTTTCACTCTACCCTGCTTTTTTCCAAAACAGCCTCATGCAAAAGCCATTCCGTAATGGTACATGTACACCAAATTACCGTCCACGCCTGCTTTTAAGATGTGACAACCACAAATCCACATACATCTGGTGATGTTCATGAACTTGCTTAAGAATATTTTTATGTGCATCCTGGGTAATTTCCGACATTTCCTTTTCCGCCAGATCAGCTGTCCCCTCCAATCCGGACGCTTTTTTCTCTGCCAGAACTTTTCCCATTCCGTCAACTTTCGCTACCGGCTGCCAATGCAGACTATCCTCGCTATCACCTGCCTGAAACTCTTCGTTAATATAATTTCCTTTTTCCATAGACATCTCCTAAAAAAATATCTGCAAAGCGTCTGCTAACGTTTCAATCATTATATACTTCATCTTATTTTGTTAAATCAAAAATTTGTTAACACAAAAAAGAAAACAAAAAATCTAACCATATATTTATGAAGTCCCTTATTACAGAGCTATGCAAAATCAGTAAAACCAAATTCTCCATAAAAAACGGATACAATATACTCCATTCCGTCTGGATGTCAATCTTTAATACTTCGCTTTATACTCTTCTAAGCATTTTGCCATATCTAAAAACGTTTTTTAAGTGTCTGTAGCAGATTATCGGTTCGCGGGGTGTTTCAATATAAACATATTCAGTCTGCCACACACCGCAGGCATAAAACTTTTCATAAAAAACAGGCCAAAAATCTGCTCATTGAACTAGGTTAAAAAACACCACATTCTTAAAAGCGGAAATTTTGTACTACACACCATACACATTTACCCTCGCTTCAAAGGATAAACACTACCGTTTAAAAACGAAAAACTTTGAGCCGATAGAGGTAAACCTTAATTTCAACCGACCAGTAGATAACCCTAAAAGGCCAAAATTTCTATTTTAAAGACTTTAAACGACGGAGAGTTTCATCCTTCCCCAACACTTCCGCCACTTCACTGGCTCCGCCAGGAGTCGTTTCAAGCCCGGTCAAGACAACTCGTACCGGATAAAGGATTTGCCCGTTTTTCATACCATTTTCAGCAGCAACCTGCTTCAGACAGTCAAACAGACTTTCATTAGTCCAAACAGCCAGTTTTTCCAACGCAGGATAGGCCAGAGCCAGAGCTGTAGCAGCAATTTCCGAATCGGTCTTCATTTTTTTGTTGGTAAACAATTCAGGGCTAAAGTCTGGCCGTTGTTCAATAAACGCCGCTGTTTCGGCAATATCATTAAGTGTTTCAATACGCGATTGAAGAACTCTGGAAAGCGCCTCGCGGTTAATGTCGCGGGTAATGAATTTATCATATTCCCGACACGCCAGCTTGTGAAATTCCTCAAACGGCAACGCACGGATATAACAACCGTTCATCCAGCGCAGCTTGTTAATATCAAAAATAGCCGGCGATTTATTCAGCCGTTCTGCACTAAAAACCTGTTCCAACTCAGAAAGCGAAAAGATTTCCTGCTCAGTGCCTGGATTCCAGCCCAACAGTGCAATATAATTCAGGATAGCGACCGGCAGATATCCTTTTGCAACCAAATCCTGAAACGACGCATCACCGTTGCGCTTGGAAAGCTTGTGTTGCGCGTCTTTCATCACCTGCGCCACGTGGACATAAATCGGTGGATTCCAGCCAAAAGCCTCATAAATCAGGTTATATTTTGGCGTAGAAGAGATATATTCATTGCCACGCACCACATGGGTAATCGCCATCAGGTGGTCATCTATAACGTTGGCAAAATTATAGGTCGGAAAACCATCTGATTTGAGCAAAACTCCCTCATCCAACTCGTCATAATCAATTTCAATATCACCATAAACCACGTCATGAAAGAGCGATTTACCCTTGCGATTGATGTTTTGGCGGATAACATACGATTCACCAGCAGCCACGCGCCTTTTCGCCTCATCCAATGACAAGCGTCTGCACGGATCCTTGAATTTGATGTTTAGTTCTTCACCTTTCTGCTCATCGACCTCGGTTTTGGCACAAAAACAATAATGTGCGCCACCAAGTTCAACCAATTCATGTGCATACTTCTGATAAAGCGACAACCGTTCGGACTGGATATACGGTCCGTAATCACCACCTATATCTGGCCCCTCGTCCCAATTTATACCCACGGTTTTAAGAGTATTGTAGATAATTTCAATCGCTCCTTCCACATAACGTTTCTGATCGGTATCTTCAATCCTCAAGATAAAGCTACCACCAGTAGATTTGGCAATCAGGTATTCATAAAGGGCTGTCCGTAAGTTGCCGATGTGCATATAGCCGGTAGGGCTCGGGGCAAAACGTGTTCTGGCTTTCATCTTATCAAAAACTCCGCAAAGATTAACAATATCTGTTTTGCTGTCTATTTAGCATACCAGCATTGGGAAGTCAAGCACAACCAGCAAGGACTTAACAATCCGCCTCACCACCGCTCGTCCTTTTCCGCAATACAATACCACACATACCCGACATAAATTCAGTCATAAAAAAGCCGGCGCCCGACAGCTAAACAGAACAACCAATCACCGCTTTGGCGAGTCTACAACACACCAGACACAATGTAAACCTTTTTAACAAACACGACATTTTTCAGACCGCCTTTTCAAAAAAACGCTCCTTATATGCCATATACACACCGCACAGTACGGCCACTAGTACACTTTAATAACAAAAAATCCCCACCGGCAAAAAAAAACTTGATTTATTCGAAATTTTATTATATTACAAACTCGTTTTGCACCGCAACGCAATTCATCGATAAGAAACAACGCAGGTGCAGACAGATGTTTTAGCATGCATCGGGTTTTATTTTGCACGATGTCATCTAAAACGCTTCCGTACGTACAAAGCGGGCGGAACACCAACGGATTTATCTGGTGGATCAATACCAGCCAGATTTCCAAAATAAAAACGTACCCTGCCGGACATTTCCGGCGCTCGGGGTTTGAGATGTGCGGCCATGGCGGAATTGGTAGACGCGTAACGTTGAGGTCGTTATGGGCTAAGCCCGTGGAAGTTCAAGTCTTCTTGGCCGCACCATTTTTACTTTCTTTGCAAATGTCATGATTATTTTACGGCAGGCGTTACTCAACGCCGGGAGGGAGTATGCTTAGAGTCTATCGCACCGAAGAAGACGGAAAACTGGCCAAACTCAAAAAGAACAAGATTCTCCCGATGTCCTGGTACTCGCTCATCAATCCGAATGAAGAAGAGATGCAGCTAGTTTCCAATGGATTGCACGTGGATTATGATTTGTTAAGCAACGCTCTGGATGCCGACGAACGTTCGCGTGTGGAGCAGGATAAAAACTCGCTGGCGTTGATTGTCAATCTGCCGCTGTTGGACGATGAAGGTAATTTTGACACTCTGCCGTGCGGTTTGGTTATCACACCAAAAAATTTCATCACAATATGCGCCCGTGACAACCGGGTTATGAATTCGTTTAACCGCTCCACGGCCAAAACATTTGACACCCGCGACCGTGCCCGCTTTATGCTGAATATTTTATACCGTTGCACACAGTATTATTTGAAATATTTGACCATCATCAACAAACGCATTGACGAATTGGAATACGCCCTGCGCCGCACCACGTCTAACAAAGAACTATTTCAGTTAATGGAAATACAAAAGTCTATGGTATATTTCACAACCGCATTAAAAGATAACCACCTGGTATTGTTAAAACTATTGCGGCTGATGCGTGACCCTGCAATGGCAAAATTCGCAGGGTTTGACAACAGCGACGCCGACCTTCTGGATGATGTGATAATAGAAAACAAACAGGCGATAGAAATGGTAGATATGCACCGTTCCATTTTGGAAGGCATGATGGACGGTTTTGCCAGCATCATCAACAATAACGTCAACCTGATTATGAAATTTCTTGCCGCCATCACAATTATCCTATCCATCCCAACAATGCTGGCCTCGTTTTGGGGCATGAACGTCCCAGTCGCCTTTGCCGAAAACCCCAACGGCTTCTGGCTGGTAATGAGCATTTCCGCTGTCGCTACCATTATGACGATTATTTACTTCAAAAGAAAAGGCATGTTCTAACCACCCATTTCCATTCCGTCATCTCTCTTCAGTCTCTCCCCTTCTCCTCTGTCGCCAGCTGCCCGTTTTTTTCCTATTCGCACGCAAAAAAACATACTGACCGCTACAATTAACCCTACATTAACCGTTGCCATGTTAATCTGACAATAAATATTTTTTCGTGGAAAGGAACCATTATGTCCAAAGCAATCTCCCCCTCCCCGGCCACCGAAAAGAAAAATCCGGCCAAAGCTAAACCTCGCACCATCGCAGGCAAAACCAAAACCAGATCAGCCAACAAACCAATCAAAACCATATCTAAATCGGAAGCAACAACCAAATCCGACAAAACCGCAGCTATCCGCCAAAAGACGGCACACGCTGGTAAAGCCGTAAAAGAAAAAATCAAAAAGATACCGACCGTCGCCAAAGAAGCGCCGAAAAAAATCATGGAACACACTTTGGAGGCAACTTTAATAACAGTAGAAAAAGCAGCTGAACACAAAGCCCGTCGCTCCGCAAAAAAAGCCCTGCGCGCCACAATCAAAGCTCGCAAGGCCATCCGTGCCATGTTGCGTGCCAAAAGGGCCGCTATGCACGCCGAAGCCGAGATGAAAGCCATCAGCCGTTCATTCCCGACCACAAACGAAACCAATTCCCGCCGCACAAGAAAAGCCTCTTGCGAACTGCGCGAACGCATCAAAAACATTATCCACCCCGACGCAGAAGAAATCTTCTTCTATGAACGTCGCCAAATCATCTTATTGACTATCATCTACGCCGTCCTGTCGTGTATTCTGTGGGCGCTGGCACATGGCTTAATCTTTGCCCATCTAATAACAAGCTGGCTTGTAGCAATTTTACTGACCATCGTTATGTTTTTAACGCTGGCAGCCTTTGCCTCGGCCGTCTTTGTGCTGATATTCCCACAGACATTAGCCGTCATCACCCGCGAAGGAATAAAAATTGACCACAACAGCCCTTTAAAATGGCAAGACATTACCTTAGCCGAAGAAAAATACACCAGCCCACTGACTCGCCACGCGATTATCGTCCTGCATGTAAAGCCAGCAAAGGAAAACAGCTACTGTTTGACATTTATGCAACGCCTGTGTCGGCACAATGTCTTCACACCATTTTCCATACCGCTATATGCTATGGAGGCAAAGGATGCCGAAAAAATCCGTGAGCTAATAAAAAAGCGCGTTAAATACCAAGATGTCCGCGACTAATGGTACCCCAAAACCGCAACCAGCCAATAAAAACACGCCTACATAAAAAGATAGAGCAGATTGGCGAGTGTTTCCATGATAAGAGGTCGAAACCATTGCTAAAACAAGGGCACAGGTTCTTAAATGAACAAATAGAGAAATTGATAAAAAAATACAAAATATAATTTGCCTTTATAAAAAAAAGAAACCCACTGGCATAGCCGGTGGTTCTTCTATAACGGGTGTAACCCTAATAGTGCCAGCGAACGCCTTAAGGGCGTATAACAATCTGACAGGGCAAAGATTACTTGCTACCCGTAAACGGGTCAAAATCCATTGTTAA